>DASSJR010000377.1:0-2269 GCA_035691135.1 Nocardioides sp. | reverse complement strand
CCCATCAGGGTCGGCATGTCGAAGGCGACCGAGAGGCCGCCGCCACCCCGGCCCAGGATCATCCGGTAGCGCTCGTTGGTCTGCCTGGCGTTGCCGAAGCCGGCGAACTGCCGGATCGTCCAGGTCCTCCCGCGGTAGCCGGTCGGGTAGAGGCCGCGCGTGAACGGGAACTCACCGGGCCATTCCGAGGAGTCCGTGCCGTAGGCGGGCTCGACCTCGACCCCGCTCAGGGTGGTGAAGTCGGCGTCGCGGACCCGCGACTTCTCGTAGCGGGACTGCCAGCGGGATCGTGCCGATTCACCGGCCGGATTCGAGGGGACCATGACCAAATAGTAGGACGTCCAACTAAATCGGGCCAGTCGGGGAAGCCCCATCCGCCCATGCCAGAATGTCGCGGTCCCCACGGCTCCTCGGGGACGCGCGGAAGGAACGAGGATGCGCGAACCGTCGTACGACTTCTCGGGGCGCCGGGTGCTCATCACCGGTGGAACCCGCGGCATGGGCCTGTACGTCGCTCACGCGTTCGCCGACGCCGGAGCCCAGGTGACCGTCACCGGCAACCAGTACCTCCGGGCCTACTACGACGCCGACCTCAGCCGGTTCGGCTACGACCAGCTCCGCCTGATGGATCGCGACTCGGTGGCCGCGGTCGCCGGGCGGGTCGGCCCCCTCGACATCCTCGTCAACAACGCGCCTCCGGTGATGCCGGCCGACGCGGACGACACCGAGCGGCAGTTCATCGGCCACGCCGTCCAGCTCGGACTGGTGGGACCGTTCGCCTTCACCCACCGGCTGCGCTTCCGGCTGGGCCAGAGCTCGATGTACGGCGGCGGGGTCGTGGTCAACATGCCGAGTGCCGAGCAGTGGCTGGCGCTCGCGCACGGCGAGCACGCCCGCCACGAGCTGGCCGGCCGAACCCGACGGCTCGCCTCGGAGTGGTCGCGCTCCGGAGTGCGGGTCAACAGCGTGACCGCGCGGCTGGTCAAGCCCCAGCGGTCCGGCCTGAGGGTGGAGATCGACCGGAGCTCCGGTCCGCTGCTGACCAGGACCCGCAGCGCTCCCACCGGCACCGTCCGCGACGTGGGCAATGCCGTCCTGTTCCTGGCCAGCACTGGCGCGGCGGCAATCCGCGGCCAGACCTTCCACGTCGACGCCTGGCACGAGAACGGCCGCTAGAAGTCGCCGGCGGCGCGGCGGATCGGGCGAAGCAGCTCCGACAGCTCGCGCAGCTCGGGGTCACCCAGGACGCCGAGGCCGAAGTCGGCCCCGACCAGGTCGCGGGTGGCGACCTCGACGAGCTGGCGCCCGGCGTCGGTGATCTCCGCGAGCACGGCCCGGCCGTCCTCCGGATGTGCGCGGCGTACGACCAGCCGCGACGCCTCCAGGCGGCGCACGATCGAGGTGACCGAGGTGGGATGCACCTGCAGCCGCTCCCCCATCTTGCCCAGCGGCAACGAGCCGCGTGAGGAGAAGACCAGCAGCACCAGCGCCTCGTAGCGGGCGAACGTGAGCCCGTGCGGCTTGAGGATGGCGTCGAGCCGGCCGATCACCAGCTGCTGGACACGCATCAACGAGGTCACGGCATGCATGGCCGGTACGCCCTCCCACCGGTGGCCCCACTGCCGCGCGGCCTCGTCGATCGGGTCGAAGGGCAGGCCCATCAGTTTCGGCCCATCAGTTTCGGCCCATCAGTTGACGACCCGGGGACCGCGCAGCCCGGACCGTTGCACCACCCGCTGGATCGCCAGGTCGCGCTCGTCGGGCCGGCCGACGTACCGGATCTCGCGCAGCCCCTGCTCCTGGGCGGCGGACTCGAACACGAAGTGGCCGAACCCGAGGAGCCGTCCGTGGAAGGGCTTGATGACCGTGATGTCGAGGATCCGGTGCAGCGGCATGGTGGCGAGCCGCTGCGACAGCACCCCGTGGATGCGGAACACGCGCATGTTGGTGATGACGAATCTGTCGCGCTTCTCACGCGCCGTACCCCACCCTGCGTGCGCGAACAAGGCCAACGCCACGACCAGCGGGACCGACGAGATCTGCACCGGCACCACGGACATCAGAGCGAGCATCAGGACGGCGAGCGCGGACTCCAGCAACGGCACGGCGTAGGCCACCGGGTGGTGGTGGACAACGTCGACGATGACCTCGCCCTCGTCGCGCAGCAGGTGCCGGCCGATGTCGGGATCGGCCGGTGGCCGCAGCCGACCGAGCGTGCTCAGGCGAGGGCTCCGAAGAAGTCGATGACAGCACTGAACAGCTGCGTGGC
>DASSJR010000376.1:0-19058 GCA_035691135.1 Nocardioides sp. | reverse complement strand
AAGGGCGTGGAGCGGTGGCTGACCCAGCGCCTCTCCCACCGGTTGGGTACGTCGTCCTCGGGCGGTGACGGGGTCTGCGCCGGCGTCCGCTTCCTCAACCCCCGCTCCCTGGTCTCGATGCTCCTCGACCGCGACCGCGACCGCGACGACCCCTGGGACCCCGATCGTCTCGTCTGGCCACTGCTGGCAGTCATCGACGCCAGCCTCGGCGAGCCCTGGTGCGCGCCCCTCGCTGCCCACCTCGGCCACGGTCTCGACGGCGAAGACGGGCTGCTGCGACGCAACCGCCGCTATTCCGTGGCCCGTCGGCTGGCCGGCCTCCTCGCGTCCTACGCCGTCCAGCGGCCCACGCTGGTGTCCGACTGGCGCGAGGGCCGAGACACCGACGGTGCCGGCGGCCCCCTCGACCCCGACCTGCTGTGGCAGGCCGAGCTCTGGCGGCGCCTGGTCGGCTGCGTCGACGAGCCGCCGCCCGACGTCCGACACGCCGACACCCTCGCTCGCCTGCGCGGGGGAGGAGAGGGGCTGGACCTGCCGTCGCGGCTGTCGCTCTTCGGCCATACCCGACTCCCGGTCACCGAGGTCGAGCTGCTGGAGGCGCTGGGCGAGAGCCGGGAGGTGCACGTCTGGCTGCCCCAGCCATCGCCCCGTCTGTGGGACGACCTGGCCGGCATCGGCGGACCGGTGCCGCGGATCGATGACTCGTCCGCCGAGCTCGTCGGTCATCCCTTGCTTGCGTCGCTCGGCCGCGACACCCGCGAGCTCCGGCGGATGCTGGACTCAGTCTCTGGCAGTGACCACACGGTGGCCGAGCCTGTCGAGACCCCCCACACGTTGTTGGGTTGGCTCCAGGCCGACATCAGCGCCAACCGTGCCCCGACCGTCGCCGAGCGGGCCGACCGCCACCTCGCCGATGACGATCGCAGCCTCCAGGTGCATGCCTGCCACGGGTCCGCACGCCAGATCGACGTCCTGCGTGAGGTGTTGGTCGGGCTCCTCCAGGACGACCCCACGCTCGAGCCGCGCGACATCCTCGTGATGTGCCCCGACATCGAGACGTTCGCGCCACTGATCTCGGCCGGGTTCGGGCTCGCGTCCGCAGGGGGCGGGCCGGGCGAGGGACATCCGGCCCATCAGCTCCGCGTCAAGCTCGCTGACCGAGCCCTCTCCAGCACGAACCCGCTGCTCGCCGTCGCCGGCACCCTCCTCGAGCTCAGCGGCGGGCGGGCCACCGCCTCCGACGTGCTCGACCTGGCCGCGACCGAGGCCTGCCGGCACCGGTTCTGGTTCACCGACGACGAGCTCGACCGGGTGAGCCGATGGGTGGCCGAGGCGGGTGTCCGGTGGGGGATCGACCGCGAAGCCAGGTCGCAGTTCGAGATGGAGAGGTTCGAGCACAACACCTGGCGGACCGGACTCGACCGGATCCTCCTCGGCGTGGCCATGAGCGGTGACGACCACCGCCACCTCGGCCGCGGTCTCCCGCTCGACGACGTCGGCAGCAACGAGATCGACCTCGCCGGCCGGCTCGCAGAGTTCCTCGACCGGCTGGCCTCCTGCCTGTCCGCGCTGCGCGGCGCGACTACCGTCGAGGACTGGACCGGCAGCCTGCGAGCAGGCGTCCGCGCCCTCACCGACGCGCCCGCCGACGATGGGTGGCAGATCCCGCAGTTCGAGCGTGAGCTGGCTCGCGCCGCCGCGTCGTCCGACCAGCGTGGGGTCGAGCTCCGGCTGCCTGACGTGCGGGCAATGCTCCAGTCGAGACTGGCCGGACGACCCACCCGCGCCAACTTCCGCACCGGCACGCTCACCGTATGCACGATGGTCCCGATGCGGTCGGTCCCGCACCGCGTGGTCTGCCTGGTCGGGCTGGACGACGGGGTCTTCCCGCGCGCCGCGGTCGTCGACGGCGACGACGTGCTCGGCCGTCGGCCCCATACCGGGGAGCGCGACGCCCGCAGCGAGGACCGCCAGCTGCTGCTGGACGCGCTGCTTGCCGCCAGCGAGCACGTCATCATCACCTACACCGGCGCCAACGAGCACTCCGGCGCCCGTCGGCCACCCGCCGTACCCCTGGGCGAGATCCTGGACGCCGCCGACCGCACCACCGCCGCCCCCGTGCGCCAGCGGATCCTGACCCGCCACCCGCTCCAGTCCTACGACGCCCGCAACTTCAAGCAGGGTGACCCCGCTCGCGACCCCTCCGAGTGGCGTGGCGGCGAGCTGGGTGGACCTGCCCTCAGGCCGTTCAGCTTCGACGGCGCCGCCCTCGCCGGAGCGCGGGCGACCTGGGCCCCGCGCCGGCAGCCGCAGCGACTCCTCACCGGGCGGCTCCCTGAGCGACCGTTGGAGGACGTCTCGCTCGCCGACCTCCAGTCATTCCTGCAGCACCCCGTGCGTGCCTTCCTCCGTGGCCGCCTCGAGGTGTCGACGCCGTTCGAGCCCGATGAGCTGGCCGACGCCATCCCCGTGACCCTCAACGCACTGGAAGTCTGGCAGGTCGGCGACCACCTGCTGCGCGAGGTGCTCGCGGGACGGGACCCCGTCGCTGTGATGACGGCCGAACAGCTGCGTGGCACTCTTCCGCCCGGTGGTCTGGGTGAGCTTGCGCTGCGCGGTGTGACCGAGGAGTGCCAGAAGCTCTGGGCGCGCACCGTCGACCTGCGTGACGGCGACCGTCGATCGGTCGACGTGGACGTCGATCTCGGCAACGGTCGCCGGCTCACCGGCACCGTCGCCAACGTCTACGGCAACCGGATCGTGTCGCTGGGCTACTCCCGGCTCAAGCCCAAGCAGCGTCTCCGCACCTGGGTCGACCTGCTCGCGCTCGCCGCCGGCCGGCCCGACGAGCACTGGACCGCCCATGCCGTTGGCCGCGAACGAGCCGGTCCGAAGCGAGCGCTGTCCGGCCCGCTCGACCACCGGGCGGCCGACTGGCTGCGCCAGCTGGTAGAGCTGCGTGACCGGGGCATGACCGAGCCGCTGCCGGTGCCGATCGCCACCGGCGCGGCCTGGGCCGACGCCCACGCCCGCGAGCTGATGGGTCAGGACGCGCCGCCGGAACTGGCAGCGCGGCGGGAGTGGGAGACCGACCCCCACCACACGTTCGGCATCGAGGGAGAGGACGCCGACCCCTACCACCGGCGGGTCTTCGGCACCGGCGCGCCTCTCGAGGACCTGATCGCCGCCGGGCTTCCCGACCACGCGTGGACGATCTGGGAGCCGCTCCTCACCGGTGCCGAGAGGGTCGGCCCGTTGTGAGCGAGCCGATCAAGACCGTGATGGACATGGAGCCCTTCGACATCACCGGCGAGCTTCCTTCCGGCACCGTCCTGCTCGAGGCCAGTGCCGGCACCGGCAAGACGTGGACCATCGGGGCCTTGGTCACCCGCTACGTCGCCGAGGGCCACGCGCGACTCGAGGAGATGCTGGTCGTCACGTTCGGCCGCGCCGCCAGTCAGGAGCTCCGCGAGCGGGTCCGGGCCCAGCTGGTCGAGGCCGAGCGGGTGCTCAGCGACGATCCCGCTGCACGGGCTCTGCTCGACGACGCCCAGGTCGAGGAATCCGATCTGGTCCGCCTCCTGCGCGGTTGGGAGGAGGACCAGAGACGGCTGGGCCACCGGCGCGTGACCGAGGCCCTGGTCGGCTTCGACGCAGCCACCATCGCGACCACGCACCAGTTCTGCTCCATGGTCCTCGACTCGCTCGGAGTCGCCGGCGACACCGACTCGCGCGCCCGGTTGGTCGAGGACCTCGATGACCTGATCAGGGAGACCGTCGACGACCTCTACCTGCGCGCCTTCGCGTTCGACGACGACGGTCCGGTGTTCTCCCATGACGAGGCGATGACGATCGCCCGCACCGCCGTCAACGATTCCCAGGCCAGGCTCGAGCCCGCCGGCGAGGACCGGACGACGCCGGTGGGCCGGCGGGTGAGCTTCGCGGTCAAGGTTCGCGACGAGGTCGAGCGTCGCAAGCGCCGGCTCGGGATCCTCTCCTACGACGACCTCCTCAGCCAGCTCAAGGACGCCCTCGCCGAGCCCGACGGCGCGGCCAGCCAGAGGATGCGCGGCCGCTGGAAGATCGTGCTCGTCGACGAGTTCCAGGACACCGATCCGGTGCAGTGGAAGGTCCTGGAGCGGGCCTTCCTCGGTCACGCCACGATGGTGCTGATCGGCGATCCGAAGCAGGCCATCTACGCCTTCCGCGGCGGTGACGTCACGACGTACCTCCAGGCCGCCGAGACCACCGCCACCCAGCAGACGCTCTCCGTCAACTGGCGCAGCGACGCACCGCTGATCGACTCCTTCCAGCGACTGCTCGCCGGCGCCGCGCTCGGCGACGAGCGGATCGTGGTCCGGGATGTCGAGGCCCACCACCAAGGCACGCGCCTGTCCGGTGCGCCGTCGTCCGCGCCGTTCCGGGTCCGGGTCGTCCGTCGCGAGACCTTCAACAAGCGCGGTAGCGGCACCCTCACCGTCGGGCAGGTCCGCCCCCACATCGCGCGCGACCTCGCGCTCGACGTGCGCCGTCTGCTCGCGTCCGGCGCGACGTACTGCGGTGAGCCGATCCGCCCGCGTGACATCGCCGTGATCAGCTACCGCCACGCCGACCTGGCGGACGCCAGGGAAGCGCTGCGGGAAGTCGGAGTCCCGGCGGTGATCGCCGGTGGCGGCAGCGTGTTCGCGACGCCGGCCGCGGTGGAGTGGCTGAGCCTGCTCGAGGCGCTCGAGCAACCCCACCGCAGCCTCCGGGTCCGGGCGGCCGCGCTCACCTGCTTCTTCGGTAACAGCGCCACCGAGCTCGACGCCGGCGGCGAGGAACTCACCGATCAGGTCGCCGACACACTCCGTGGATGGTCGGAGCTGTTCAGTACCCGTGGCATCGCCGCCGTCGTGGAGGCCGCCAGCGTCGCGGGCCTGCCCGCGCGAGTGCTGGCCGAGGTCGGCGGCGAGCGCCGGCTCACCGACCTGGTCCACATCGGCGAGGCGCTGCACGAGGTCACCCTCACCGAACGCCTCGGCCTGGTATCCCTGCTGACCTGGCTGCGCGAGCAGGTCACCGAGGGTCGGGCCGGCCGCGGCGCCGAACGCACCCGCCGCCTCGACTCCGACGCCGCGGCGGTGCAGCTCGTGACGATCCACGCGAGCAAGGGCCTGGAGTACCCCATCGTCTACCTCCCCGCCGTGGCCGACCGCTTCGTGCCCAAGCCGACCCGCCCCCTGTTCCATGACGACGACGGGCAGCGCTGTGTCAACGTCGGCGGCGGCGGCGCCGACTGGCAGGACCACTGTCGTCGCTGGCAGGAAGAGGAAGCCGGCGAGTGGTTGCGCCTGCTGTACGTCGCCGTCACCCGCGCCAAGTCCCAGGTCGTCTGCTGGTGGGCGCCGACCAAGAACGCCGTGGCCTCCCCGCTCCATCGGATGCTGATGCGCGACGCCGGCGCGACCGACGTGCCCGACACCCCGCGCGTACCGACCGACGACGAGGTGGTCACGCTCTTCGCCGAGTGGCGCGACCGCGGCGGCCCGACCCCGGAGCCTGCGCTGCACGCCGACTCGGGCGCCGACCCGCCGCGGCCGGACGCTCCCGACCTCGGTGCCCGGCGCTTCACCCGTGCGGTGGACGCATCGTGGCGACGCACCTCCTACTCCGCGCTGAGCAAGGTCGAGGTCGCCACCGGCCCAGCCGGCGCAGTCACCAGCGAACCCGAGGTGGCGGCCAAGGACGACGAGGAGGTGACGGCGGTAGCCGCAGACGTCGTCTCACCGAGCTCGACCTACATTGCGTCGCCCATGGCTGGATTGCCCGTGGGTGCGACGTTCGGCTCTCTGGTGCACGCCGTGCTCGAGCACACCGACCCGCAGGCACCCGACCTGCGCGCCGAGCTGCTCGGCCACATCGACGACCAGCTCGGCTGGTGGCCGGTCGACCTCGATCGGGGGGAGCTCGTCGACGCTCTCGTCGCCGTGTGCGACTCCCCGCTCGGTCCGCTCGTCGGCACCACCCTGCGGGAGATCCCGCTGGGCGACCGACTGCGCGAGATGGACTTCGAGCTCCCGCTGTCCGGTGGCGACCGAGGCCGCTTGGCTCCCGACGTTCGCCTCGGTGACCTGGCGCCCCTGTTGCGCCGCCACCTCGCCGCGCACGACCCGGTGGGTGCCTACGCCGACGCACTCGTGGGTGGGCTGGCCGAGCAGAGCCTGCGCGGATACCTGACCGGGTCAGTCGATGTCGTGCTGCGCGTGCCCGACAGCGCCGGTAACCGCTACTTCGTCGTCGACTACAAGACCAACTGGCTCGGGCCGATAGACGAGGCGCTCACCGCCTACAACTATCGTCCCCCGGCACTGGCCGACGCGATGGGCCACTCCGACTACCCCCTCCAGGCGCTGCTGTACGTCGCTGTACTCCACCGGTTCCTGCGGTGGCGCCAGCCCGCGTACGATCCCGAGCGCCATCTGGGTGGCGTGCTCTACCTCTACCTGCGCGGCATGTGCGGCCCTGATACCCCCATCATCGACGGTCACCCGTGCGGGGTCTTCTCGTGGCGACCGCCAATCGCTCTCGTCGAGGAACTGTCTGACCTGCTCGACGGCAGGGTGACGACGGGGGCGGTGACGTGACCGAGCTGTTCGAACCCGCCGGCGAGCTCGACTGGCGGTTCGCTACCGGAGCCGGCGGCCTGCTGGAGTGCTTCAACGCCGCCACCCTGCTCACCGCGTCCGACGTTCACGTCGCGACCCGCGTCGGTGTGCTCGGAGGCGAGCACGACGAGCGCGTGCTGCTGGCGGTGGCGCTCGCCGTCCGCGCCGTGCGCCGCGGCTCGGTGTGCCTCGACCTCGCCACGGCCGCGCGACTGGCTCCCGACCTCGACCTCGACTGGCCACCTCCCGAGGAGTGGCGGACGGTCGTCGAGGCCTCGCCGCTCCTCGACCAGGGCGTGATCCGCTGGGAGCACGACCTGCTCTACCTCGACCGCTACCACCGGCTCGAGACCCAGGTCTGCGACGACCTCGTGGAGCGTGCCGCCCAGCCATCACCGGACGTCGACGAGGCCGCACTCTCCGCCGCTGTGGAGCGGATCCGGCCCGGACGGACAAGCGAGGAGCAGCTCGAAGCCGCGGTGCGCGCGGTCCGCCAGTGGACGACCGTGATCACCGGCGGTCCCGGCACCGGCAAGACCACGACCGTCGCCCGCATGCTCGCTCTGCTGGCCGACCAGGCCGACCACCACGGTGACCGACTCTCGGTCGCGCTGACGGCCCCGACCGGCAAGGCTGCCGCGCGGCTGCAGGAGGCCGTCGAGACCGAGCTCGGACAGCTGGCCACCGAGGACCGGAAGCGGGTCGGACGGGTCGAGGCGATGACCCTCCACCGCCTGCTCGGCTGGCGTCGTGACAACGCCACGCGATTCCGTCACGACCGCGTGAACCGGTTGAAGTACGACCTGATCGTCGTCGACGAGTCATCGATGGTCGAGCTCACCATGATGGCCCGGCTGCTGGAGGCGGTGCGGCCGCAGTCGCGGCTGGTACTCGCCGGCGACCCGCGCCAGCTCACATCGGTCGGCGCCGGTGCCGTCCTGTCCGACCTCGTCGCGGGTTACGAGGGCGACCCGGACTCGCCGGTCGTCTCGCTCAGCCACAACTTCCGCTCCGCCGGCCAGATCAAGACGTTGGCCGAAGCGCTCCGCGCCGGCGACGGGGACGCCGTGATCGACGCGCTGCGCGCCGACTCCGACGAGGTCGAGTTCGTCGAGACCGACGAGCCCGAGGCCGTGCTGCACGACGACGCCGTGGCCGCAGCCCTCGCCGTTCGCCGCGCGGCGGAGGCCGGCGACGCCGAAGGAGCGATCCGGGCGCTCGACGAGCACCGCCTGCTGTGCGCACACCGCGAAGGACCCCACGGCGTCCGGCACTGGAACCGGCGCGTCGAGCGCTGGCTGGCCGAGGAGACCGGCCAGGAGATCCGGGGGGAGTGGTACGTCGGCCGGCCGCTGCTGGTGACCGCCAACGACTACACCTTGCAGCTCTACAACGGCGAGACCGGCGCTGCGGTGCTGCGCGAAGACGGCCGGCTGCGGGCGTGGATCTCGGGCTCGGGCGGGTTGCACGACTTCGCGACCGGCCGTCTCGACCAGGTCGAGACGATGCACGCGATGACCATCCACAAGAGCCAGGGCAGCCAGGCACGCCGGGTCACCGTGCTCCTGCCCGACGCCGGTTCACGGCTGCTCACCCGCGAGCTGTTCTACACCGCCGTCACTCGCGCGCAGGAGCAGGTGCGGGTGGTCGGTTCCGAAGCAGCCGTCCGGGCGGCGGTGAGCACTCACGCCCAGCGCGCCACCGGTCTCAGTCAGCGGTTGCGGGCCGCCCGTGGGGAGTCGGGTCCCTAGGCTCGAGCCATGCCTTTTCTGCTGCGCGTCGAGCTGCCTGACGTGCCCGGTTCGCTGGGCCGGCTCGCGAGCGCGATCGGTGAGGCGGGCGGTGACATCGAGGCCATCGAGATCATCGAGAAGGGGCACGAGGGTGTCGCCATCGACGACGTACTTCTGGAGACGGTGCCGGGCGCGCTGCCGGACTCGATCGTGTCTGCCTGCACCGCTCTCGACGGCGTGCGCGTGTTGTGGATCAGCCGGTACGCCGCCGGCGGCAACCTGTTCCTCGACCTCGAGGCGGTCGAGGACCTGACCGCCCATCCCGAGCGCGCGCTCGACCGGCTGGTCGACCTGCTGCCGGTGGTCTTCCGCTGCGACTGGGGCGCCCGCGTCCATCGCCACGACGGCGTGCTGCACGCGAGCGAGGCCGCGCCCGACCACGTGCCCTGGGTACCGCTCGACCGGACGACCCGGCTCGAGGCCGAGGACGACGTCAATCTCGCCTGCGCCACCCGCATCGACGACGACGAGATCGTGGTGATGGCGCGTCGCGGGGGCCCCGAGTTCCTCGACTCAGAGCTCGCCCGGCTCGGCCACCTCACCGGCCTCGCGCTCTCCATCGGGCAACCAACCGGATAGTCCGGAACGATCCGCAGCCCCATCCCCCGCGGTCGGGTGCGAAACGTTCCGGACTATCGGCTTGGTCGGTCAGGCGGGCTCGAGCACGAACACCGGGATCTCGCGGTCGGTCTTCGTCTGGTACTCCGCGTAGTTCGGGAAGGCCGCGACCGCGCGCTTCCACCACTCGGCCCGCTCCTCACCCGTGACGATCCGGGCGACGTACGAGCTCGGCTGCGGGCCGTCCTGGAGATCGACGTGAGGATCGGCGACCAGGTTGTAGTACCACTCGGGGTGCTCCGGTGCACCGCCCTTGGAGGCGACGGCGGCGTAGACCCCGTCGTGCTCGACCCGCATCACCGGGTTCTTGCGCAGGTTGCCGCTCTTCGCGCCGCGCGAGGTGATCACGACGATCGGCAGACCCATGATCTCGTTGCCCTCGGCCCCGCCGGAGGCCTCGTACTTCTCCACCTGGTCGCGGACCCACTCGGAGGGGCTCGGTGTGTAGGTGCCTGTCAGTGCCATGTCGGGTGCAACACAGGGCCGCGTCGCCGGATTCCGCCGCCGGATAGCGTTCGTCGTCATGAGAACCACCCCACGAAATCACTCGCTTCGCTCCCGATTCCGCAGGGGCCCCGGATGAGCGCCATCGTCGGGGTGTCCCAGACGTTCGATCCCGAGGCCTGGGACCCCGTGCCCGGGTTCGAGGACCTGACCGACCTCACCTACCACCGGGCGAAGGCTCACGGCACGGTCCGCATCGCCTTCGACCGTCCGGACGTGCTCAACGCGTTCCGTCCGCACACCGTCGACGAGCTGCTCCGCGTGCTCGACCACGCGCGTACCTCCAGCGACGTCGGCTGCGTCCTGCTGACCGGCAACGGTCCGGGCGAGAAGCACGGCAAGTGGGCGTTCTGCACCGGCGGTGACCAGCGGATCCGCGGGCGGACCGGTTACCAGTACGAGGACGGCACCGGCGGGGACACCACCGACGCCCGGACCCCCGCCGAGCAGGCCCGCCTCGGGCGGCTGCACATCCTGGAGTGCCAGCGACTGATCCGGTTCATGCCGAAGGTCGTGATCTGCCTGGTCAACGGCTGGGCGGCCGGCGGCGGCCATTCCCTGCACGTGGTCTGCGACCTCACCCTGGCCAGCGCCGAGCACGCCCGCTTCAAGCAGACCGACGCCGACGTGGGCTCCTTCGACGGCGGTTTCGGGTCGGCCTACCTGGCCCGCCAGGTCGGCCAGAAGTTCGCCCGCGAGATCTTCTTCCTCGGCGAGGAGTACGACGCCGAGCAGATGCACCGGATGGGCGCGCTCAACAAGGTCGTGCCGCACTACGAGCTGGAGGCGCAGGGGCTGGAGTGGGGCCGGAAGATCAACGGCAAGTCACCGACCGCGCAGCGGATGCTGAAGTACTCCTTCAACCTGATCGACGACGGACTGGTCGGCCAGCAGCTGTTCGCAGGCGAGACCACGCGTCTGGCCTACATGACCGACGAGGCCCAGGAGGGTCGCGACCAGTTCCTCGAGAAACGGGAACCCGACTGGTCGCCGTACCCCTGGTACTACTGAGCCGTTCGGTGGCCAGACCCGGATATCCCCGGCGAATTTGGGCACTGTCCAGAGTGGAACGCACTGGCGGGGAGGGAGCCCGATATGAAGCCGTTGCGCTGGATGGCCGCTGGCCTGTTGTGGATCCTGGCCGGGCTGCTCGGCCTCGTCGGGGGCCTGTTGTGCGTGACCATCATCCTGCTCCCGCTCGGCATTCCGATCCTGATGCTGGCCCGCCGGCTGTTCACCCGGTCCGCCCGGCTGCTCGTGCCGCGGGGCGTCAAACATCCCGTCAACGAGAGCGGCAAGGCGTTCAAGGGCCGGGGCAAGGACGTCGCCGAGGCAGCCAAGGGCGGGACGAAGGCCGTACGCCGGCACGGCCGGAAGGCCCTGAAGAACACGCGCGACGCCATGCCGTCGCCGGTGGCCGACGTCATGCCCAAGCCCCGCCGCGGACTGCTGGGACGGATCGGGATCGGGAGCGGTTGACAGCCGCTCGTCAGGCGCAGCAGTGAGGGTCGTCGTCCTGACTGGTGCCGGCATCTCCGCCGAGAGCGGCGTGCCGACGTTTCGCGACGCCGACGGCTTGTGGGAGGGCCATCGGGTCGAGGACGTCGCCTCGCCGGACGCGTTCGACCTGCAGCCCGCGGTCGTGCACCGGTTCTACGACGCCCGCCGGGCCGCGATCGCAGGGGTCGAGCCCAACCCGGCCCACCTCGCCTTGGCCCGGCTCGAGGAGCACCTCGGTGACGGCTTGCTCGTCGTCACCCAGAACATCGATGACCTGCACGAGCGGGCCGGATCGACCCGGGTCCTGCACATGCACGGACAGCTCCGGTCCGCACTGTGCCGCGCCTGCCACGAGCGGACGCCCTGGACCGGCGACCTCGGCGACCACCCGCCCTGCCCGAGGTGCGGGGTCACCGAGCTGCGCCCGGACGTCGTCTGGTTCGGCGAGGTGCCCTACGAGATGGACCGGATCTTCGAGGCGCTGCACCAGGCCGACCTGTTCGTGGCAATCGGCACCTCGGGTGTCGTCTACCCGGCGGCGGCCTTCGTACAGTTCGCCGCCGGCGGGGGCGCCCGCACGGTCGAGCTCAACCTGGTCGCGAGCGACGTCTCCGGGGACTTCGACGAGTCCCGGGAGGGACCGGCCGGCACGCTGGTGCCGGCCTGGGTGGACGAGCTGCTAGCGGGTGAGCTCTGAGGCCAGGAGGGCCCGGAGCCGCTCCTGCTCGTCGACCATGCCGAGCCGCGGCATCCACTCGTGGACCATCGCGGTGAACATCGCGCCGCTCTCGATGATCCTCGGGTCGAGGTGACCGAAGACCTCGAGGGTCACGACTCCGTAGAGCGCCGCCCAGGCGTTCATGAACACCCAGAGCAGGCCGCGGTGGTCGTCGGGAAGCAGCGACAGGTCGATCGGGAACAACGGCTCCTCGAGCGCCCCGGCGACGGCCGGTTCGAGCTCCGACAGCTCGGGGTGGGGGAACCGGTACTTCTCCCAGACCCGGACCAGCAACGCGTTGAAGAAGTGTCCCGACGTGGCGGAGGTGAGCAGTTCTCGCCGCACGCAGGCGCCGACGGCGATCGGGTTGGCGAAGACCAGGGAGAACTCGCGGGGGTTGCCGAGGGCCCATCGGCGGAACGCCACCGAAGCGCACAGGAGCTGCCCGGCCGGGTCGTCGTCGGGCTGCCGCGCGGCTGCGTCGCGGAACCCCCCGGTCGCCGCCTTGTCGATCTCGAACGCGACCAGGTCGACCAGCTCCTGGTAGCTCGCGACGTAGCGATACAGCGCCGGGGCGGTCATCCCCATCCGGCCGGCCACGGCGCGCAGGGAGAGCTCGGCGCCCTCCGCGAGCAGGGTCCGGGCGACGCTCACGATCTCGGCGTACGTCGCCTCGCGCTGCCGTTCCCGCCGGGTGGGCTGGACTGACGCTTCTGCCACCCGAGTCCCTCCCTTGACAGCCGATGTTTACAGTGTTTACTGTTTACGCCGTTCACAAGTCTGACACAGTTTCACTCCGAATTCGAGGAGACGCCATGATGGACCGGTGGGGGGCTTTCGTGGCCCGGCGGGCGCTGGCGATCCTGCTGGCCGGGCTGGCGCTGGTCATCGGCGCCGGGGCCTACGGCTTCGGGGTGTTCGACCACCTGGCCCAGGGCGGCTTCGACGATCCCGACAGCCAGTCGGCGCGCGAGCTGACGCTCGAGCGCGAGACCTTCGGCAACCGGACCGTCGACGCGGTGGCGATCTACTCCAGCGACGAGCTCACCGCGCAGTCGCCGGAGTTCCGGGCCGAGGTCCAGCGGACGATCGACCAGATTCCTGGGGGCACCACCAGCGCCGTCGTCTCCCCCTACGACGCCCACAGTCCCGGGTTGGTCAGCCACGACCAGCACGCGGTCCAGGTCCAGATCTCGCTGAGGGGCGACAGCCAGGACGCCCTGCTCGACAACTGGGACGAGGTGGAGCCGGCACTGCAGTCCCAGCAGCTCGACACCGACATCGCCGGGTCCTTCGCGGTCTACGGCGACGTCAACGACCTCACCTCCGAGGACCTCGAACGCGCTGAGCTGGTTTCGCTCCCGGTGGTGATCCTGCTCGCGCTGCTGATCTTCGGCAGCCTGGTAGCCGCCTCCATGCCGGCCCTGGTCGGAGCGCTCGCGGTCGTCGGCTCGCTCGCCGTGGTCCGGCTGCTCACCACCGTCACCGACGTCTCGGTCTTCTCGGTCAACGTGATCAGCCTGCTCGGCATGGGCCTGGCCATCGACTACGCCCTGTTCGTGATCAGCCGGTTCCGCGAGGAGCTGTCCCGGCTGCCGTTGGACGACCCCGAGGCGAACACCAAGGCGATCCGGGTCACGATGGTCACCGCGGGCCGTACCGTCCTGTTCTCCGGCCTGACCGTCGCCGCGGCGATGTCATCGCTCCTGGTCTTCCCCCAGAACTTCCTGCGCAGCATGGGGTACGGCGGCATGTCCGCCGTCGTCATCGCCATGCTGGCCGCCCTGACCGTGCTGCCCGCCACGCTGCGGCTGCTCGGTCGCCGGATCGACAGCGGCCGGATGCCCTGGCGTCGGCACCGTCCGGTGGCCGTGGACAGCGACCACGGCTGGTGGGCACGACTGGCGCACGGCGTCATGCGAAGGCCGGTGGTCGTGGTCGTCGTGGTCAGTGCGGCGCTGCTGGCGATCGCGTCCCCGTTCCTCGGCGCCAAGTGGGGCAGCGTCGACTACCGGGTGCTGCCGGAGGACGCCTCGGCTCACGTCGCCGCCGACAAGCTCAACTCCGAGTTCGGGCCGGAGCAGTCCACCGCCACCCTGCTGCTGCGCGGCGTCGACCGGGCGGACGTGACGTCGTACACCCGCGAGGTCGAAGCCGTCCACGGCATCACCGCGGTCCAGCCGGTCGCGACCGAGGGCGACACCGCGCTGCTGCGGGCGTTCTGGGACGGCAACAGCCAGTCCCAGGGCTCCCAGGACATCGTGCGCGACCTGCGCGCGGTCGACCCGCCCGAGGGCGACGTGCTCGTCGGCGGACTGACCGCGGACACGGTCGACCTGATCACCTCCGTGGGCGACCACCTCCCGTGGATGGGGCTGATCGTGCTCGGGGTGATGCTGGTGCTGCTGTTCCTGGCCTTCGGCTCGCTCGTGCTCCCGCTCAAGGCGGTCGCGATGAACGCCGTGTCGATCACGGCCTCCTTCGGAGTGGTCACCTGGATCTTCCAGCAGGGACACCTGTCCGACCTGCTCGGCTTCGAGTCGACGGGCTACCTCGACTCCAC
The DNA here is from genome assembly GCA_035691135.1 of Nocardioides sp. Taxonomy (GTDB): domain Bacteria; phylum Actinomycetota; class Actinomycetes; order Propionibacteriales; family Nocardioidaceae; genus Nocardioides. The sequence goes on along the minus strand of DASSJR010000376.1, from coordinate 4,715 downwards.
CAACCCGATCCTGATGCTCGCCATCCTCTTCGGCCTGTCCATGGACTACGAGGTCTTCCTCCTCTCGCGTGTCCGCGAGCAGTGGGACCGGACCCACGACAACGACCTCGCGGTCGCCACCGGCGTACAGAAGACCGGCCGGATCATCACCAGCGCCGCGCTGCTGCTCGCCGTGGTGATCGGGGCCTTCGGCCTGTCCGGGATCGTGTTCATGAAGATGATCGGGATCGGGATGCTGGTCGCGCTGATCATCGACGCCACCATCGTCCGCGCCGTGCTGGTGCCGGCGACCATGAAGCTGCTCGGCTCCTGGAACTGGTGGGCGCCGGGGCCGCTGCGCCGCTGGTGGGAGCGGTACGGTTGGCGTGAGGCCGACGAGGTCCCGCCCGAGTCGGCCCGCCAACGGGACCTGGTGGACGCCTGACCCTGACCCCGTCCCCCGGCGTCGGTCCTCCCGTGTGGTCTCATGGGCCACTCACCAACAGGCTGGAGGAGTCGTGACCGGGATCAAGCATGTGGTGGGCGCGATCGGAGCGCTCGCCCTGCTCGCGGCCTGCGGAGGCAGCGACTTCACCGACTCGTCGGCCACGACCATCCAGAAGGAAGCGACCAAGGACATGCAGGCCGTCGAGGCCGTCCACATGGAGGGTTCGGTCAACCAGCAGGACAACGAGATCGGGCTCGACCTCTCGCTGACGACCGATGGCGACTGCACCGGCACGGTCTCTCGCGGCGACTCGGGCTCGGCCCAGGTCGTCACGCTTGATGACACCTCCTGGTTCAAGCCGGACGAGGAGTTCTGGCAGGCCCAGGCCGGAGAGGCGGCCGATCAGATCATCTCCACCGTGGGCGACAAGTGGGTGCAGCTGCCCGAGGGTGACCAGAGCTTCGCTTCGTTCTGCGACCTCAACGGACTGCTCGACCAGATCGGCGACGACCAGAGCGACAGCGAGTCCAAGAAGGGTGAGACCGAGGACGTCAACGACACGGAGGCCATCAAGCTCACCCGTGACGCCCCGCAGGGCGGCGGCACCATCACCGTCTGGGTGGCGACGGACGACCCGCACCACATCCTCAAGGTCGAGCAGGCCGGCGGTGACTCGCCCGGCACCTTCACGTTCTCCGAGTTCGACCAGGATGCCTCCATCGAGGCGCCTGCGGACGACGAGGTGATCACGGTCGAGGAGCTGCAGCAGCAGACGCAGCAGTAGCGGTCACAGGCCGTTCTGGCTGAAGTGCTGGTAGTCCTTCACGCTTTCCCAGTTGCCGCCCCACTCCCACCCGATCGAGGCGAAGGCCCGCACCACCGGCCCGTCCTCCTCGATCATGCCCGGCCGAACGAGATCCCGGTCGAGGTAGGCACTGGCCAGCTCGGGCACGACGAGATCCCCGTCGACATAGGGGTTCTGGAAGCTGTTCACGTCGATGGCCAGGCCGTAGGCGTGCTGGGAGAACGTCGTACCGCCGGTCGTTGCGCGGCACGCGAACGCAGTCGTCTCGTTCCCGTCGCCGGTGGGGGGTGCGTCGAGCTCTTCCCGGGTGACGATGCTCAGCTCCTCCATCGGGAACTTCGCCTCGTAGAGGCGCTCGAACACCGACACCACGTCGCGGGCCACGTCCTCGTGCACGAGAAGCTCGCCGGTGTGGCGCTGGTCGTCGAACCCCCAGAACGACAGCCGGAGCCAGGCCAGGTTCTCGGCGGCCACCGGACAGTCGGGCCGCCAGCTCGAGCGGGCGACCACGTCCTCCGGGGCGGGCGTCGTCACCCGCGCTCTGAACCCGTTCCCCGGCAGGGCGGGCACCGTGTCGCGCAGGGTGAACCGGCGGTGCCGCAGCACCCTCGGGGTCTTCCGGACCTCGCCGAAGCCCGACCGGGTCTTGGGCAGCTCCCGGTGCCCCAACCACGGCGGTGGAACCGTCCCGGCGTCCGCCGGCGCCGGAGCCCGGGTGGTCGTCGGACGCGGCGCCCGGGTAGGGGACGGCGTCGGCCGGACCGGCGTGGCGGATTCGTCGAGGCGCTGGCCGGGGACCGTGGGGAGCGGCGTGATCGATCGTCGCTCGACCTGGTCCCCGCAGCCAGCCAGCACGCTGGCCGCCAGCAAACCCGCCACGAGAGCGGCCGTGCGGCAACGCATGACTTCGACGGTACGTCGCAATCCTTAGCGGACTAGAGCACCGGCGTGGGGTGGCAACACGAGCGCGGCCCCGTCAATGCGGACGTCAGCACCTGTGGTGAACAGCAGCTCTCGGCCGGGATCGAGCGGCACCGAGGCTGTGCCGTCGCCGAAGTTGACGACGACCAGAAGGCGTGCGCGCCGCATGGAGAACACCCGCGACTCCTCGTCGACGGCGCACGAGGTGGAGCCGAAGGCGGGGTCGGTCAGGTCGGGGTGAGCGCGGCGCAGCTCGGCCAGCCGGCGGTAGGCCCCCAGCAGCCGCGCATGCCGGCCGGAACCGACCTCGCTCCAGTCGAGCTTCGAACGTGTGAACGTGTCGGGTTCCTGGGGGTCCGGGACCACGGCGGGGTCCCAGCCCATCTGTTCGAACTCCTCGAACCGTCCCTCGGCGGTCACCCGGCCGAGCTCGGGCTCCGGATGGGAGGTGAAGAAGCAGAACGGCGTCGATGCCGCCCACTCCTCGCCCTGGAACAGCATCGGGGTGAACGGGCCGGCCATCGTCAGCAGCGCCGCACACGCGAGCTGGTGGTCATCGAGGTGCTCGGTGATCCGGTCCCCGGCGGCGCGGTTGCCGACTTGATCGTGGTTCTGGCTGCCCACGACCAGCCGCCAGGTCGGCACCCGGTCGGTGTCGATCGGCACGCCGTGGTCACGCCCCCGGAACGAGGAGTAGGTGCCGTCGTGGAAGAAACCCCGCTCGCACACTTTGCCCAGTGCCGTGAGCGGCTCGAAGTCGGCGTAGTAGCCCTCTGTCTCCCGGGTCAGCGCGACGTGGACGGCATGGTGGAAGTCGTCGCTCCACTGCGCGTCGAGCCCGTAGCCGCCGGCCTCCCGCGGCGTGATCAGCACGGGGTCGTTGAGGTCCGACTCCGCGATCAGGGTCAGCGGACGCCGCTGGTGGGCCGAGAGGGCGGCCACCTCGACGGCCATCTCCTCGAGCAGGTGGACCGGTGAGGAGTCCGACAGGGCGTGCACGGCGTCGAGACGCAGACCGTCGACGTGGTAGTCCTCCAGCCACATCCGCACGTTGTCCAGGATGTAGCGCCGGACCGCGCCCGATCCCTCGCCGTCGAGGTTGACGTACTCACCCCAGGTACTGCGGCCCTGCTTGAGGTAGGGGCCGAACAGTGGCAGGTAGTTGCCGGACGGTCCGAGGTGGTTGTAGACCACGTCCTGGATGACTGCCAGACCGCGCGCGTGGCAGGCGTCCACGAAACGCTGGTACGCCGCCGGACCGCCGTACGGCTCGTGCACGGCGAACCAGAGCACGCCGTCGTACCCCCAGTTGTGCACACCGTTGAAGGCGTTGACCGGCATCACCTCCACGAAGTCGGCGCCGAGGTCGACCAGGTGGTCGAGCCGGTCGATCGCCGAATCGAGCGTGCCCTCAGGGGTGAAGGTCCCGACGTGGAGCTCGTAGATCACCGAACCGGCCAGCTGTCGACCGGTCCATCCGCCGTCGCTCCAGTCGAACTCCTCTGGGCGGAAGGTTCGCGAGCGATCGTGAACGCCGGCCGGCTGATGCCGGGAACGGGGGTCGGGCACCGGCGTGTCCGCGTTGTCGATCAGGTAGCCGTAGTCCACGTCCTCGGCCGAGGGGTCGGGAACCGGCCCGGACGGCGTCCACCAGTCGTCGGCACCCTTGGTCATCTCGACCGTGGCATCGCCCAGGGAGAGCCGGACCCGCGTCGGGACGGGCGCCCACACGTCGAGCGGGCCGCGGTTGCGAGGACGGCTCATCGCTCCTCCTTCACCAGCAGCGCGACCGGCAGCGAGCCGAGGGCCTCGGACACGGGCAACCCGTCGGCCGAGCTCGTCAGCGTCGCGCCGGTGATCACGTCGCGCCAGGTCCCGGCGGGGAGCCGCAGGGCGGTGGTGCCCCAGCCGCCCTCGGCCGCGAGCCCGACCGGGAGCCGGGTGGCCACGGTGACAGCACCGCCACGGTCGAAGGCGAGGGCATGCTCCCCCGCCGGCCCGGACAGCTCGACCGGCGCATGGGTCGTGAACAGCTCGGGACGGTCCCGCCGCAGCCTCAGCGCGGCCCGGGTCACGGCGAGCTTGGCGGTCCCCAGGTCGTCGGGCCGATCCGTCAGGGACCCAGCGGCGCCGTCCAGCGAGCTGAGAAGGGAGGCGCGGGCGTCGAAGTCGACGAACCGCCGGTTGTCGGGGTCGACCAGGCTCTGCTCCCACAGCTCGCTGCCCTGGTAGACGTCGGGCACGCCGGGCATGGTCAGTGCGACCAGCTTGGCGGCGAGCGCGTTGCTCCAGCCGGGGGCCACCAGGTCGGTGAGCAACGCGTCGATCAGGGCGGTCACACGCGGGTCGTCGTACGCCGCGTCGACAGCGGCATGAACGGCGTCCTCGTACACAGGGTCGGGCGACGTCCACGTGGTGTGATCGCCGGCCTCGCGCATCGCCTTCTCCGCGTAGGCGTGCAGGCGCTCGCGGGAGATCGGCCAGGCCCCCACGGCCGCCTGCCACAGCAGGCTGCCGAAGCCGGGGTCGGGGAGCGGCGCCAGCTCGAGCAGCCGGGCCAGC
>DASSJR010000375.1:0-15150 GCA_035691135.1 Nocardioides sp. | reverse complement strand
GGGGCGACCGCGGCCAGCGTCCACGACAGCATGCCCGCGTCACGGGGAAGCTCGTCGGGGTAGGGGTCGGAACGGATCGCACCGACCGCGACGCGGTACGCGGCGAACGTCGCCCGGGCACGTTCGACCACCTCGTCTGGCACCTCGGAGTCCGGTTCGGGGCGGGCCACGACGTGTCCGACCGGGAAGGCGCCGGTGGTGTCGAGCCGCTCGAGCTGGATCCGGTCGAGGCCGACGGCCATCACGTCGAAGGTCCCGTCGGGGTGCGACTCGACCTCGGATAGCTTGACCCGGCAGCCGACGCGGTAGAGCGACTGGGCGCCGTGGTCACCGACCTCGTAGCCCTCCCGGATGCCGACCGATCCGAACTGGCGCAGCGTCGGGTCCGGCTCGCGCAGCAGGTGGTGGACCAGCGCGCGGTACCGGTCCTCGAAGACCTTGAGCGGGACGCTGACGCCGGGGAACAGCACCGCGTTCAGAGGGAACATCGGCAGCCGGTCGCTCACGTTCCCGACTGTAATCGGGGACCGGCGCGTCCCACGGGAGGCACGAGCCACCGGCGCCGGGGAGGCCCCAAACTAGACTCGTCGCCATGATTCGCCGGATCGACCTGCGGGGTGCCGCCGCCTCGTTCGACTATCGCGCGGCGGTCCCGCGCGCGGAATTCGACGTCGAGGCCGCGACCCATGCGGTGCGCCCCATCTGCGACGCGGTCAGGGACCGTGGGGTGGAGGCGATCCGTGAGTTCTCGCTGCAGTTCGACGGCGTCGAGCAGGACGACATCGTCGTACCCGCGAGCGCGCTCGGGGAGGCACTCGCGGGGCTCGACCCGGCGGTGCGTGCCGCGCTCGAGGAGTCCGTTCGGCGGCTGCGGATCACCTGCGAGGCCGAGCTCGAGCAGGACGTCGTCACCGAGCTGGCGCCTGGTGCCCGGGTCACACACCGGATGGTGCCGGTCTCGCGCGTCGGTCTCTACGCCCCCGGCGGAGTCGCCCCGCTGGTGTCCAGCGTGGTGATGAACGTCGTGCCCGCACAGGTGGCCGGGGTCGGATCGATCGCGCTGGCCTCGAGTCCGCGGCGGGAGCACGCCGGCCTGCCGCACCCCAACATCCTGGCGGCGTGCGCGCTGCTCGGCATCGAGGAGGTCTACGCCGTCGGCGGCGCCCAGGCGATCGCCATGTTCGCCCACGGCGCCGGCCCCTGTCGGCGGGTCGACCTGGTCACCGGGCCCGGCAACATCTACACCGTCTCCGCCAAGCGCCTGCTCAAGGGCATCGTGGGGATCGACTCGGAGGCCGGACCCACCGAGATCGCGATCCTCGCCGACGACACCGCCGATCCCGCGTTCGTCGCCGCCGACCTGATCAGCCAGTCCGAGCACGACATTCTCGCCGCCAGTGTCCTCGTGACGCCGTCGGAGAGCCTGGCCGACGAGGTCGAGGCCGAGCTCGACAAGCAGGTGTCGGTGACCCGGCACGACGAGCGGATCCGGACCTCGCTGTCCGGCCGGCAGTCCGGGATCGTCCTCGTCGACGACCTCGACCAGGGGCTCGACGTCGTCAACGCCTATGCCGCCGAGCACCTCGAGATCCACACCGAGGACGCCGCCGGCATCGCGGCCCGGGTCCGCAACGCGGGCGCGGTGTTCGTCGGGCCGTTCGCGCCGGTCTCGCTCGGCGACTACTGCGCGGGGTCCAACCACGTCCTCCCCACCGGTGGTTGCGCCTGCCACTCCTCCGGACTCTCGGTGCGGACCTTCCAGCGGGCCGTGCACGTCGTCGACTATTCCCGCGCCGCACTGGCCGAGGTGGCCGACCAGGTCGTCGACCTCGCCGAGGCCGAGGACCTGCCCGCCCACGGGGCCGCGGTGCGCGCCCGCATCGAGGACTGATTCATGGTCTTCCCTCCGCTCCGTGAGGAGCTGCGCGGCATCGAGCCCTACGGAGCCCCCCAGCTCGACGTGCCCGTGCGGCTCAACGTCAACGAGAACCCCTACCCACCCTCGGCCGAGGTGGTGGCAGACGTCGCGTCCGCGGTGGCCGAGACTGCGACGACGCTGAACCGCTACCCCGACCGCGAGCTCACCGAGCTCCGGGCGGCCCTGGCGGACTATCTGTCCTCCGACGGGAGTCCGGACCTGCGCCCCGACCAGGTGTGGGCGGCCAACGGCTCCAACGAGGTGATGCTGCAGCTGCTGCAGGCCTTCGCCGGGCCGGGGCGGACGGCCCTCGGCTTCGCGCCGACGTACTCGATGTATCCGGAGTACGCCAGGGTCACCAACACCCGCTGGGTGGTCGGCCACCGCGAGGGCGACTTCTCCCTCGACCTCGACCGTGCCCGGGCGCTGATCGACGAGCACCACCCGGCCGTGGTGCTTCTGCCGTCGCCCAACAACCCCACGGGGACGGCGCTGCCGCCGGAGGCGGTCGCCACGCTGTGCGAGGCGGTGGGCGACGGCCTGGTCGTGGTCGACGAGGCCTACGGCGAGTTCCGCCGCACCGGCACGCCCAGCGCCCTCGAGCTGTTGCCACGGCACCCCAACCTCGTCGTCACCCGCACCATGAGCAAGGCGTTCGCGCTCGCGGGTGCCCGGCTGGGCTACCTCGCGGCCGCGCCCGAGATCTGCGACGCGCTTCGCCTCGTGCGCCTGCCCTACCACCTGTCGGCGGTGACCCAGGCCGTGGCGCTCGCGGCACTGCGGCACGCGCCCGAGCTGCTCGGCCGGGTGGCCGACCTCCGGGCCGAACGGGACGCGTGCGTCGACTGGCTACGGGCGCGGGGGCTCGAGGTAGCAACGAGTGACGCCAACTACGCGCTGTTCGGGATCTTCGCCGATCGGCACGCCGTCTGGCAGGCTCTGCTCGACCGCGGTGTCCTGATCCGCGAGACCGGTCCCGAAGGCTGGCTGCGCGTCTCCATCGGCACGGCCGAGGAGATGGGAACATTCAGGAAGGCACTCACCGAAGTGCTGGAGGAGGCCCGATGAACGACGCTGTGAGCCGCATGGCCACGATCGACCGCACGACCAAGGAGTCGCAGGTCCACGTCGAGCTCGACCTCGACGGCACCGGCAAGGCCCAGGTCTCCACCGGCGTCGGGTTCTACGACCACATGCTGCAGTCGTTCGCGCGGCACGCGCTGATCGACCTGGCGGTCCACACCGTGGGCGACACCCAGATCGACGCCCACCACACGGTCGAGGACACCGCGATCGTGCTCGGTGAGGCGCTGCGCGAGGCGCTCGGCGACAAGCGCGGCATCCGCCGCTTCGGCGACGCGACCGTCCCGCTCGACGAGGCGCTGGTCCAGGCCGTGGTCGACGTGTCCGGCCGGCCCTACTGCGTCCACCTCGGCGAACCCGAGGGACAGGAGTACGCCGTCATCGGCGGCGAGGGGCCCGGCTTCGCCGGCTCGCTGACCCGCCACGTCTTCGAGACCCTCGCCTTCCACGCCCAGATCGCCCTCCACATCCGGGTCCTCTCCGGCCGCGACCCCCACCACCTGGTCGAGGCGCAGTTCAAGGCGTTCGCCCGCGCGCTGCGGACCGCCGTCGCGATCGACCCGCGCGAGCTCGGCGTGCCCTCGACCAAGGGCACGCTCTCCTGAAGTCCGTCGTCGTCCTCGACTACGGGTCGGGGAACCTCCGGTCGGCCGTCCGCGCCCTGGAGCGCGCGGGCGCCGAGGTCGCGCTGACCGCCGACCACGCCGCCGCTGAGGCGGCCGACGGTCTCGTCGTCCCCGGCGTGGGTGCCTTCGCTGCCTGCATGACCGGGCTCCGGGCGGTGCGGGGCCACCGCACGATCGGACGCCGGCTGGCCGGGGGGCGTCCGGTGCTGGGGATCTGCGTCGGGATGCAGGTGCTCTTCGCCCGTGGCGACGAGCACGGCGTCGAGACCGAGGGCTGCGACGAGTGGCCCGGCCTGGTGGAGCGGTTGCAGGCGCCGGTCGTGCCGCACATGGGCTGGAACACCGTCTCCGCGCCCGAGGACAGCATCCTGTTCGACGGCGTCGCGGGGGAGCGGTTCTACTTCGTCCACTCCTACGGTGTACGCGACTGGACACTGGAGACCAACGACCGCACCCACGCACCCCTGGTGACCTGGACCGAGCACGGCGGTGACCGGTTCGTCGCCGCCGTCGAGAACGGCCCGCTCAGCGCCACCCAGTTCCACCCCGAGAAGTCCGGTGACGCGGGAGCGGCCCTGCTGCGCAACTGGGTCCAGACCCTCTGACCGGAAGGCGACCATGTCCTGTCTCGAGCTGCTTCCCGCCGTCGACATCGCCGACGGCCAGGCCGTCCAGCTGGTGCAGGGCGTCGCCGGGTCGGAGAAGCGTTTCGGTGACCCCGTCGAGGCCGCGCTGCGCTGGCAGCAGGCGGGCGCGGAGTGGATCCACCTCGTCGACCTCGACGCAGCCTTCGGCCGCGGCCACAACCGGGAGCTGCAGGCGAAGATCGTCGGCACCCTCGACATCGCCGTCGAGATGAGCGGAGGGATCCGCGACGACGAGTCGCTCGCGGCCGCGATGGCTTCGGGCTGCCGCCGGGTCAACATCGGCACCGCCGCGCTCGAGCAGCCGGAGTGGTGCGCGGCCGCCATCGCCGAGCACGGCGACCGGGTCGCCGTCGGGCTCGACGTACGCGGCCGGACGCTGGCGGCCCGCGGGTGGACCCAGGAGGGGGGCGACCTCTACGAGGTACTGGCCCGGCTCGACTCCGAGGGTTGCGCACGCTACGTCGTGACCGACGTCAACAAGGACGGCATGCTCCAGGGACCGAACGTCGACCTGCTGCGCGACGTATGCGCCGCCACCGACCGTCCGGTGGTCGCGTCGGGCGGGATCACCGAGCTCGCCGACCTGGAGGCGCTCCAGGAGCTGGTTCCGGCCGGTGTCGAGGGCGCGATCATCGGGACTGCGCTCTACGAGGGCCGGTTCACCCTCGAGGACGCGCTCGCCCTGACGAGGCGCCGATGAACACCACCCCATCCGAATGCTCGCTTCGCTCCGCTTCGAACGGGGACCCCGGATGAGCCTCGCCGTGCGCGTGATCCCCTGCCTCGACGTCGACGCCGGGCGGGTGGTCAAGGGGATCAACTTCACCGATCTCCGCGATGCCGGGGATCCCGTCGAGCTGGCCCGGACCTACGACGCCGAGGGCGCCGACGAGCTCACCTTCCTCGACATCTCGGCCTCCCACGAGGGGCGCGCCACCACGCTCGAAATCGTCTCCCGCACCGCCGAGGAGGTGTTCATCCCCCTCACCGTCGGCGGGGGAGTCTCCTCCGTCGAGGACGTCGACCGGCTGCTGCGGGCCGGCGCCGACAAGGTCGCGGTCAACACCGCGGCCATCGCCCGGCCCGATCTGGTGGCTGAGATCGCGGACCGGTTCGGCAGCCAGGTGCTGGTGCTGTCGGTCGACGCGCGGCGAGCGGACGGCACCGACTCGGGCTTCGAGGTGACCACGCACGGCGGTCGCCGGTCCGCCGGCCTCGACGCAGTCGAGTGGGCAGCCCGCGGGGCATCGCTCGGGGCCGGGGAGATCCTGCTCAACGGGATGGACGCCGACGGCACCCAGGACGGCTTCGACCTCGACCTGATCCGCGCCGTCCGCGGCGAGGTGACCGTCCCGGTCATCGCCTCCGGCGGCGCCGGACGCACCGACCACTTCCCGCCGGCGGTCGAGGCGGGGGCGGACGCCGTACTGGCGGCCACCGTCTTCCACTTCGGCACACTGCGGATCGCGGAGGTCAAGCAGTCCCTGGCCGACGCGGGCCACCCCGTGCGCTGACCCGTCGTGAGTTACCGCGGAAACCTCGCCGACCCGGCGTGAGTTACCGGCAGTCCTGGTAACTCACGACGGGTCGGCGGCGGAACGCGGTAACTCGCGACGGCTCGGCTAGAGGCCGAGGCCCGCGCTGCGGAGGCGCTCGATGTGCTCGTCCGGGCCGGTGAACTGAAGACCGCGGTGCCGGTCGCGCCCGTAGAGGAACATCACGATCTCCGACGGCATCCCGCTGAGCACCGCCGGGTCGGCGCCACCGCGCAGCGTCGCCTCGGCACCGGTGTCGGTACGCCGGATCCGCACCGGCACGCCCGCCGAACGAACCAGCCCGCGGCCGAAGAGCCGGATCGCCGACCACAGGGCCGACTCGTCGGCCGGGGACAGGTCCCGCGGAGCCCAGCCGGGCTGGGCCCGGCGCAGGTCCTCGTGGTGCACGAAGTACTCCAGCGTGTTCACGGCCTTGTCCACCGGAGGGATGGCGTAGGGCGTGAGGCCGCGCCCGCGGACCCGCTCGACCAGCACGGTGAAGTCCTGTCGGCCGATCCGGGCCATCTCGCGGTCGGTGAGTCCCGAGAGCTGGGGGATCAGCAGACCCGGTGCGCCGAGCAGGCTGTGCTCGCGCAGGTGCAGGTGGGCGAAGAGCTCCTTGGCGGTCCAGTCACCCGACAGCGTCGGTGCATCCTCCCCGAGGACGAGGGCGAGGTCGCACAGCGCCTCGCGCTCACGGCGGGCCAGCAGGTCGGAGGTCATGTCAGGGGAGGGTACGGCGCCCGCCACAGCCGGTTGGTAAGGGGTTGGGTGCGGTGCAATACCCTGACAGTCGAAGAGTGGCGAGGGCGAAGGGGGACATCGAGCACGTGGCGGACGAGCACGCGGAGCTGCGCGGAGCGACCACGCGCGAGGGCTTCGCCGTACTCGGCCACGCGATCCGCCGCGAACCGGGCATCTTCGTCCTGTCCACGATCGGCAGCGTGCTCTTCGCCCTGCTCACCGTCGCCGACGCCTGGGTGCTCGGCTGGTCCACCAACCACGTGCTGATCCCGGCGTTCGAGCACGGCGAGATCGACCCGGCCCTGCTGTGGACGGTGCTCGCGCTGTTCCTGGGCGTGGCGATCCTCCGCGCCGTCGGCATCGTGGCCCGCCGCCTCGGCGCCGGCGTCATGCAGTTCCGGATGCAGGCCCACACCAGGCGGGCCGTGACCCGCCAGTACCTCTCCCTCCCCATGGAATGGCACCAGCGCCACCCCACCGGCCAGCTGCTCTCCAACGCCTACTCCGACGTCGAGGCGGCCTGGGGCCCGATCGCGCCGCTCCCCATGGCGCTGGGCACCGTGGTGATGATGGTGATCGCCGTGGTCCAGATGCTGTTCGCGGACGTCGTGCTCGCGCTGGTCGGAATGCTGGTCTTTCCCCTCGTCGTGGTCGCCAACCTCGCCTACCAGCGCCTGGCCTCGCCGCTGATGACCCGGGCCCAGGGGCTGCGCGCCCAGGTCAGCGAGATCGCCCACGAGTCGTTCGACGGTGCCATGGTGGTCAAGACCCTGGGCCGCGAGGGCGAGGAGACCCAGCGGTTCCGCGCGCGTGCGCACGAGCTGCGCGACGTCAACACCCGCGCCGGGGCGATCCGCGCCGCCTTCGACCCGACGCTCGCCTCGCTCCCCAACGTCGGGGTGCTGGTCGTCCTGGCCGTCGGCGTCTCCCGGGTGCTCAACGGGCAGACCGACGCCGGTGACGTCGTCACCGTCGCCTACCTGCTGACCATCGTCTCCTTCCCGATCCGGGCCATCGGCTGGCTGCTCGGGGAGTTTCCCCGCTCCGTCGTCGGCTTCCGCCGAACCCGGTCGGTGCTGCGAGCCACCGGAGCGATGCGGCACGGCGACGCGACCCTGCGCGGCGCGGCCGACCACGGCGCCCGGCTCGAGGTCGACGACCTCCACTACGCCTACGACGGCGAGGCGACCCTCCTCGACGGCGTCTCCCTCGTGGTCGAGCCGGGCCGCACGGTCGCCCTGGTCGGCGCCACTGCCTCCGGCAAGAGCACCCTCACCAGCCTGCTCACGCGACTGGTCGACCCCGACTCCGGGCGGATCCTGGTCGACGGAACCGACCTTCGTGATCTGAGGAAGGGTGCCCTCGCGGAATCGGTGGCGCTGGTCCCGCAGACGGCGTTCCTCTTCGACGACACGGTGCGCGACAACGTCACGCTCGGCGCCGACGTGTCCGACGAGGAGGTCTGGGCGGCCCTGCGCGCCGCGCAGGCGGACGGCTTCGTCGCCGCCCTCGGTCATGGGCTGGACACCCAGCTCGGGGAGCGCGGCACCACGCTGTCCGGCGGACAGCGACAGCGGATCAGCCTGGCCCGGGCGCTGGTACGCCGCCCGCGGCTGCTGATCCTCGACGACGCCACCTCGGCGGTCGACCCCGAGGTCGAGGCACGGATCCTGCAGGCCCTGCGGACCGCGGGGACCGGCGCCACCCTGGTGGTCGTCGCCTACCGGAAGGCGACCATCGCCCTGGCCGACGAGGTCCTGCACCTCCAGGACGGACGGATCGCCGACCGGGGCACCCACGCGGAGCTGCTGGGGCGCAGCCCGTCCTACGCGCACCTGGTCAACGCCTACGAGCAGGCCGCACACGACCACGCGGAGGTGGAGGTCACGTGACCGTCACCGCCGAGCGCACGGCCGGGACCACGATGGACTCCGGTCAGGACATCCGGGCGATGGACACCATCCGCCGCGGAATGCGGATCTCTCCCGAGCTGCGGGAGGGCTTCGGCTTCACCCTGTTCCTCGCCGTGATCGCCTCGTGCGGCCAGGTCGTCGTCCCGGTCGCCGTGCAGCAGACCCTGGACCGAGGCCTGAACGGCTCGGGCGGCCCCGACGTCAGCTACGTCGTCGAGATGGGGGTGCTCGCGGCCCTCGCGATCGCGCTGACCAGTACGGCGTCGTACCTCATGACCAAGCGGCTGTTCACCGCCTCCGAGCGCGGCCTGGCCACCCTGCGGATCAAGGCGTTCCGCCACGTCCACGACCTGCCGCTGCTCACCCAGAACACCGAACGCCGCGGCGCCCTCGTCTCCCGGGTCACCAGTGACGTCGACCAGGTCAGCCAGTTCCTCGTGTTCGGCGGCCTGCTGTTCATCGTCAGCATCGGCCAGATGCTGGTGGCGACCGTGATCATGGTGGTCTACAGCTGGCAGCTGGCCCTGGTGGTGTGGATCAGCTTCGCGCCGCTGTTCCTCTCCATCCGCTACTTCCAGCGCAAGCTGTCGGAGGCCTACGGCATCGTCCGGCACCAGGTCGGAGTCCTGCTCGGGGCCATCTCCGAACCGGTCGTCGGAGCGGCCGTGGTCCGCTCCTACTCGGTCGAGGAGCGCACCCAGGAGCGCATCGACACCGCCATCGACGACTTCAAGGCGGCGTCGATCCGGGCCCAGCAGTTCACCGTCGTGTCGTTCTCGCTGGGGGGTATCTCGGCCGGGCTGGCCAACGCGTGCGTCCTCATCGTCGGGGTGCTGCTCGGGTTCACCGGCGACATGACACCGGGCCGGGTGCTCGCGTTCGCATTCCTCGTGACCCTGTTCGTCGGCCCGGTCCAGATGGGCACCCAGATCCTGACCGACGCCCAGAACGCGATCGCCAGCTGGCGGCGGGTGATCGGCATCCTCGAGACCCCCGCCGACCTCGTGGATCCGGGTCCCGAGGGTGAGGTCCTGCCGCGCGGCCCGATCGACGTCCGCTTCGACCACGTCAGCTTCGCCTATCCCGGCGGGCCGCCGGTGCTGCGCGACGTGCACATGTCGATCGACTCCGGCTCCCGGATCGCGATCGTGGGCGAGACCGGATCGGGCAAGTCGACCTTCGCCAAGCTGCTCACCCGGCTGATGGACCCCGGCGAGGGCGCCGTGCTCCTCGACGGCGTCGACGTACGCCGGATCGCCGGCGACTCCCTGCGCCGCAGCGTCGTGCTCGTCCCGCAGGAGGGCTTCCTGTTCGACGACACCCTGACCGCGAACGTCCGCTACGGCCGGCTCGAGGCCGGCGAGGACGAGATCCTCGCCAGTGCCGAGGAACTGGGCCTCGGGGACTGGGTGGCCGGCCTGCCGCGGGGTCTCGACACCCGGGTCGGCCAGCGCGGTGAGTCGTTGTCCGCAGGGGAGCGCCAGCTCGTCGCCCTGCTGCGCGCGCACCTCGCCGACCCTGACCTCCTGGTCCTCGACGAGGCCACCAGCGCCGTGGATCCCGCCCTGGAGATGCGGATCGGCCGGGCCCTCGAGCGGCTGATGAGCGGCCGGACCTCGGTCACCATCGCCCACCGGCTCTCCACCGCCGAGAACGCCGACGAGGTCGTCGTGGTGGACCGGGGCAGGGTCGTCCAGCGCGGCCCACACGCCGAGCTGGTGCTGCAGGAAGGCAGTGTCTACGCCGGCCTGCACGCCTCCTGGGTCGCACAACACGGGTAGCCAGGACGGCTGGTCCGCGGCGCGCACTGGTCAATACCACCCGCTCGGGTCATTTACCCGTCAACCACCGCCATGGTTCCGTGGACGGCAGAGCCCGGGGTGGGGCCGAGTGCGTGTGGTGCGCTCGGGCCCGACACCGAGGAGCATCCATGAAACATCTCGGACTCTCACCCGCCGCCACCCTCGGCGCGCTCGCGCTGGCGGTCGGTCTCGCTGGTCTCGTACCGGTCGCCACGACCGCAGGCAACGCTTCGCCGACAGCGCCACCGCGCGCCCAGGCCCGGGCCGGGGACACCGCCCTGCAGCTCGCGGTTCGCGCTGTCGGCGGGCCCCAGGCCCTGCGTGGGCTGCGGTCCTTCCGGTACACCGCCAGCGGCAACCGCTGGATCTACGACGAGGGGTTCCGCCCTGGTGACCGCGCCAAGCCCAGCGCCGCGTTCACCGAGCAGGTCCGCTACGCGCTCGGTGCCCCCAACATGGTCCGGGTCGACACGGTTCGTACGTCGTCGGGAGCCGACCGTCCTGTCCACGAGGTCATCGATGGCCGGCGCGGCTTCATCCGCGGCGTGGATGCCAACTTCTCCACAGCCGCCACCAAGCCGATGACCGGCGACCGGGGCGCAGCGATCCGCGAGGAGCTGGCCCTGCTCAACCCCCACGTGCTGCTGAAGCAGGCGCTCCGCCACCCGCGGATGGCGCGCGACGGAGGCACCCAGGCCATCAACGGTCACAGGTTCCGGGTGCTGGTGCTCCGGCACGCGGTCGCCCCGGTGCGGCTGTTCATCAATCCCGCCACGGGCCGTCTCGCCCGTCTTCGCACGATGCAGCACGACTACCTGCGCCGCGACGTGATGGTCGAGGTGCGCTACGCCCGCTGGAGCCCGGCAGGAGCGGGGCTGCGGTTCCCGCGCACGGTCGCGCTCCGGTCCGACGGCCAGCGGCTGCACCGTGAGCTGCGCCCGGCCGGCCAGCTGGCCGCCAACCCGCGCCTGAGCGCCGCCGCGTTCCGCGTTCCCGCCTCGGTCAAGGCGCCACGCTTCGGCCCCCGGCTGAGCATGGTCGGCCAGAAGACCTCGGAGTGGCTGATGTCGTTCGCCAACCTCGGATTCATCAAGGACGGCGGCCAGACCGCGATCAACCCGACGCGGATCGCCCCCGGAGTGATCCTGCTGGGTGGCGTCTCCAACAACTCCTTGGTGGTCCGCCGCGCCAGCGGCATCGTCGTGGTCGAGGGTGCGCTCCACGACCTTCGCGCGGAGGCCGTGATCCGCTTCATCCGCCATCGCTTCCCCGGTGAGCGGATCACCCACGTGATCACCACCCACCACCACTCCGACCACTCCGGCGGAATGCGCCCGTACGTCGCCCTCGGTGCACGTGCGGTGGTCCACCGGGCGGCGGTGCCGTTCTTCCGCAAGGTGTTCGCCGACCGGAGCTCGACGATCATGCCGGACCGGCTCGACCGGACCGACCGTCCAGCCCGGATCACGCCTGTTCCGGCCAACGCAGAGCTCGTGCTCAACGACGCCGACCAGCGGATCCAGGTCATCCCGTTCCCGGGCACACATGCGGTCGACATGACCGTGACGTTCCTGGACCAGGCTGGCGTGCTGTTCGTGAGCGACATCTACAGCCCGCCCGGGCCTCCCGGCGAGGGTGGCCAGGCGCTCAACGACCTGATCGTGGCCAGCAACCTCAACGTCGACTGGATCGCCGGTGGGCACGGGAGCTTCATCTCCTATGCCGACTTCCAGGCCCAGTTGCCCTGAGGCCCGTTGAGGTGCGGGCGGACGGCCCGCCGGGGCTTCGAGAGCCGCTCCGCCCGCACTTCGACTCCAGAGGGTCCGCCCATCCGGCCACCGGGATACTGGTGGGGTGAGCGAACTCGACCCGGCCGTGGCGGCCCGGCTGAAGCGATCGGCGGAGGGACTGGTGCCGGCCGTCGTCCAGCAGCACGACACCGGTGAGGTGCTGATGCTGGGGTGGATGGACGACGAGGCACTGGCCCGCACGATGAGGACCCGGCGGGCGACGTACTGGAGCCGGTCCCGGCAGGAGTACTGGGTCAAGGGCGAGACCTCCGGCCACCGGCAGCACGTCCGGGAAGTCCGGCTCGACTGCGACGGCGACACCCTGCTCGTCAAGGTCGATCAGGAGGGGGCGGCCTGTCACACCGGCGACCGCACCTGCTTCGACGCCGACCGGGTGTGGACCGCGGATGCCTGAGCCGCGCAAGACGTTCGGCCCCGTGCTCGGGGTCGGGCTGGCGGCCGGTGCGCTCGTCGCAGTCGCCGCCACCAAGCCGTGGGTCGTGCCCTCGAGCTCCGAGGGCGATCCCCTGGGGTTGCTCGCAGAGGCCGGGAAGATGCCGCTCGCCGGTGCCCTCTCGCTCGTCGTCCTGGGCTGCTGGGGCGTCCTGCTGGTCACCCGTCGGCGAGTTCGCCGGGTGGTCGCGGTGCTGGGACTGCTGGGGGCCGTGGCGCTGGGCGTCACCGTGGTGATGGGCTGGTTGACCCTCGACGAGCAGGTGACCCAGGCGCTGGAGGCCTCGGCCGCCGCCGGACGGGACACCGAGGTGCATCACAGCGCCTGGTTCTGGGCCGCGGCGGTCGGCTCGTCGCTGTCGGTGGCTGCTGCGGCTGCCGCGGTCCGGTTCGCGCCCGACTGGCCGGAGATGGGCCGCCGGTACGACGCCCCCGGCGCCTCGCGCGGGAGCACGACCACGGAGGAGGAACCGAGCAGCCTGGATCTCTGGAAGTCGATCGACGAGGGTCGCGACCCCACCGTGGGGCCAGGCTGAATACACTGGTCCAACTGTTTCGGTCCGACACTTCTGCATCGCCACCGACCCTCACCGAGGAGCCCGCGCATGACCGCTCACCATGGCAACACACCCGCGGCCTGGACCGCCGTTGTCATCGCGATGCTCGGGTTCGTCGTGGGTGGGGTGGCCCTGATGCTCGACCCGGTCAACATGACGCTGTTCTGGATCGGCTGTGCGCTTGGCGTGGGCTCGCTCGTGGTGTTCGCGGTGATGGCCAAGCTGGGGCTCCACGGCTCCCGCGACTGACATGACGCTCACGGCCGTTCCGCGCGAGACCCGGACGCGGCCACGTCGGGTGGTCCCGCCGGTGGTCACCATCACCGGTCTCGCGGCCGCGTCGCTCGCACTGTATTTGCGCGACCCGCACGCGTCGGGGAGCTGGGGCTACTGCCCGATCTCGCTGCTGGGGTTCTACTGCCCCGGGTGCGGCGGCCTGCGCGCGGTCAACGAC
Organism: Nocardioides sp.; assembly: GCA_035691135.1. GTDB lineage: Bacteria > Actinomycetota > Actinomycetes > Propionibacteriales > Nocardioidaceae > Nocardioides. The sequence goes on along the minus strand of DASSJR010000375.1, from coordinate 1,628 downwards.
CTGACCCACGGCGACCTCGCGGGCGCCCTCTCCAGCAACGCGCTGCTCATCCTCGCCATGCCGTTCGCGGTGTTCCTGCTGGCGCGATGGGCGATCGACGCATGGCGAGGACGGCAGCGCGGTCTGCCCGAGCTGTCGTCCTGGCCGGTGTTGTCGGTCGTGATCGCGCTGATCACGGTCTTCACCCTGGCTCGCAACCTGCCCGGGAGCTGGCTGGCTCCCTGAGGTCGATCAGGAGTTGGTGCCGAAGGTTCCGCTGAGGTCCAGCGCGCCGGTGGAAAACAGGATGATCTGCAGCACCATCAGCGCCAGAGCGACGATGCCGAGGATGAAGCCCGCCTTGGCCATGCCGGCGCCGCCCTGGCCGCTGGTCCGGATCTCCTGCTCCGCGCTGCGACCCAGGATGATCGCGACGATTCCCAGCGGACCGCAGCACAGAATGCCCAGGATGCCCGTGACGAGCGCCCACGTCGCCTTCGTGTTGGTGCCTCCGGGAGCCGGTGCGCCGTAGGCGGGCTGGCCGTAGCCGCCGCCCGGCGGCGGAGGAGGAGGTGGCTGGTCGGTCATCGTGACTCACTTCCATGTCGGTGCCGCACCCCGAGGGTGCGGCGTTCCCGGGGAAAGCCCCCGAAACCAGATAGCCGGAGCCGGCAGGCCGGCGCCGTCAGATGTTGCCGCTCGACGACATCGCGCCGACGGCGAAGAGCAGGATGATCAGCAGGACGGCGAGGACCATGAGGATCATCGCGATCAGCCCCATGATCCAGCCGGCCTTGGCCAGGCCCTCGCCGGACAGCTGGCCCTGCGACATCTTCACCTCGCGTTCGGCGCGTCGGCCGATGATGTAGGCGGGGATGCCCAGTGGCCCGCAGACCACGAGCGACAGGATGCCCAGCACCAGCGCGGTCGTCGCCGAACCGTGGGTGGGTGAGGGCTGTCCGCCGTACGGCGGCTGCTGCTGCCCATAGGGCCCGTCCGTGGGTGGTGGCGTGCCGTAGCTCAAGAAATCCCCCTGGTGCGTGGCCGTGGTCGACTCCGCGCAGGCTACACATGTCTTGCGTCCGGGAGGTGGACATCAGCCGTGTGGCTCGCCGTGAGACGCTGGTGCCCCCATTGATCGGAGCGGGATCAGGCGCAGGAGTTGGCGGCAGCGGTGAGTTCAGTGCTCGACGACATCGTCGCTGGCGTGCGGATCGACCTCGCCCGCCGCGAGGCCGAGACGACGGCTGCCGACCTCCGCGCTGCGCTCGCGGACGTCGCACCGGCCCGAGACCCGATGCCCCACTTCCGCGGCCCGGGCGTCAGCGTCATCGCCGAGGTCAAGCGACGCAGCCCCAGCAAGGGCGAGCTGGCCGAGATCCCCGAGCCCGCGGCCCTGGCCGCGGCCTACGCGCGTGGTGGGGCCGCCGCGATCAGCGTGCTGACCGAGGAACGCCGCTTCGGCGGGAGCCTGGCCGACCTCCGGGCGGTCCGGGCCGCGGTCGACATCCCGGTGCTGCGCAAGGACTTCATCGTCACCCCCTACCAGCTGCTGGAGGCCCGGGCCGCGGGCGCCGACCTCGCGCTCCTGATCGTCGCCGCGCTCGACGACGACACGCTCCACCGACTCCACGACGACGCCCGCGAGC
>DASSJR010000374.1:0-10816 GCA_035691135.1 Nocardioides sp. | reverse complement strand
AGGCTCTGAGGTGGTCTTTTGGCCTGAGGACTGCGGCACGGCTAGGTTCGCCTCTTCCCTTTCGCATGGGTGGACTCCGGCCTCAAGGCTAGTCCCACACGCCCGCAAATGCGCGGCGGAGGGGCTGGCTTCGGGCATGGTTTACCCCGAACGACCACACGTAAGGATCGGGCCTCATGAAATTGGCCAGCCGACCGGCGCTCGCGGCCGCCTCGCTGCTGTTGTGCCTGTCCTTGGGAACCACCGCCTGCAGCGACGAGTCGGAGGGCGGTGACACCGGCTCGCAGCCGCCGCTGCCCAGCGGCGACCCCTCGACGTTCCAGATCGAGACGACGACGACCATCGGGCAGGTCGTCGGCAGGCTTCCCAAGCACGATCGGAAGCGGTTGTCGGAGTCGATCACGCCCGTGGTCCAGCGCTGGTTCAACGCGGCCTACGTCGGTGGCGACTACCCGCGCCGGGACTTCCGTGACGCGTTCCCGGGTTTCACCGCCGGGGCCCGCACCCAGGCGCGCCACGACCTCGCGCTGATGAGCAACGTGAGCATCGGGGACCGGATCAGCGGTGTCACGCCGAAGACCAGCGAGATCGCGCTCGACGTGCTCGCAGTGCGCAAGAGGGCCGTCGCCGTGACCGCCCGGTTCCGCCTGGCGTTCAAGACCCAGGGCGACCTGGTGCGCCGGATCGGCGTCCGCGGCCGGTTACTGCTCACCCGCGGCCGGCCGGGGTGGAAGATCTTCGCCTACCACGTCGCCAGGACAGGAGCCCAGGCATGACCAAGTTCCGACGCCTGCTGCGCCCCGTCGTACTCACGCTGGTGCTGGCGATCGCGGCCCTCATCGTCCCGAACTCCGCCGTGCAACCCACCGACGCGGCGCTGGTCAAGCTCCACACGGCGGAGGGGGTCGATGCCGGCACTGGCACGATCTGGATCCTGGCGGTGGGCTCCGACGCCCGGCCCGGTGAGCTGATGACCCGGAGCCGTGGCGACGCGCTGCAGCTGGTCGGGCTCAACACCAAGACCGGCGCCGCAGCCGCGATCGGCATCCCGCGTGACTCCGTGGTGAGCATCCCGGGCCACGGCCGCGACCGGGTCAACGCCGCCCTCTACTTCGGCGGCCCCCAGCTCCTCGGCCAGACCGTCGGCAACCTGGTCGGCGTTCAGCCCGACTACGTGTTCGTCACCCGGTTCCCGTTCTTCGAGGACATGATCAAGGACATCGGCGGGATCACCGTCCACAACCCACGTGCCTTCAGCGACCCCTACCTGAAGCCCAAGGGCTTCAAGAAGGGCACCATCCACCTCACCGGCTACGAGGCGATGGCGTTCTCGCGGATTCGCAAGAGCCTGCCCGGCGGCGACTTCGACCGGTCGGCCAACCAGCAGCGGACCCTCCGGGGGATCTACGCCCGGATCCGGTCCCAGGCCGACCGGCCCGGCTTCATCGAGCGGGGAATCATGACGGTCATGCAGCACACGTCGACCAACCTGCCGCCGGGGGAGCTCTTCAAGCTCGCCCAGATCGTGGCCCAGGTCGACGGCTCGAGGATCAGCACGTGCGTGGTCCACGGGTCCATCGGCACCATGGGCACCGCGAGCGTGGTCTTCCCCTTCGTCAGCCAGGCCCGCCGCTACGGGCACGACGCCCGTCAGGACGCCACCATCAAGCACTGCTAGCCGTCAGCACCGTTGGTTGAGGTGCGACGACGCGAGCCTCCAAACCTCCTCCGGAGGTTGAGGTGCGAGGAGCGTCAGCGACGAGGCTCGAAACCGCGGAACCGTGCGCTGGGCCTCGATCCCTCCAACCCGTTGTGAATTGCAGGGGTAAACCCAGGGTGATGTGGGTAGGAACCTCAGCACTTGCCCCGATGCGCGGGGATCACCAACAGCGGACGCTGGGCTCAGTCAGCTGGAGAACGAGAGGCAACACGATGATCGACTGGGACTCAGACAACTGGGGCAACGCGGTGCACTTCGCCGCCGACGGCTCCTGGGTCACCGACAAGCACGGAGACGATGACGCAGGGCTTGACTGACGTAGCGCTGTGCTGACCTCACCCCTGGGCGATCCAGGGAGTGAAGGCCCGCCGCTTGCTGACCCAGTCGACGAGCCCATGACTCGTTCCGTCCGTGCGCGTCCCTGAGACCCGAACTGACACCCGGACGGCACCCGGGTTGCCCAGGGCGGCCCGCGACATCAGGAACCGGACCCGGTCCTTGTCGTAGCGGACCCGCATCAGGTAGTCGCCGTTCGCGACCGGGTTTCCCCACTTTGCGGGGGCGAAGCCCTCGGTGTGGAGCAACTGGTAGTCGGTGCCTTCGAAGAACCCGCCGACGAAGACGTACTCCGGTCCGGCGTCCTGCGCGTCGGTGTCGACGTAGATCCGGCCGCTCGAGCCGGTAGCCGGGTCGCGGCGCAGGTTGGAGTGGAAAGTCGTGACCACGAGGTTGTCCTGTCCGTTGCGGATCTGGACGGCCCCGACATCGGACCCGTGGAAGGTGTCCTGCGGGTCGTCGATCCCGTACAGGTCGGCACTCGCCGGACCGGCAAGGGCGACGGTGAGGGCTGCGGCCGACAGGGCTGCGACGGCGGTGGTGGTCTTGCGCATGGTGGTCTCGTTTCTGGGATGCGGGGGTCGGTCGCCTTGTCGGGCGAGTCCCCGGTTGGGGAACTCAGACTGAAGACGCACCTGGCGTCGAGAAGGTTGCAGTCCGGCTCCAGCCGCGGGCTGCGCGCGACCGCGCTCCGCGGCAGACTCGGCAGTGCGCAGGGAGAGGAGAGCAGATGCCTGAACTTGTCGTCGACTTCATCACCTCACTGGACGGGTACGCGTCCGCCGAGGGCTGGCCGGGCTGGTGGGGGCTGGAGGGGCCGGAGTACCTCGCCTGGCTGGGCGAGAACCCCGAAGGGGACTACCTGGTCCTGATGGGAGCGAACACCTACCGGCTCATGTACGGCTTCACGAAGGAGGGTGAGCCCGGGACGGATGTGCTGGGAGACATGTCCAAGGTCGTCTTCTCCAGCACCCTGACCGAACCGCTGGAATGGAAGAACTCGACCCTGGTCTCCGGGGACGCCGTCGAGGCCGTGCGGAAGATGAAGGAGAACGGCGGCAGGTCGATGCGCACCCTCGGCAGCCTCGCGCTGTGCCGCTCGCTGCTCGAAGCCGGCCTCGTCGACCGGTTCCGCGTGGTGATGTTTCCGGTCATCACGGGTGCCACCGGCCAGGAACGGATCTACGACGGCTACCCCGACGTTGCCCTCGACATGACTGACAGCCGCACGTTCGACGGCCAGATCCAGCTGGTCGAGTACGTGCCGAGGGTGCTGGACGGCCCACCTACGCTTTCCCCGTGACCGCACCGAACCCGGCCATCGTGCTCGTCTCCGAGCACCACGTCGACACGTTGAAGGACGAGTTCGACCGCTACGCCCGTGACTACGACCTCTACACCGCCACCTCGGCCCGGGAGGCCGGCGAATGCACCCGTCTGGCCCTCGAGGCCGGGGGCCAGGTGGCCATGGTCGTCAGCGAGTCCGTCCTTCCCGACGCGGAGGTCCTGCAGGCGTTCCACAAGCTGCGGGAACGGGTGCCGACCGCGCGTCGTGTGATCGCCGCCCACTGGGACCGGTTCCTGACCGATGCCCCCGCACTGCGCCCCGCCATGGCCAAGGGCAAGTACGACGCCTACCTCCTGATGCCGCGCGGCGCACGGGACGAGGAGTTCCACAACGCCATCACCGACCTGCTCTCGGACTGGGGCGCCACCGTCCCCGATCCGGAGGTGGTGTCGGTCAAGATCATCTCGCCGGTCCGGGACCAGCTGACGCTGGCGATCCGCGACTTCCTCGACCGAATGGGGATGCCGAGTCGAGTCTGGGAGCCGGACAGTGAAGCGGGCCGCTACGTGATCGACCTGTACGACGGCGAGCCGGCCTATCCGCTGGTCTACGCGCTCAACCGCCCGCCGATCGTGGCGCGGTCGGTCCGCGACGTGGCCATCAACACCTACGGTGCCCCCACCCAGCTCGACCTGGACGAGGTCGTCGACGTGGCGGTGGTCGGCGCCGGACCCGCGGGCCTTGCCGCAGCGGTGTACGCCGCGTCGGAGGGACTGGCCACGATCGTGCTCGAGGCGGAGGCCGTCGGCGGGCAGGCCGGCACCAGCTCGATGATCCGCAACTACCTCGGCTTCCCGCGCGGCATCTCCGGCATGCGGCTGGCCCAGCGGGCGCGCAACCAGGCGATCCGGTTCGGCACCCGGTTCTACACCGGCCAGGTGGTCGACGAGCTGCGACCCGGCTTGAACGGCGACGCACACGTGCTCTGCACCGAGAGCGGCGAGGTGCGGGCGCGAGCCGTGGTGATCGCGAGCGGCGTCGCCTACCGCAAGCTCCGGGTCGAGCCGCTCGAGGAGCTGGTCGGGCTGGGTGTCTACTACGGGGCCGCGATGTCCGCGGCACGTGAGATGGAGGACCAGGACGTCTACGTCGTCGGGGGCGGCAACTCCGCGGGTCAGGCGGCGGTGCACCTCTCGCGCTTCGCCAGGTCGGTCACCATCCTGGTCCGGCGCCCGGACCTCGCCGTGACGATGTCGTCGTACCTGATCGGCGAGATCGACTACAACTCCCGCATCTCCGCCCGGACCTGCACCGCCGTGGTCGACGGAGGTGGCGACGGCCGCCTCGAGTGGCTGTGTCTCGAGGACGTCCGGACCGGGGAGCGGACGACGGTCTCCGCGTCCGGACTGTTCCTGCTGCTCGGCGCGGAGCCCCACTGCGACTGGATCCCCCCAGCCGTGGCCCGCGACGAACGCGGCTTCGTGCTCACCGGACGCGACGTACCACGCGACCGCTGGGTCGACGGGCTGCCACCGGAGAACCTCGCCACCACCGTGCCTGGCATCTTTGCGGCCGGTGACGTGCGGTCGGGGTCGATGAAGCGGGTGGCGTCGGCAAGCGGCGAGGGCGCGTCGGTCGTGCCCCTGGTCCACTCGTTCCTGTCGCCGGCCACGGACTGACCGGTCGTCGCGGTCCCGGACGCACTCGACGGGATCGTCCAGCATCCCGAGCAGGTCGGGTGGAAGGGCGAAGTCTGAGGTCGCCGCTTGGCATGCTGCCCTCGTCCTCGGGTACGACGCCACAACTTCTCGAGGAAGACAGGTCCAGAAATGGCCGACACCGTGGACACCGACCCGGGCCTGGAGCCCACCGACCTCAAGCGTGGACTGAAGCAGCGCCACCTCACGATGATCGCCATCGGTGGCGTCATCGGAGCCGGGCTGTTCGTCGGCTCCGGAGTCGTCATCAATGAGACCGGGCCCGCTGCGTTCCTCAGCTACCTGATCACCGGCGTCCTCATCATCCTGGTGATGCGGATGCTCGGCGAGATGGCGACCGCCAACCCGTCGACTGGGTCGTTCGCCGACTATGCGCGCCGGGCCCTCGGCGGCTGGGCGGGCTTCTCGGTCGGTTGGCTGTACTGGTACTTCTGGGTGATCGTCGTCGGCTTCGAGGCGACCGCCGGCGCGAAGATCATCCAGTTCTGGTGGAAGGGCCCCGACCTCTGGATGCTGGCGCTCGGACTCATGATCCTGATGACCGCGACCAACCTGTTCTCGGTGAAGTCGTACGGCGAGTTCGAGTACTGGTTCGCCGGCATCAAGGTCGCGGCGATCATCGCCTTCCTGGGCCTGGGCGCCCTGTTCGTGGTCGGTCTGTGGCCCGGCCACGACCTGGACCTCAGCAACCTGACCGCTCACGGCGGTTTCCTGCCCAACGGCCCGAGCGCGATCTTCTCCAGCATCGTGGTCGTCGTCTTCTCGATGGTGGGTGCAGAGATCGCCACCGTCGCCGCAGCCGAGTCGCACGACCCGAGGAAAGCGATCGCCAAGGCCACCCAGTCCGTGATCGTGAGGGTGCTGACCTTCTACGTCGGGTCGGTCTTCCTGCTCGTCTGCATCCTGCCGTGGGACGACACCGAGCTCGGCGCGTCGCCCTACGTCGCGGCGTTCACCGAGATGGGTATCCCGGGCGCCGCTGACTTGATGAACCTCGTCGTGCTCACCGCTGTGCTGTCCTGCCTCAACTCCGGGCTCTACACGGCTTCGCGGATGCTGTTCGTGCTTGCCGGTCGCCGCGAGGCGCCGATGGCCCTGATCACGGTCAACGGCCGCGGGGTGCCGGTGTGGGCGATCCTCGCGTCGACGGTGGTCGGCTTCCTGTGCGTGATCGCTGCGTACGTCTCGCCCGACACCGTCTTCCTCTTCCTGCTCAACTCGTCCGGTGCGGTCATCCTGTTCGTCTACCTGCTGATCGCGATCTCGCAGTACGTGCTGCGGCGGAAGACTCCGGAGGACAAGCTGACGGTGAAGATGTGGTTGTTCCCCTATCTCACCATCGCAGCCGCGCTGGGCATCGTCGGTGTTCTCCTGCAAATGTTCTTCACCGAGGCGACGCGCTCGCAGCTGTTGCTGAGCCTCGGGTCGTGGGCTGTCGTACTGGCGCTCTACGCCGTGACCCGTTGGCGCGGCGGCTCCATGAGCGCCGAGGAGGTCGAGGCGAAGAAGGTCGGATCCTCTGGCCGTGCCGCGGAGCGCATCCTTGTCCTCGCGAACCAGACCCTCGTCGGCGAGCAGTTGCACGACACCTTGCTGGGCATCGAGGGCAGCGACCGTGCGGAGTACCTCGTCGTCGTGCCGGCCAACCCTGTCGATACCGGGCAGGCCGACCGGGAGGGCGCGGTGTTCGTGTGGGAGGCGACCGCCCGGGCGGCCCAGGAGCGGCTCGATCAGACGCTCTCGACATTGAAGACGCGTGGCCTCACCGTGCGCGGAGAGCTCGGCGACTACCGACCGCTGATCGCGCTCGACACGGCCGTGCGCGAGTTCAGGCCCGACCACGTGGTGATCTCCACGCACCCCGAGGAGCGCTCGACCTGGCTGCGCCACGGAGTCGTCGACGAAGCCCGCAAGCGGTACGACGACATCGACATCGAGCACGTGGTCGTCGAGCCCGCGCAGGCACCCTGACCGGACCGGCCCCGCGAGGTGGCTGCGTGGAGGTAGTGATCCTGCGGCAGCGCCTGGCTGTCAGGATCGACGCATGAGCGACATCCCCACCACCACCCGCAAGCTGCGCTCCCTCGTCACCGAGGACGGTCAGGTCCGCGTTTCCGTGGACACGGTGGACACACCCCAGCCGCAGCCACACCAGGTCCTCGTCCGGGTCGAGGCCGCGCCGCTCAACCCCTCCGACCTGGCTCTCCTGCTGGCGTTGGCGGACCCGGGCACCGCCCAAGCCGAGGACACACCAGACGGTCCGGTGGTGACCGCGCCGGTCCCGGAGGCGGTGATGCCGAGCCTCAGGGCCAGGCTGGGCCGGTCGATGCCGGTCGGCAACGAAGGCGCGGGTGTCGTCGTCGCTGCGGGAGACGCTCCCGAGGCGCAGGCGCTGCTCGGCCAACGGGTCGGGTTCGCGGGTGAGGGCACCTATGGGGAGCACGCGCTGGGCGTGGCCCAGGTCTGCCTCCCGTTGCCGGACGACGCGACCGCGGCCGAAGGCGCCGCGTCCTTCGTCAACCCGTTCACGGCGCTGGGGATGGTCGAGACGATGCGCCGGGAGGGTCACACCGCCCTTGTCCACTCGGCCGCCGCGTCCAACCTCGGCCAGATGCTCAACCGGGTCTGTCTCGCCGACGGCATCGAGCTGGTCAACATCGTCCGCCGACCCGAGCAGGCAGACCTGTTGCGCGATCTGGGGGCTCGCCACGTCGTCGACTCGAGCGCCGAGTCCTTCATGGCCGACCTGGTCGAGGCGATCCGGGCGACCGGGGCGACCCTGGCCTTCGACGCCGTCGGCGGTGGCCGGCTCGCGAGCGACATCCTCAACGCGATGGAGGCAGCAGTCACCGACCCGTCCGCTCCGTACAGCCGGTACGGCACCGACGTGCACAAGCAGGTCTATGTGTACGGCGGGCTCGACCGTCGGCCGACCGAGCTGCGGCGAGGCTTCGGGTTCGCGTGGGGGATCGGCGGATGGCTCCTCATGCCGTTCCTCTCCTCCCTGGCGGTCGAGGACCTCGTACGGCTCAAGGGCCGGATCGCCGCCGAGCTGACGACCACCTTCGCCAGCCGCTTCACCGAAGAGATCTCTCTGGACCAGGCGCTCGACCTCGACGTGCTGCGCCGCTACGCACGCACCGCCACCGGGGAGAAGTTCCTCATCGTCCCGTAGTCGGCCTCGCCCGGCCGCAATCAGCCCATCGAGTGCACCTTGTTCGGTGCGATGGTGACCACCAGCCGGACCTGGTCGCGACCGCCGTACCAGGGGTAGGGGCCGCCGAGGTAGCGCTGCGACAACTTCTCGATGTGCTCGACGCCGCCTTCGGTCGTGACGTCAGTGACGACGCCGCGGACCGCGTGGTAGCTGCTGGGGTCGTCAGGGCTGGAGACGGTGACCGCGACGCGGGGGTCTCGCTCGATGTTGCGGGCCTTCTGATGGCCTTGCACCGTGTTGATCAAGATGTTGGTCCCGTCGGTGTCGGCCCAGACCTGGGTGAGCTGAGGCGAACCGTCCGGCATCACCGTGGCGATGTAGCAGGTGCAGGGCTTCTCGAGCAGCGCGAGCAACTCTTCGGGCAGGTCCATGACACTCCTCGGGTGCTAACGAACGCGACATGCGGGATTCGCCATCCTGCACGCTGATGCGACGGTATGACGAACCTTCTCGAGCTGCACGGACCACTGCTGTGGCGACTGCTTGCTGCCACGGCCCTGGCCTCGACCGCCGACTCGTCCGTGGGGAGGACCGACAAGGCCGGTGACAACAGCTGCCTCCGGCGTTACGGTCGCCTTCCCCATTCCGATGCCGCCCCTGAAGGAGGTCTCGACCTGCCCGCCGATCCCGAGCTGACCGCCGAGCAGCAACACCTCACGAAGTCGCGTCGCCAGCTCGCCCTGATGCGTGAGCGGACCGAGTCGATGGATTCCCGGGCTGGTGGTGACTGGGTGAGTCGGGAGTTCCTCAAGTCGACGTTCGTGCTTCGGATGCGCCAGCTCGCAGACGACCCGACGATCCCGCTGTTCTTCGGGCGCCTGGACACCGACGACGCGGAGACCTTTCACATCGGAAGGCGCCACGTCTCCGACCCTGGCGGCGAGCCGCTGGTGGTCGACTGGCGCGCGCCGGTGAGCAGGCCGTTCTATCGTGCCAGCGGCGCCGAGCCGATGGGAGTGCGTCGACGTCGCAGGTTCGGTTTCTCCCATGGCCAACTGACGGCGTTCGAGGACGAGGAGCTCGCCGCTGGCGTGGTCCAGGAGTACTCCACGATCCTCGAGCGCGAGATCGAACGTCCCCGCGTGGGGCCGATGCGTGACATCGTTGCGACCATCCAGCCGGAGCAAGACGTGATCGTCCGCTCCGAGCTGGCCGGTTCCGTGTGTGTCCAGGGCGCCCCCGGGACCGGGAAGACGGCGGTTGGTCTGCATCGCGCGGCGTACCTCCTGTATGCCTACCGCGACCAGCTCACCCGGCGGGGCGTCCTGGTGGTCGGGCCCAACGCAAGCTTTCTGCGCTACATCCGCGACGTGCTGCCTTCCCTGGGCGAGGTCGACGCGAGCCAGTCGACCCTCGAGGAGCTGGTGGCCGCGACGCTGCGGAAGAGCTACCCGCGCTGGGAGATCCGCGGTGCCGACTCACCGCGGGTGGCAACCCTCAAGGGCGATCCCCGGATGGCAGAAGTGATCGGGCGCGCGGTCTGGTCGCACCTCACCCTGCCCTCCGAGGGGCTTGTGGTGCCGCGCGGCGCCCATCGGTGGAGGGTGGCGACCTCCGAGGTGGAGGAAATCGTGGCGGGCCTGCGCGGGCGTAGGGTGCGGTACGGCGCCGGGCGCGGCATGTTGCCACAGTCGCTCGCTCACCGGGTCCTGGTCGGAATGGAGCTGGCGGGCGATTCGCCAGACGATCGGGTGCAGGACGCGGTCGCGCGGAGCAAGCCGGTCAAGGACTACACCAATCGGGTCTGGCCCCCGGTGGACCCGGCCCGGCTGGTGTTCCGGTTGCTCAGCGACCCGGCATTTCTGGCCGAGGCGGCCGACGGTGTCCTCGACGAGAGTGAGCAGGCAGCGCTGTTGTGGCCCAAGCCCCCGCGGAGTGCGGCGTCGGCGCGGTGGTCGGTGGCTGACGCGGTTCTCGTCGACGAGGCCACGGACGTTGTCACCCGCACCCCGTCGGTCGCGCACATCGTCGCCGACGAGGCGCAGGACCTGTCACCGATGATGCTGCGCGTGCTCGCCAGGCGGTCGGCTACCGGGTCACTGACCGTGCTCGGTGACCTGGCCCAGGCGACCACGCCCTGGGCCACCCGATCCTGGGCTGAGGCGCTGCGCCATCTCGGCAAGCCCGACGCACACGTCGAGGAACTGACCAGAGGGTTCCGGGTGCCCGGTGAGGTGATCGAGTACGCCGCCCGGCTGTTGCCCCACACCGCGCCCAACCTCGCCCCGCCGACATCCGTACGTCGTTCTCGCGGGGAGCTCGCGTTCTCGTCTCGCTCCGAGCTCCGCGCGCAGCTGGACCGGATGGCGCCGAGGGAGGGCTCGATCGGGGTGATCGTCGCCGACGCCCAGGTCGACGACGTGCTGCGCGATCTCGACGGGCTGGAGGTCGCCGTTCTGGGACGGACCGAGGACGACATCGACGCCCACCTGGACCTGGTCCCGGCATCCCTGGCCAAGGGACTGGAGTTCGACCACGTCGTGGTGGTGGAGCCCACCGCCATCGTGGCCGCCGAACCGGACCGGATCACCGGGCTC
>DASSJR010000373.1:0-6663 GCA_035691135.1 Nocardioides sp. | reverse complement strand
CGACGGCAACGGCGGCATCAACGTGCTGGCCTACGACGTCCACGACACCTACCGCTTCGGGACCGGTCAGCTCTCCGGCTTCACCCGGCTCACGGTCCGTGCCACCCAGGACCTGTCGTCGTTCAACCTCGACTTCCTGCTCCCGGTCACCCAGGTCAAGGTCGACGGCGTCGCGGCCAGCCGTGTCGACCGGCCCGTGCGTCACGAGCTGCAGATCACCCCTGCCGCTCCCATCGCCGCAGGCCAGACCTTCAAGGTGCGGGTCGACTACGCAGGACTGCCCGGCAACTTCACCTACGCCGGCGAGTCGAACTGGCTCGCCAGCCCGGACGAGGTCGTCGCCATGAACGAGCCGCACATGGCGCCCTGGTGGTTCCCCAGCAACGACCACCCGCGGGACAAGGCCCGGATGGACATCCACGTGACGGTCCCGAAGGCCAAACAGGTCATCGCCAACGGGCGGCTTGTCGGGCGCACCGTCCGCAACAACCTGGCCACGGTCCACTGGCGCGCGCTCGAGCCCATGGCGCCGTACCTCGCCTTCTTCGCCGCCGGGTCCTTCGCGGTCGACCGAGGAACCAGCCGGGGGCTCCCGTGGTACGTCGCGGCGTCGAAGCAGATCCCCGCGGCGCAGCGCCGGATCGCAATGACCATGCTCAGACGATCGCCGGCCTTCGTGCGCTGGCTGCAGAGCCAGCTCGGCACCTATCCGTTCTCGACGACCGGCGGCGTGGTCACCAGCCTCAACCCCGGCTTCTCGCTGGAGAACCAGACCCGCCCCACCTATCCGGGCCTCGGGCGGGGGTCGACCTTCCTGATGGTCCACGAGCTCGCCCACCAGTGGCTGGGCGACTCCGTCTCGGTCGACCACTGGCGCGACATCTGGCTCAACGAGGGTGCGGCGACCTTCATGGAGGTCAGGTACGCCGAGACGCACGGCGGGCAGTCGGCGCACGCCTGGCTGATGAACCGCTACGTCGGCATACCGCGGGGCGCCTCGTTCTGGAACCTCCAAATCGGCAACCCAGGTGCGGCCCGGATGTTCGACGGCCGGGTCTACACCCGCGGTGGGATGGCCCTCCAGGCCCTGCGGCAACGGATCGGCAACGCCGACTTCTGGAGGGTGATGAGGGCGTGGGTCCGGAGCCATCGCAACGGCAACGGCTCGACCGGGGAGTTCCATGCGGTTGCCCAGCGCATCAGTGGCGCCAACCTCAAGGGTTTCTTCGACGCGTGGTTCTTCACGCCCTCGAAGCCGGCCAGGACCAGGGAGAACGGCCTGCGCTAAGGCGTGTGGCGCAGCCGCACCGACAGGCACGTCACACAGCCCTCGAGCTTCTCGAACTCGCCGATGTCGACGGTGACCACCCGGAGACCACGCTCCTCGAAGAGCTGTCGTGACCTCGGCGCGGCACTGGACATCAGGACCGTCTCGCCGCCGAGCAGCACGACGTGCGAACCGGGCTCCTCCGGCACCGGCTGGAACGGGTCCCAGGCGGCCACGTCGTCCACCAGCGGTTCGTAGCCGACCATCGTGCCGTCGGGCAGGGCGGTGACGGCCGACTTCAGGTGCAGCACCTTGGTCAGCGGAACTCCGATCACCCTCGCGCCCAGCGGCAGCAGCAGGTCGGCGAGCTGGTCCACGCCGGCCTGGTTGGTCCGGCCACCGAGCCCGACCCAGACCCGGCCGTCGTGCTTGAGGACATCGCCTCCATCCAGGGTTCCCGGCTCCTCGATCCGGGCGATCCGGTACCCGAGCCCGGCCAGAGTCTGCTCGGTTCCGGCCGTCTCCGGCTGGCGCTCGACCGCTCCCGGTCGGGTGATGACGGCCAGGTCGCCGTAGACCACCACGGTGTCCTCGACGAACGCCGAGTCCGGGCAGTCCTCGGCCGCCGGCACCTCGACGGTCTCCCAGCCCTCGGCCGCCAGCGCGGCGACGTAGCCCTCCCACTGGCGGGCCGCACGATCGGCGTCGACGGGCGTGCGGTCGAGGTGGGTGAGCAGCCCCTCCGCGAGACGAGGGCTGGGGCGACGAACGAGGGCGCGTCTCATCGGGGTCCCCGTTCGAAGCGGAGCGGAGCGAGCGTTCGAATGGGGTGAAAAGTCATGGTCAGATCCTGTCAGGACACGAACGGCGCGACGAGGCGGGCGACCCGGCTGGGGCGGTTGGTCAGCCGTTCCTCGACGTCGGCGACGGCCATGGCCCGTAGCCCCGCGTTCACGCCCAGCCAGCGCAGGGGCTCGGGCTCCCAGCGGGGGGAGTGGTGGCCGACCCACGGGAGACGGACCAGGTCGGTGTCCCGCTCGAGGATCAGGTCGCGAAGCGTCCGGCCGGCGAGGTTCGTCGTACTCACCCCGTCTCCGACGTAGCCGCCGGCCCACGCCTGACCGGTGCCTCGGTCCAGGCCCACGGAGGCGCACCAGTCCCGCGGCACCCCCAGGCAGCCGCCCCACGTGTGGGTGATGCGGGTGCCCGCGAGCGCCGGAAGCAGCTCGACGAGTGCGTCCCGGAGCCGCGCGAAAACCCGCTCGTCACGATCGAACCCGGGCCTGATCCGGGATCCGAAGTGGTAGGGCGCGCCGCGCCCGCCGAACACGATCCGGTCGTCGGCGGTCCGCTGCCCGTAGACCAGCAGGTGACGCTGGTCGGTGAAGGTCTCGCGGCGTCGCAGCCCGATCCGGTCCCAGAGGCCCGGGTCGAGCGGCTCGGTGGCGATGACCAGGGAGTAGATCGGCACCAGTCGACGCTGCAGTCCGGGGATGGTCACGGTGTATCCCTCGGTCGCGCGGACCACGGTGTCGGCCCGGACCACCCCGTCGGGCGTGACCAGCCGTCCGGGACCGATCGACAGCACTGGCGTCTGCTCGAACAGTGCCACTCCCAGCCGTACGACGGCCTCGGCCAGCCCGCGGGCCAGGCGCAGCGGGTGGATCGCCGCGCAGTCCGGCGTGTAGGTCGCGGCGAGGACGGAGGAGGCGTTGAGCACCTCGCGCGCCCCGGCTGCGTCGAGCAACCGGAGCTCGTCGTCGCCGCGCCCCCAGGCCCGGGCGTCCTCGACCTCCGCCCGGGTCCGAGCCAGCTGGGCGGGGCTGCGGGCCAGCGAGATCGTGCCGCCGCGTGCGAAGTCAGCGTCGATCCCCTCCTCGCTGACCACCCGCCCGACCTCGTGGACGCTCTCGCGCATGGCGCCGTGCTGGGACAAGGCGCGGTCGCGGTCGCTGAAGGCGGCCAGCGACGCTGACGACTTGGGGAACAGCGCCGAGCACCACCCGCCGTTGCGTCCGGAGGCGCCGAACCCGGCAACCTCCGCCTCGCACACGGCGATCCGCAGGCCGGGTTCGGCGCGGGCCAGGTAGTAGGCGGTCCACAGACCGGTGAACCCGGCGCCGACGATGGCGACGTCGACGTCGAGGTCGGCACCCAGCGGCGCCCGGCGTACGGCGGGAGGAGCAGTCTCCTCCCAGAGGGAGGGGTTCAGCGCACGCCCCACGAGTAGGTCTGCTTGCGCAGCCGCAGGTACATGAACGTCTCGGTCGAGACCACGCCCTCGATGGTGCGGATCTTGTCCGAGATCAGGGACAGGAGGTGGTCGTCGCTCTCGCAGACCACCTCCGCGAGCAGGTCGTAGCTGCCCGCGGTGATCACGACGTAGTCGACCTCGGACAGTTCGGCGAGCGCGTCGGCGACCGGCTCGAGCTGGCCCTTGACCCGGATGCCGACCATGGCCTGACGGGCGAAGCCGAGCTCGAGCGGGTCTGTCACCGCGACAACCTGCATCACGCCGCTGTCGATCAGCCGCTGCACCCGCTGGCGCACGGCGGCCTCGGAGAGGCCGACGACTTTGCCGATGGCGGCGTACGAGCGGCGCCCGTCTTGCTGCAGCTCTTCGATGATGCCCTTGGAGACCTCGTCCAGCGCGGCCGGCAGATTCCTTGCCATGGCGGGCATGCTGTCAGTAGGTAGTACGGACCACAAGGTCTGTCCAATCCGCCGAATCCGTTGCAAGATGGTCTCGAGCCTACGGATTCGCTTGTCCGGACGGTGCTGGCGTGGCACCATCCGACGCGACATCACGACCACGAGGAGGCTCCAGCAATGGCCCCAGGACAGTTCAGCAGGGGGCTTGCGTTGCCGCCCGGTTTGTCGAGGCGCGGTTTCCTGCGCGGGGCCGGGCTCACCGCGGCCGCGCTCGGCGGGTCGTCGCTGCTGACGGCCTGCGGCACCGAGGGCGCGCAGGTCAAGGCTGGCAGCTGCACCAGCACCGATCTCAGCTCCCAGGAGAAGGAAATCGTCTTCTCGAACTGGATCGGCTACGTCGACCCCGTCAAGGCCAAGGACACCTCGACACTGGAGAAGTTCCAGAAGGAGACCGGCATCACGGTCGACTACCGGAACGGCGACGTCAACGACAACGAGACATTCTTCGCCAAGGTGTCCCCGCAGCTCCAGGACTGCAAGTCCACGGGCCGCGACGCTTTCGTGGTGACCGACTTCATGGCGGCCCGGATGATCGAGCTGGGCTGGATCCAGAAGCTCGACCACTCCAACATGCCGAACGTCGACGCCAACCTGATCGACTTCCTGAAGGCGCCGGACTGGGACCCCAAGCGTGAGCACAGCGTCCCGTGGCAGAGCGGCATGACCGGAATCTGCTACAACTCCGAGCTCACGGACCCGGTGACCAGCTTCGAGGAGCTCCTCACGCGTCCCGATCTCAAGGGAAAGATCGACCTGCTGACGGAGATGCGGGACACCATGCTCTTCCTCCTGCTCATGGAGGGCAGTGACCCCACGGACTTCACAAGTGAGGAGTTCGACGCGGCCATCGACAAGCTCGCGGGCTACGTCGACAGCGGCCAGGTCCGGCGGTTCACCGGCAACGACTACGTCGATGACATGAAGTCCGGCGACGTGGTGGCCTGCGAGGCATGGAGCGGCGACGTGATCAACCTCCTCGGTGGCGGGAAGTACAAGTGGGTGCCGCCGGAGGAGGGCTTCGCCATCTGGACCGACAACGTGCTCGTCCCCAACAAGGCGGAGCACAAGACGAACGTCGAGACGATGATGAACTTCTACTACGACCCGGTGAACGCGGCGAAGCTGTCCGCCTGGAACTACTACTTCTGCCCCGTGGCCGGTGCCCAGCAGGAGATCGGGAAGTTCGACAAGTCTGCGGTGAACAGCGAGTTCATCTTCGTCGACGACCAGACGCTGGAGAAGGGGTACCAGTTCATGTCCCTCAGCGATGAGGAAGAGACGACGTACCAGCGCCAGTTCAACGAGGTGATGAGTGGGTGAGGCGAAGCGCGACCTCCGGCTGGAGGGCGTGACCAAACACTTCGGCGACTTCGTCGCCGTTGACGACCTCACCGTCACAGTGCCCGAGGGGTCCTTCTTCGCGCTGCTCGGTCCGTCGGGGTGCGGCAAGACCACGACGCTGCGGATGGTGGCCGGGCTCGAGGACCCGACCGAGGGGCGGGTCCTGATCGGTGACGACGACATCACCGACCTCCGTCCCTACAAGCGTCCCGTCAACACCGTCTTCCAGTCCTACGCATTGTTCCCGCACCTCACGGTCTTCGAGAACGTCGCCTTCGGACTTCGCCGGCGCGCGGTGAAGGACTACCAGAAGAAGACCGAGGAGATGATCGAGCTCGTCGAGCTGGCGGCGTACAGCGCGCGGAAGCCGGCCCAGCTCTCGGGTGGCCAGCAGCAGCGGGTGGCGCTCGCGCGGGCGATGATCAACGAGCCCGGCGTACTCCTGCTCGACGAACCGCTCGGTGCGCTCGACCTCAAGCTGCGTCGCCAGATGCAGATCGAGCTGAAGCGGATCCAGACCGAGATCGAGATCACCTTCGTTCACGTCACCCACGACCAGGAAGAGGCCATGACCATGGCCGACACCATTGCGGTCATGAACCATGGCGTCATCGAGCAGATGGGTGCGCCGGGTGAGCTCTACGAGAACCCGCAGACAACCTTCGTGGCGAACTTCCTGGGCCAGTCGAACCTGATCATGACCGAGGTGACCGGCTCCTCCAACGGCACGATCCTGGTCGACTGCCAGGGCCAGAAGGTCGGTGTGGGTGCGGACCGCTCCCACACCACCACCGACCGACGCGGCTGGCTGGGTGTCCGCCCGGAGAAGATCTTCGCCAGCGCGGCCGGCTCGGAGGACCACGGCGACGTCAATGTGCTGACCGGTGGCCGGGTCACCGACGTGAGCTTCGTCGGCGTCAGCACCCAGTACCTCGTCGCGATGCCGTGGGGACAGGAGCTCATGGTGTTCGAGCAGAACACCGGGAGCCGGGAGCCGATCCGCCAGGGTGACGAGGTCGACCTCGCCTGGTCGCGGGCGCACTCCTTCCTCCTCGACGCCGGCCAGGACGCCCACGCCGGCATGATCACCCCCGAGGACGTCGAATGAGCGAAGCGCCCACAGCCACGGTCGACGGCGAGACAACCCGTCGCCGCGGCTGGGGCTGGCTGCTGCTGATCCCTGGCCTGCTCTACCTGGCCGTGTTCTTCGTCTTCCCGACGATCCAGCTCTTCTTCACCTCGCTCTACGACCCGAGCGGGTCCTTCGAGCTCGGCTACCAGATGACCTGGCACTTCGGGAACTACGTGGACGCCGTCCGGGACAACTGGAACCTCTTCCTGCG
>DASSJR010000372.1:0-2509 GCA_035691135.1 Nocardioides sp. | reverse complement strand
CAACCACGGTGGAACCGGCAGGTCACACCCCGATCGGGTGCCAGACGGTCTTGGTCTCGAGGAACGTCGTCATCGCATCGATGCCGGGATCCTGCGTCCAGTCGGGCTCGGTCGCCGGCGCCCTGCGTACCCGCTTGAGGTTCTCGGCCGCCGCGATCTCGAGGTTGCGGGCCAGGTCGGCGTCGCCCGCCACTCCGGTCAGGTCGATCGCGTTGACGTCCATGTGCGCGGCCAGCCACGGCGCCACGGTGGCCGCGGCCCCGGTGAGGATGTTGACCACGCCGCCGGGGACGTCGGAGGTGGCGAGCACCTCGGAGAAGGTCACCGCCGGCAGCGGACGGTCGTACGACGACACCACGACGATCGTGTTGCCGGTGACGACCACGGGGGCGACCGCGCTGACCAGTCCCAGGAGCGAGGACTCCTGGGGGGCGAGCACCGCCACGACCCCGGTCGGCTCGGGCGTCGACAGGTTGAAGTAGGGCCCGGCGACGGGGTTGGCGTTGCCGACGACCTGGGTGATCTTGTCGGCCCAGCCGGCGTACCAGACCAGGCGGTCGATCGACTCGTCGACGACCTTCTCGGCCCGGGCCGCCGCGAGGCCCTCGGACTGCCGGACGGCGTCGACGAACTGCGGGCGGCGGTCCTCCATGACCTCGGCGACCCGGTAGAGAATCTGCGCCCGGTTGTAGGCCGTGCGGGACGACCACCCGGCGAACGCCTTGCGGGCCGCCTGCACGGCGTCGCGGGCGTCCTTGCGGGAGGCCAGCGCGGCGTTGGCGACGAACTTCCCCTTGCTGTCGGTCACCGCGTAGGAGTGGCCGGACTCGGAGCGCGGGAAGGCGCCGCCGATGAAGAGCTTGTAGGTCTTCCTGACATCGACTCGCGTCATCGAAGGTAGGCCTCCAGACCGTGGCGGCCGCCCTCGCGACCGTAACCCGACTCCTTGTAGCCGCCGAAGGGGCTGGTCGGGTCGAACTTGTTGAACGTGTTGGCCCACACGACACCGGCGCGCAGGTGGTTGGCCATGTGCAGGATCAGGGAGCCCTTGTCGGTCCAGACGCCCGCGGAGAGACCGTACGGCGTGTTGTTGGCCTTCTCGATCGCCTCGGACGGGGTGCGGAACGTCAGCACCGACAGGACCGGCCCGAAGATCTCCTCGCGGGCGATCCGGTGCGCCTGGGAGACGCCGGTGAACAGGGTCGGCGGGAACCAGAACCCGTGCTGGGGCAGCTCACACTCGGGCGACCACCTCTCACCGGCGCCTCCAGAGAGTTCAGACTCGCCGATGTCGGAGAGCTCCTTGATTTTTGCCAGCTGCTCGGCGGAGTTGATCGCCCCGACGTCGGTGTTCTTGTCGAGCGGGTCGCCGACCCGAAGCGTGGACATCCGACGCTTGAGCTTGCCGAGCAGCTCCTCGGCGATCGACTCCTGCACCAGCAGCCGCGAGCCGGCGCAGCAGACGTGGCCCTGGTTGAAGAAGATGCCGTTGACGATGCCCTCGACCGCCTGGTCGATCGGAGCGTCGTCGAAGACGATGTTGGCGGCTTTGCCACCCAGCTCCAGGGTCACCTTCTTGTCGGAGCCGGCGACCACCTTGGCGATGGCGCGCCCGACATCGGTCGAGCCGGTGAAGGCGACCTTGTCGACGTCGTCGTGGGCCACCAGTGCCCGGCCGGTCTCGCCGGCGCCGGTCACGATGTTGACGACCCCCGGGGGCAGGTCCGCCTGCTGGCAGATCTCGGCGAACAGCAGCGCAGTCAGCGGCGTGGTCTCGGCCGGCTTGAGCACGACGGTGTTGCCGCACGCCAGCGCCGGCGCGATCTTCCAGGCCAGCATCAGCAGCGGGAAGTTCCACGGGATGACCTGGCCGGCCACGCCGAGCGGCTGGGTCCCGTAGCCGGCGTACTCGAGCTTGTCGGCCCAGCCGGCGTAGTAGAAGAAGTGGGCCGCGACGATGGGTACGTCGACGTCGCGCGACTCCTTGATCGGTTTGCCGTTGTCGAGGGACTCGAGCACCGCCAGCTCGCGGCTGCGCTCCTGGATGATCCGGGCGATCCGGTAGAGGTACTTGGCCCGCTCGCGACCCGGCATCTTCGACCAGCTGCGGGTGTAGGCCCGGCGGGCGGCCTTGACCGCGGCGTCGACGTCGGCCTCGTCGGCGTCGGCGACCTCCGACAGCACCTCCTCCGTGGCTGGGCTGATCGTCTTGAACGCCTTGCCGTGGCCGTCGACGAACTCGCCCCCGATGAACAGGCCGTACGACGGCTTGATGTCGACGATGCTCCGCGATTCCGGAGCCGGTGCGTACTCAAAGCCCATTCGTGTCCTCACTTCGTTCCGGGCACGAACGGGGCCCGGATTGCTTCTCGGGATGGTTCGCTCGCCGGCGCTCGCTCACTGCCATCAGTCCAACGTGAAGTAGTCGGGGCCGGAGTACCGGCCGGTCTTCATCCTGGTGCGTTGCATCAGCAGGTCGTTGAGCAGGGTCGAGGCCCCGAACCGGAAC
>DASSJR010000371.1:0-6899 GCA_035691135.1 Nocardioides sp. | reverse complement strand
ACACCCGGCGCTGGGCTGAATTGCCCGCCGTGGCATGACTTCCGAGCTGTGCGCTCGTTTTTCCCCTTGATGTGAGGAACTCGGTCTGGCTCCGCCTGGCCACGTCTGCAAGGAATGTGAATGCGACTTCGCTCCCGTAGGACCCTGATCGCCGTCTTCGTGGCCGCTGCAGTGGCCGTGGGGGGCCTCGCCGGTTACACCGTTCTCGACGACCCCGAGGTCGCGTCCGCCTCCAGCTGCGCCCCGGGCTTCACTCCGGTCGACACGGTGCTCACCGAGATCGAGCACGAGATGGCGCGTGAGGGTGAGGATGCCGAGCCCGGCGAATCGGACGAGGAGGCCGCCGAGGAAGCCGCCGAAGAAGCCGAGGGAGAGAGCGGTGAGGAGGCCGAGGCAGGGAGCGGCGAGGAAGCCGACGACGAGCTGTCGCGCGAGGCGGTCAAGGAACTGCCCATGCTGGCAGACGTGCCTCGCGATGAGTGGTCCAGCAAGTGCGTCAACAGCAAGCGCCCTGAGTCGCTGGAGGAGCAGCTCGCGCTGTTCGGCGCCCGCGCGATCCCGAGGATGGCGCCCTACGGCCAGTACGCCGACGGCGCGGCCGCCGCGGCTGCCAAGCAGCGTGCGGCCATGACGCCCGGGGCCGTCAAGGGCACTGACGGGGTCGGGAGCCTCTACGGCCAGGGGCCCCTCGTGGTCAACGACCCCCGCTACCCGGAGGTCAACGGGCTCGGGCTGGTCGACAACAGCGGTCGGGTGGACAGCTTCGCGTGGGATGCCGCCCACCAGCGCCTGTTCGCCGCAGTCAGCAACGGCGGCATCTGGCGCTCCGACGACAAGGCCAAGACCTGGACCAACGCCACCGGCAACCTGCCGACCTCCGTCACCGGGGCGGTGGCCTGGAGCCCGGCCAACAACGGCACCCTGATCGCCCTGACCGGCGAGCCCACCTTCGGCTCCTCCGCCTACACCGGCTTGGGCGCCTACTACTCGAATGATCTCGGCGCGACCTGGACCCGGGCGACGGGAGTCCCCGACGGAGGCCTCGGATTCGCGCTCGCGGTCGACCCCGGTGACCCCTCCAAGGTGTACGCCGCCACCCAGCTGGGTCTGTTCGCCTCGACCGACGGCGGCAAGTCCTACCGCAACGCGAACCTGCCCACCGGTGAGTGCTCCGGGGTCACCGATGTGCACGCCCGCCCTGAGTGTGCGCTGGCCAACGTGGTCACCGACGTCGTGGTGGCCAAGGGCTCCGGTGTCGCCACCACGACCAAACCGGGCACCGTCGTCGCCACGGTGGGCTGGCGCGGAGGAGACAAGACCAACCCGGACGGCAGCGTCCAGTCACCCAACAACGGGGTCTACCGCTCCGTCTCCGGAACACCGAACACGTTCACGAAGCTGACCGCGTCGGGCTTCGCCGCCCAGGACCACATCGGCCGGGTCGAGCTCGGCAACGCGGTCGGGACCGCCCAGGACCACGACCTGCTCTACGCGATCGTCCAGGACGCCAAGCTGCTCAACAACGGCGGAGTCGCCGGCATCGACGCACCCGAGGGGGCGAAGCCGCCAGTCGGGACAACGGTCCTCAACGGCCTCTACGTCTCCAAGGACTTCGGGGCCACCTGGACCCGGCTCGCGAGTGGGACTCAGCTCGCGACCGACCCCACGACGAGCTCGGCCCTCTTCGGCTACGGCACCGCGGTCGGCTACCAGCCGGGCGTCCAGGGCTGGTACAACCTCTGGGTCCAGCCCGACCCGACCCGGCAGACCGCGAGCGGCGTCCCGACCCGGATGGCCTTCGGGCTCGAGGAGGTCTGGGCCAACGAGGCCGCCAATGCCGGAGTGCCGCTCGACGGATCGGTCCCGGTGAAGTTCCGGGTGGTGGCCAAGTACTTCGCTGGCGACTCCTGCCAGCTGCTCAACACCGGCCTGCCGGCCTGCCCCACCGACCGGGAGCCGGGCGACGACAACATCACCGCCCACCCCGACCAGCAGGACGGGATCTGGATCGAGGACCCGCTGGTCAAGGGCGGCGTACAACTGCTGATCGGCAACGACGGCGGTGCCTACCGCTACCGGTTCGACACCGACTCCGACGGCGAGCTCGACAACTCCCACTGGGGCACCGGCGACCAGGACGGATTCTCGACGCTGATGCCCTACTACGCAGCGATGGCCAAGGACGGCACCGTCTGGTCGGGCCTGCAGGACAACGGGAACATGCGGATCGACCCCGACAGCCGCAAGCAGTACGAGACCTACGGCGGCGACGGCTTCTTCTCCGCGGTCAATCCCGACAAGTCGGACGAGGCCTACGAGGAGTACACCAACGGCGCGATCAAGGTGACCACCGATGGCGGAACGTCGTGGAAGGACATCGACCCGGGGCTCACCGCGTCGAAGTTCTCCAACCCGTTCGTCATGGATCCCACCGATGCCAAGCACCTGCTCACGGCGGGCCGTGAGGTGGTCGAGACTCTGTCCGGCTCGGACACCAGCTCCGGGCAGACCCCGGCGGCGGAGGCCGACTCGAGCACCACCACCTGGCGCACGGTCTACGACCTCGGTACCCGGTCCCACCCGGGGGACGCCGGCGCGACCGCCACCGACACCGATCCCAACAACTCGATGTCGGCCGTCGACGTCCAGGGAGACGCGGCGTACGTCGGCTTCTGCGGCCAGTGCGACACGCTCAACAAGCTCGCCCCGGACAGCAACGTCTTCCGCAACGGTCTGGCCACCAACGTCGGTGGCGACCAGGCGCCGGAGAAGGGCACCGCCAAGGGCTGGCACATCGTGGACGCGGCGGGGCTGCCGAACCGCTACATCACCTCGATCGCCATCGACCCCCGCAACAATGAGAACGTCTTCGTCACCCTCGGCGGCTACACCCGCCGTTGGGTGCCGGCGGGCGCGGTCGGGGACACCAACGACCAGCTCGGCACCGGCCATCTCTACCGGTCCACCGATGGCGGTGAGACGTTCACCGACATCTCGGGCAACCTGCCGGACTCGCCCGCCAGCTGGGTGGAGCTGCGCGGCGACCAGCTGCTCCTCGGCACTGACGTCGGAGCCTTCGCCTCGCAGCCGGGCGCGACCTACGGCACGCCGAAGTTCGCTCCGCTGAACAACATCCCCGCCTCTCCCATCTCGAGCATCGCGCTCAAGCCCGGAGACCCGAACAAGGCGGTCATCGCCGTCTTCGGGCGCGGCGTGTGGACCTACGACTTCGCCTCGAAGCTGCCGGTCCCGGTCGAGCCGCCGCCGACACCGACACCCACGGTCGGAACCGCCTACTCGTCGTACGACTTCGAGGACGGGCCCCAGGGGTGGAGCACCTCCGGTCTGCCGTCGTGGCAGCGGGGCTCACCGGGCCACGGCACCGACGGGTCGGATGCCGCCGACGGGTCTGCCTACGCGGTGAGTGGCCCCGTCGGCTACGTCGACAACATGGACGCGACGATCACCTCGCCCGACATCGCGGCGCCGGCCGGTTCCACACTCCTGCAGTGGTGGATGAAGCTGGACACCGAGGGTGGCTTCGACTTCGTCAGCGCCCAGTGGAGCGCCGACGGAACCACGTGGAACACGCTCGGCTCCTACTCCGGGAAGAACGCCGCCGCCCCCGGCTGGGAGCGGTTCGCGGTGCCCTTCGACGCGCCCGGTGGCAACATCCAGGTCCGCTTCAGATTCACCTCCGACTCTCTCTGCTCGGGCGCCGGTGGCCCGGTCTGCTCCTCGGTCGGCGGATGGGACGGCGTGCACGTGGACGACGTCACGGTGGGTCAGCCGGCTCCCTGAGCCGGTTGTGGACCATCCGGTTCTCGGGCGGCTCGTCGGGGTCGTGGTCGGGCGGGATGCCGAGGTCCACGAACCCGGCCCGGAGATAGGCCGCGATCGCCCGTGCGTTGTCGCTGCGCACCATGAGGTACGTCGGACGGCCGGCCGCCGCGGCCCACGCGACGACCGCGCCGACCAGCGCCGCCCCCACGCCTGATCCCCTGGCTGCAGGGTCGACCCACATCGAGATCAACCCCGCGCTGTCCTCGCCGTCGAGCACCGCGCTGGCCATCCCGAGGAGCTCGTCTCCCCGTCGGGCCACCAGGTTGAGCGGCACGTTCGCCACCCGGTCCCGCCACCGCGACTCCGGTGCGGCAACCCAGTCGTCGTAGCGCGACCCGAAGGCGTACGGCGCCTCGCGGAGCGCCCGCAGCCGGATCTCCCGGAACAGCTCCCAGTCCTCGGGGCCCAGGGTCATGATCTCCACCTCGTCCACGCCACCACCCTAGAGGGAATGGCCGTGTCCGATTCCCGCCAGATACGGTGGCGGTGAACAGGCAGGATGAACCCATGAGCCCCCTCGACAAGCTGGACCGGGAGTCCTGCTACCGCGCCGTGAAGTCACGCGACCGGCGGTTCGACGGGGTCTTCTACACCGCCGTCCGGACCACCGGGATCTACTGCCGGCCCTCGTGCCCGGCGCGCACGCCGGCCCTGAAGAACGTCACCTTCCACCCGAGTGCGGCCGCCGCGCAGGCGGCCGGCTACCGCGCCTGCAAGCGGTGCCTGCCCGACGCGACCCCCGGCAGCCCCGACTGGGACACCGCAGCCGACGCGGCGGGGCGGGCGATGCGGCTGATCGCGGACGGCGTCGTCGACCGTGAGGGCGTGCCGGGCCTGGCTGCCCGGGTCGGCTACACGCCTCGCCACCTCACCCGGCTCCTGACCGCAGAGCTGGGGGCCGGACCCCTCGCCCTGGCCCGGGCGAAGCGGGCCCAGACCGCCCGGGTCCTCATCGAGATGACCCAGCTCACCCACGCCGACATCGCATTCGCCTCCGGATTCTCCAGCGTTCGCCAGTTCAACGACACGATCCGCGAGGTCTACGCCGCCACGCCGACCGAGCTGCGCGGGCGGCGGCACGCCTCGCCGGCGACCGGCACGCTGACGATGCGCCTCGCCGTACGCACCCCCTTCGCGGGCTCGGCGCTGCTGGGCTTCCTGGCCCAGCGAGCGGTCCCGGGCGTCGAGGCCACCGGCCCAGGCTGGTACGCCCGCACCCTCGCCCTGCCCCACGGGGCCGGAACGGTCCGGCTCGACGTAGCCGACACTCCGGAGGCCGGCGTCACCGCATTCGTGGCGGCCACCTTCGCGCTCGACGACCTGCGCGACACCGCGGCCGCCGTCGAGCGGACCCGGCGGATGCTGGACGCCGACTGCGATCCGGTCGCGGTCGCGGACGCGTTCGCCGGCGACCCGGTGGTGGGACCGCTCGTCAGGCGTAACCCCGGGCTGCGGGTTCCCGGTCACGTCGACGGCAACGAGATTGCCATCCGCGCCGTCCTCGGCCAGCAGGTCAGCGTGGCCGGCGCCCGGACCGTCGCCGCCCGACTGGTCGAGGCGCATGGTCGTCCCCTGCCCGTCAAGAGCTCGCGGGACCCCCAGCTGACCCACCTGTTCCCCGACCCGGCCTCGATCGCCGCCCTCGACCCGCGCGACATGCCGATGCCCCGGGCCCGGGGGACCGCGCTGATCGCCCTGTGCACCGCACTGGCCGACGGCACACTCGCGCTCGACCGCGGTCCGGACCGCGACCAGGTCCGCCACGCGCTCCTGGACATCCCGGGCATCGGGCCGTGGACCGCCGACTACGTCGCGCTGCGCGCCCTCGGCCACCCTGACGTGTTCCTGCCGACCGACGTCGGCATCCGTCACGCCCTCACGGCCATGGGTCGTGACCCGCGCGACGCCGCGGCCCTCGCCGAGGGCTGGCGACCGTGGCGCTCCTACGCCCAGATGCACCTGTGGCGCACACTGGTCACCCGAGAAGGAGACAGCTGACATGTGGACCCTCATCGACTCACCGGTCGGCGAGCTGCGCATCGTCGAGCGCGGCGGCGCGATCACCGCGATCGAGTTCGCCCCGTTCCGGCCGAGCACCGACGGCCGCCCGATCGGCGAGCGCGACGACGACCACCCGGTTCTCGCAAAGGCGGTCGCGCAGCTGACGGCGTACTTCGCGCGCGACCTCAAGGAGTTCGACCTGCCCCTCGACCCCCACGGCAGCGTCTTCCAGCGGCGCGTGTGGGACGCCCTGCTGGAGATCGGGTACGGCGAGACCGCTTCGTACGGCCAGATCGCCCACCGGCTCGGCATGACCAACGCCGCCTCCCGCGCGGTCGGGCTCGCCAACGGCCGCAACCCGATCCCGATCGTCATCCCGTGCCACCGCGTGATCGGTGCCAACGGGACCCTCACCGGCTACGCCGGCGGGCTGGAGCGCAAGCAGACGCTGCTCGGGATCGAACAGGAAGCGCTGTTCTGAGCGCCTGGGACGGCGGCGCGGTCTGGTACGCCGGCTACGGCTCGAACCTCGACCCGGCCCGGTTCCGCCGCTACCTGTCCGGGGGCCGGCCGCCGGGCGCCACCCGGACCTATCCCGGCGCCCGCGACCGGGCCGAGCCGCTCGCCACCAAGGCCTACGAGATGGCCGGTCGGCTGACCTTCGCCTGGGAGTCACCCACCTGGGGCGGAGGGATCGCGTTCCACGAACCCGACGCCGACGGCTCGGTCCTCGCCTGCGCCTACCTCGTCACCGCCGGCCAGCTCTCCGACGTCCTCGCGCAGGAGATGTGGCGCGACCCGGGCGCCGACCTCGACCTGACCGAGGTGGTCAGCACGGGACGGCACACCATCGGGCCGGGACGCTACGAGACGCTCCACCTCGCGGGGGAGCTGGACGGCCACCCGGTCGTGACGTTCAGCGCCACCGACGTCGACGCCCTTGGGCTCCGCGCCCCGGCGCCGCCGTACGTCGCCACCATCGCCCGCGGACTTCGCGAGACCCATCAGCTCACCGACGACCAGATCGTCGACTACCTGCTCGGCTGCCGGGGGGT
>DASSJR010000370.1:0-2523 GCA_035691135.1 Nocardioides sp. | reverse complement strand
CCCTAGCCGGGAGCGACGGAGCAGCTCACGGCGTGGGTCGGGAGGTTGAGCAAGCCCGCGGCCGAGCCAGCGAGGCCGCGACGGCGCGTCGAAACCGCGCAAGGTATGCAGGGCGGTGACCGCCGGGAAGGGCACTTACTTTCGCGCTACACCGTCCCGCCGGGCGGCGGCCGCGACGGCCTCCGCGACGGCGGGCCCGACCCGGGGGTCGAACGGCGAGGGGACGATCAGGTCCTCGGCGAGGTCCTCGCCCACCAGCCCGGCCAGGGCGTCAGCGGCGGCGAGCTTCATGCCCTCGGTGATCGCGGTCGCGTGCACGTCGAAGGCGCCGCGGAAGATTCCGGGGAAGGCCAGCACGTTGTTGATCTGGTTGGGGAAGTCCGAGCGTCCGGTGGCCACCACGCGGGCGTAGCGGTGCGCGAGGTCGGGGTGGACCTCCGGGTTGGGGTTCGCCAGCCCGAAGATCACCGCGTCGTCGGCCATCAGCGCCACCACGTCCTCGGGGACCGTGCCGCCCGAGACCCCGATGTAGACGTCCGCGCCGTCCATGACGTCGGCCAGCTTGCCGGTGCGGCCGAAGCGGTCGGCGGTGTCCTGGGCCAGGGCCAGCTTCACCGGAGTGAGGTCGGAGCGGTCGGAGTTCAGGACGCCCTGGCGGTCGAGGACCGCGAGGTCGCGTACGCCGGCCTCCAGCAGGATGCGCGCCACCGCGACGCCGGCCGCTCCGGCACCGGAGATCACCACCCGGGTCGTCGCCGGGTCGCGACCGGTGAGGGTGAGCGCGTTCTTGAGGGCCGCCAGCGCGACGACGGCGGTCCCGTGCTGGTCATCGTGGAAGACCGGGATCGACAGCCGCTCCTTGAGCCGGTCCTCGATCTCGAAGCAGCGGGGTGCCGAGATGTCCTCGAGGTTGATGCCGCCGAAGCTCGGCGCAAGCCGGGCGACCGTCTCGATGATCTCCTCGACGTCGGTGGTGTCCAGGCAGATGGGGACTCCGTCGACGCCGCCGAACTGCTTGAACAGCACCGCCTTGCCCTCCATCACCGGCATCGCCGCGGCCGGCCCGATGTCGCCGAGCCCGAGGACGGCGGTGCCGTCGGTGACGATCGCCACCGTGTTGGGCACCCACGTGTAGTGCCGGGTGAGGGTCGGATCGGCAGCGATCGCCTCGCAGACCCGGGCCACGCCCGGGGTGTAGGCCATCGACAGCTCGTCGCGGCCGGTCAACGCCACCGTGGACCTGGTCTCCATCTTGCCGCCGACGTGCAAGTCGAACACCGGGTCGCCGGCGTGCGGGTGCGGGTCCTGCTCGCCGTGGGGGGAAGCCACCATCAACCTTCTGGATCTGTGGGCCGCGGGGGCCGCATCGCTGACAATTCGGGGACTCCGGAGTCTTTCACAGCCGCAGCCGTGGTCGGGGCCACACCCGGAGCAGTACGACGGCGACCACGTCCTCCGCGGGAACGGGTCCCCGGTGCCGCGAGTCCACGCCGGCCACCGGGTTGTCGCTCAGCAGCCACCAGGCCGGGGCCCCGGTCCGCGTCGTACGCCGCTCGACCGCCCGCTTGACCGCCAGCGTGCCGTCGGCGAACCGCGCGAGCACGAGGGCGCCGGGGCGGACCCGCGCGCCGTATCGCACCATCAGCCGGTCGCCGGGCGCGAGCCGGGGACGCATCGAGTCGCCGCCGACCAGCGCGAAGCCGAATGGCGGACGGCGGGAGGGGTACGTCGAACCCGTCTCTGCAGCGCGCGACACGCGGAGTAGCCTCGCAGAGATCCATCTGACGTCACACGAGAGGACCAACGGATGCACGCGCCACTCTTCGCACCCACCGTCGAGGTTTCCGCCCACTGCGACCTGCCCTGCGGTGTCTACGACCCCGCCCAGGCCCGCATCGAGGCGGAGTCGGTCAAGGCGATCATCGAGAAGCTGAAGGACAACGATGACCCCGACTTCCGCACCCGTGCCGTCCTGATCAAGGAGCAGCGCTCCGAGCTGGTCAAGCACCACCTGTGGGTGCTGTGGACCGACTACTTCAAGCCGCCTCACTTCGAGAAGTACCCCCAGCTCCACGAGCTGGTCAACGAGGCCAC
Organism: Nocardioides sp.; assembly: GCA_035691135.1. Taxonomy (GTDB): domain Bacteria; phylum Actinomycetota; class Actinomycetes; order Propionibacteriales; family Nocardioidaceae; genus Nocardioides. The sequence goes on along the minus strand of DASSJR010000370.1, from coordinate 429 downwards.
GAAGCTCGCCGGCGCGACCGGCACCAAGGGCTCGATGGACGCGGCAGACGCCGACAAGCTCCTGGCCAAGATCGACGAGATCGCGGAGATCTTCTGGGAAACCAAGAAGTGAGCCCAAGCCCCGAGCTTGCTCGTGGGCAGCGGCAGCAGACCAAGAAGTCCTGACCCGACATACGTAAGGGGCCGGCGTACGGGTACTCACACCTGGACGCCGGCCCCGACTACTGTTGGTGACAGGACGGGGAGGGACCGAATCATCGGAAGGCACGCCATGCCAGCCAAACAGCGCACCCGCGCCGACGTGGAGCTGCGACTCCCTGCCGACAGCGCCTACGTGTCGGTGCTGCGGACGACGACCGCCGGGCTCGCGGCCCGGCTCGACTTCCCCATCGACGACATCGAGGACTTGCGGATCGCGGTGGGCGAGGC
>DASSJR010000369.1:0-4306 GCA_035691135.1 Nocardioides sp. | reverse complement strand
CCGGTGTGGTTGCACGGCTCGAGGGTGACCACGGCCGTCAACCCGGTGGCGGGACCGTCCAGCGCGCTGAGCGCCTCGACCTCCGCGTGCGGGTGCCCGGCGCCGCGGTGGAAACCCTCGGCGACCTCGTTGCCGTCGGGGTCGAGGAGGACGCAACCCACCCGGGGGTTCGGGCCCGCCGGCACGCCGGGGGACGCGGCCAGGGTGAGGGCGCGGCGCATCGCGGACTCCTCGGCCGGGCTGAACGCCGGCCGGGCCGCGGGACCTGTCGCCATCGCCTGGTGCCTCTCCTCAGGCTCACGGCCCGGAGTCGGGGAGGCGCAGGATTGCGTGGCTCGCGCACGAGGAGCACAGGCTCCGACGTGCGGCAGGCACCGCGTGCGCTTCCCATCCGGACTCTCACCGTCGGTCCAGGAGTTCCACCTGGTCAACCGGTCACTGGCTGTGACCGGGTCGCGGACTTCTGAGCGAAAGAGAATCCTTCGTCAGTCACCGCCGGCTCGGAATTTCACCGACCCCAGAGCACGCGAGCTTGTGAGCTCTTGTGAGGACAAGCCTGCCACATCGTGCCGCCCCGTGCGGGGTGAGGTCTGGCACAGCCCTCCTCTGCCTACAGCCCGGGCGCCGCCGCCTCCGCGGTCGCCCGGAGCTGCGCGACCATCGCGTCGGGGTCACGTGCGGAGTAGACCGCGGAACCGGCGACGAACACGTCGGCCCCGGCCTCAGCACACCGCTCGATCGTCTCCAGCGACACCCCACCGTCGACCTGCAGCCAGGTCTCGGTGCCGTGCTGGTCGAGCATGGACCGGGCCCGGCGGAGCTTCGGCAGGCACAGGTCGAGGAACTTCTGGCCGCCGAACCCCGGCTCGACCGTCATGATCAGGATCATGTCGAGCTCCGGGATCAGGTCCTCGTAGGGCTCGATCGGAGTGGCGGGCTTCAGGGCCATCGCCGCCCGTGCGCCGTGGCCGCGGATCTCACGGGCCAGCCGGACCGGGGCCCGGGTGGCCTCGACGTGGAAGGTCACCGACCCGCAGCCGGCCTCGACGTAGGCGAGCGCGTTGCGGTCGGCGTCCTCGATCATCAGGTGGGCGTCCAGCGGCACGTCGGTGGCCTTGCTGAGCGCCTCGACCATGGTCGGGCCAAAGGTCAGGTTGGGCACGAAGTGGTTGTCCATCACGTCGACGTGGACCCAGTCGGCGCCCGGTATCCGCGCCACCTCGGCCCCGAGGTCGGCGAAGTCGGCGGCGAGGATGCTGGGTGTGATCTGGATGCCCACGGAGCCCGATCCTAGGGCTAGTCTTGGGGAATCGGGCGTTCACGCGTGCAGACGCCGCTCGCACCCCGATTCAGGTTCGCCCCGCACTGCTTTGCCGCCACTACGGGAGGGATGCACGATGGCCGCCGAGTCCAAGGATCGCGAGCGCGAGCGCCGCGCCGACGAGCGTGACCGCGTGGCCAATGAGCGCGACCGGATCGCCAACGAGCGTGACCGCCTGGCTGACGAGCGCAACAACGTCGCCGACGAGCGAGATCGGGTCGCCACCGAGCGGGCGGAGAGGTTCCGCCGGTCGCTCACCGACCAGGACGCAGATGGGGTAGTCGACCGGGCGCAGGCGGCCCAGGAGCGTCAGCGCAGGGCGGAACGACGCCAGCACCACGCAGAGCTGCGCGGCAAGGCCGCGACCAAGCGAAAGCGTGCCGCCGAGGCGCGCGACCGGGCGGCCGGTGCACGGGACGCCGCCGCGGACGTGCGCGATGCCGACGGGGAGCGGGACCTCGTGATGGACCAACGCGACCGTGAGGCCGATCGGCGCGACCGCCAGGCCGACCGTCGCGACCGGGAGGCGGACCGGCGTGAACGCGAGGCCGATCACCGGGACGGCCGAGCCGACCGTCGCGACGAGGATGCCGACCAGCGCGAGCGGGACGAGGACGCGGTGCTGCGAGAGCTGGACAACGTCGAGTCCGATGCCGGCATCGGCGCCCTCATCGACCGCGCGGACCAACGGGATCACCGCGCTGAACAGCGAGACCGGATCGCCGAGGAGCGCGAAGAACTGGCCTACCTGCAGGGCTCCGAGCGAGACGCAGGGAGTGGATCGGCCGCACGTGACCGCGAACTGGCCGCCCGCGACCGGGACCGGGCTGCCGGCGATCGCTCCGACCTCCGTGACGCCTACAACCGAGCACTTCGACGCCACCGGACGAACCCCGACCCGAAGCCGGAGAGGTCTGGCGCCCAGGGCGACACCCACCCCCAGCCGGAGGACTAGGCCTCTGTCACTCGCCGTCCCCGGGGTCGACCGGAGGTTCCTTGCCGGCCGCCTCGTCCCGGTCCGCCCACTCGAGCAGCGGAGCGATGTCGAACGGGTGGCCGTCGATGTCGGCGTGCAGGTCGCCGATCTCGGCGTAGCGGCGCGGCACGGTGAAGATCGTGAAGTCGTGGGGGTCGACGTCGTCGATCTCCTCCCAGCGGATCGGCGTGGAGACCCTGGCGTCAGGGAAGCCGCGCACGGAGTACGCCGCCGCGATGGTGTGGTCGCGTGCGTTCTGGTTGTAGTCGACGAACAAATGGTGCGGGTCGCGGTCCTTGCGCCACCAGGTCGTGGTCACGTCGTCCGGGGCGCGTCGCTCGACCTCCCGGGCGAAGGCGAGCGCGGCGCGACGTACGTCGGCGAAGCCGTGGGCGGGCGGGATCCGGACGTAGACGTGCAGGCCCGAGCCTCCGCTGGTCTTCGGGAAGCCGACCGCCCCCAGCTCGTCGAGCACCTCGTGGGCCACGTGGGCAACCCGCTGGACCGTGGCGAAGTCACACAGCGGCCCCGGGTCGAGGTCGATCCGCCACTCGTCCGGCTTCTCGGTGTCCTCGCGTCGGCTGTTCCAGGGATGGAACTCGACCGTCGACATCTGCACGGCCCAGATCACCGCCCCGAGCTCGGTGACGCAGAGCTCGTCGGCCGTGCGGTTCCAGCGCGGGAAGTGCAGCCGCACCGTCTGGACCCACGGCGGTGCGCCGGCGGGAAGCCGCTTCTGGTGGACCTTGTCTCCCGCGAGGCCCTTCGGGAAGCGGTGCAACATGCAGGGCCGCTCGAACAGCGCGTTGACGATGCCGTCGCCCACGGCGAGGTAGTACTCGACCAGGTCGAGCTTGGTCGCCCCGCTCTGGGGGAAGTAGACCCGATCCGGGTTGGAGACCCGGACGGTGCGGTTGTCGACCTCGATCTCGGTGGCAGGCGACGTGGAGGCCATGGACCTCAAACTAGCGGTGCAGGCCCCCCGCCTAGGGAACGCGGACCGTGACCGGTGCGGAGAACCCACCGTCGGCGTACCCGGTCGCCGGCATGAACCAGCGGTAAGTGGTCGTCGTCGCCGGCTTCACCTTCACCGACACCGCACCTGCCGGCCCCGCGGTGACCGGGGCGCCGACCGGGCTGAAGATCTGCTTCCCCGCGGGCCGGGCCTGGAGGACGAGGGGGGCGCCCACGGGCACGCCGGCGATGTCGCGCGAGACACCGGTCAGGGCGACGGACCGCCCGCGCTTGACCGACGTCGTCGAGGCGCCGATCGAGGTGGTGACGGTGATCCCTTCCAGGTCGTAGGTCGTCACGTTGCCCGGGCTGCCGAACCGGAGGGCGTCGATCACGAACTCGCCCCCGTCACAGCCCAGCCCAGAGAGCAGGTAACCCGGCCCGTCGCCGTTCTCCGCCGTGAAGTTGGCGATGGTGGCGCTGCCACCGGGCCTGACCGCCTGGCCGCTGGCGGCGTCGTAGAGGGTCCAGGTGTAAGCGGCGGCGGCCGCGTCGACGTACTGCCACTGAGGCCCGACCGAGAGGTCGGCCCGGCCGGCCCAGACCTGGCCCTGCTCGATGCCCGGGGCGACGTACCAGACGTAGGCCACCCCGGTGCTGCCGGCGTCGGACCGTGCGGAGAAACCGGCCACGGTGGTCGCGGCCACGGAGTCGACGAGGCTCACCGGCCCGGATGCGGTCGCGACGCCCGGCATCATCAGGCCGAAGCCGCGGACGCCGGCCGGGGTGGCCTCGAGCTGGTCGATCTTCAACGAAGGCGCGGCTGCCGGCACGTTGAACAGGTCCGAGCACCCGAAGTAGGTCAGGTAGGTGTCGGAGCTGGGGAAGCCCAGGCCGGGAACGGTGATGGTCTGGTCGGCGGAGGCGGGAGATGAGGGCAGGCACAGCACGGCCGTGATGGCCGCGACAATGACTGCGCGTCGCATCTAATCCTCCAGCTCTCGTGGCTTCCCCGAGCCGACTCCCCCATTCCACACCATGGGGGGTGAACAATT
>DASSJR010000368.1:0-4097 GCA_035691135.1 Nocardioides sp. | reverse complement strand
AGCGGCGTACGCCGGAGCCGATGATCGCCACCTCCATCTCCGGCACCCGGGCGTCGACCAGGATCCGCCACTCCGGGGGCAGGCCGAGCGGGGTGATCCCGCCGTACTCCATCTCCGACTCCTCGACCGCGCGTTCCATCGCCAGGAACGACGCCTTGCGCACGTCGAGCGTCCGTTTCACGAGGTTGTTGACGTCGGCGCGGGTGTCCGCGCGTACGACGCACGCCGCGACCCGCTCCTCCCCGCCCCGCTTGCCTGCCACCACGACGCAGTTGGCGCCGCTCTCCATCGACAGTGAGTAGGCCTCGCTCATGGCGGCGGTGTCGGCGAGGGCGGGGTCGATCTCGACGACGGCGACGTCGCCCGCGGCCGGCCACGCCCCGAGCGCGGCGGACACCCGCGGTGAGACGAGCTCGGGGTGCTCGAGGGCGGGGAGGGAGTGCAATCCGTCGATGTGGGGGAGGGACATGGGTCCCATCATGGCTTTTCGGGTCGTGTGCCTGAGACCGACCCATGGGGAGACCTCAGGCACACGACCCGTGCAGCTGCCGTGATCAGTCCTCGGTGTCCGCGTTGCCGACCGAAGCGGTCTGCCGGGCGGCGTGCCGGTTCCGGGCGGAGAGGGTCGTGGCCAGCAGGCCGGCGACCCCGGCGAACACCCACGGGATCGGCAGCAGCCAGCGGATGTCACCGCCGTTGACCAGGTCGCTCTGGACCAGGGCCCAGATGCCGACCAGGCCGAGGAACGCGATGCCCATCACCAGGTGCCCGATGTTCACGGGGTGTCGTCCTTCGTCGAACATGTCCTCACTCGCTCTCTGCGTGGATCTCGCCGACGCCCAGCTGGGCGTCGATGGTCAGGCGGGGGGCGTCGGGGCCGCCGTCGTGGAAGCCCTGGCCGATCTGGTCGACACCGCCTTGCTGCTGCCCGAAGAGGGTGATCGCACCCGGGCCGCCGACCTCGCCGTGGACCCTGACATCCATGTCGTCGGGGACGATCAGCTCGATCCGGCCGGCGCCACCCTCGACCCGGATGTCGTGGCCGTCCAGGGCCTCGACGTCCTCGATCCGGCTCAGGTCCAGCACCAGCTCTCCGGCGCCGAAGTCGTAGGTGTTCTGGACCTCCGCAGCGCTCTGCGGGGCCTCGCGGATCCGGTCACCTTCGAACTGGCCGACCGCGGTGCTGCCGGCCATCCCGATGGCGGCGAGCAGACCCAGCAGGATGAGGCCGCCCGCGCGGCCGTAGAACGAGCCGACCAGGAGCATGAGGCCGGTGATGCCGACGGCCAGGGCGGGGTAGGCGGAGTCCGCGACGGCCACGCCGGCCACGTCGACGATGCCCAGGATCCCGACCGCCAGCGCGATCAGCGCGAGGGTGAACCAGAAGAGGATCGGGCCCCGGCGACGCGGGTTGCGGGGCGGCGCGACGTAGGTCGTGCCCTGGTAGGTGTAGGCCGGGCCCTGGACTGTCGTGTCCTGGTACGGCCCGGGGCCGCGGTACGTCGTGCCCGCGTAGCCGGTGCTCTCATAGGCAGAGCTGTCGTACGGCGTGGTCTCGGAGGTCCACGTGTCGTCGGACGTCGCCGGCGCTCCGCCCCCGGATCCCGGGGGAGGCGTCGAGCGGCGATCCTTGAGGGTCACGAACAGCAGGACGACCAGGGCGATGATCGCCAGCGGCCACGGGAACCAGAAGCCACCCAACGAGTCGCCGAGCAGCGCGAACGCTGCGAGCACTCCGATGCCGAGCAGCGCGATCGTACGGCTGCGGTCGTCGAGGGTGATCGCTGCCTCGTCGGACCCTTCCTCCGGCACGAGCAGCCAGCAGGCGCCGTACAGCAGGAGGCCGGCGCCGCCGAAGAAGGCGAGGACGACGAAGGCCACCCGCAGGAGCAGCGGGTCGACGTCGAGGTGCCGGGCGAGGCCACCGGCGACGCCGGCGACCTTGCGGTCGGTGACGGAGCGGCGGAGCCGGCCGAGGTCGCGGACCTCGTCGCGGGTGACGCGGGGTCCCTCGTCGGGCGTCGGCTCGTCGGCCGGGCCGGAGGGTGCTTCGGGTGGTGTCGTGGTCATGCTCCAAGCCTGCGGCCCGGGTCGCTCGGGCACCATCGGGGACGACCCTGATCCTGCCCGATCGACCCCGGTGGCGGGTCAGGGTCGGGCCGGGGTTGCACCTCATGGTTCGCGCCCTGGCGCTGTGTGACGATTGCTGCGTCATGACAACCACCCCGGGCGCAACCACCGTGCGCGCCGCCGACGGCGGCCGCGAGCCTCGCCGCGCCTATCGCGACAGCCAGGAGCCGATCATCGGCGGCGTCGCCGGCGGACTGGCCCGGCACCTCGGGCTGCCCGTGCTGTGGGTGCGGGTCGCGTTCGTGGTGGCCGCGGCACTGGGCGGCGTCGGCATCGCGATGTACGCCGCCTTGTGGCTGGTGCTGCCGACCGACTCCCAGTTCGAGGAGGGCCCCCCCGGGCTGGAGAGTGCGACCCGCGGTGGCCGGCGTCCGGGCCGGATCCGCCGGCTCGGAGACATCGGCCCCGCGATCGCGCTGGCCGCGCTCGGCCTCGGCGCGGTCTTCCTTCTTGAAGCGGTCCTCGGCCGCGGGCTCGTGTTCTGGCCGATCTTCCTCGGGCTGGTCGGCATCGCCCTGCTCTGGCGGCAGGCCGACGAGGCGCAGCGCGAGCGCTGGCTGGACACCAGCGGCCGGATCGACCCGGTCCGCGCCGTGCTGGGCCGCGGCGGCTGGGCGGCCTATGCCCGGCTGGCGGCCGGGATCGGCCTGATCGTGTCCGCCTTCGTGGTCTTCGCGCTGCGCGGCGGATCGCTGGACATGGCCCGCGACGTCACGATCGCGGCGCTGCTGACCGTGGTCGGCCTCGGCATCGTGGTCGGGCCCTGGATCTACCGGTTGGCCTCCGACCTGACCGCGGAGCGCGCCGAGCGGGTCCGCACGCAGGAGCGTGCCGACCTGGCTGCGCACCTGCACGACTCGGTCCTCCAGACGTTGGCCCTGATCCAGAAGAACGCCCAGGACAGCACGACCGTCGCCCGTCTGGCGCGGGCGCAGGAGCGTGACCTCCGGTCGTGGCTGTATGCCGGGGAGGCCACCGACGAGAGCACCGTCGCGAGCGCACTCCGCGGGGTCGCGGCGGCCGCCGAGGACACCCACGGGGTCTCGGTCGACGTGGTCACCGTGGGCGACTGCCCGCTGGTCGAGACGCTGCGGCCGGCCGTCAACGCCACCCGTGAGGCGGTCACCAACGCCGCCAAGCACGCGGGGACCGGTCAGATCGACGTGTACGCCGAGGTGTCGCCCGCGGCGGTCGACGTCTTCGTCCGTGACCGCGGACGCGGTTTCGACCTCGCCCGCGTGCCCGAGGACCGGCACGGGCTGAGGCACAGCATCATCGACCGGATGGAACGGCATGGCGGTACCGCCACGGTCGTGTCGACGCCCGACGAGGGGACCGAGGTGCGCCTGCACCTCCCGAGGCAGGAGGACTCCCATGGCTGAACCGATCCGCGTCGTGCTGGTCGACGACCACGCGATGTTCCGGGCCGGCGTCCGCGCCGAGCTCGGCGGGGCGGTCGAGGTGGTGGCCGAGGCCGCCGACGTCGAGGGGGCGGTCACCGCCGTCGACGAGCACCGTCCCGACGTCGTACTCCTCGATGTGCACCTGCCCGGTGGTGGCGGTGCCGAGGTGATGCGCAGGGCCCACTCGACCGAGACCCGTTACCTGGCCTTGTCGGTGAGCGACGCCGCCGAGGACGTGATCGGCACGATCCGGGGCGGAGCCCGGGGCTACGTCACCAAGACCATCACCGGCCCGGAGCTGGTGGCCGCCATCCACCGGGTCGCCGACGGCGACGCGGTGTTCTCGCCCCGGCTCGCCGGCTTCGTCCTCGACGCGTTCGCCGGCTCGATCGAGGTGGCCGACGTCGACGAGGACCTCGACCGGCTGACCGAACGGGAGCGCGAGGTGATGCGGCTGATCGCCCGCGGCTACGCCTACAAGGAAGTGGCCAAGGAGCTGTTCATCTCGATCAAGACCGTCGAGACCCACATGTCCAGCGTGCTGCGCAAGCTGCAGCTCTCCTC
>DASSJR010000367.1:0-2620 GCA_035691135.1 Nocardioides sp. | reverse complement strand
CGTCCACTGCAGCCGTTCGAGCTGCAACGTGGCGAGCTCGTCGCGCGAGGCCGTCTCGATCGGGTCGAGATCGGCGGCCGGTGTCAGGTCGCTCGTGGTTCCTCCTCAGGTGGCAACCTACCGATTTGCGCGGCTCTCCGGTACGGGCGCCCGTCGAGGCGACCCGTCGGCCGGTTCACCCCGAACGGGCGATGAACGACGCGGGACTCCGGGCGACAGTCGTGGTCAGCCCTTGAGACCAGACGCGACCACGCCGGAGCTCAGATGACCCACGCGCTCAACGACCTGGTGTCCGTGGCCGCGGTCGACCCTGTGCCCTGGGCGCGGGCGCAGATGGCGTTCACCCTCGCGTTCCACATCATCCTGGTGCCGCTCGGAGTTTCGTGGGCCTTCATGACGCTGGTGGCCAACTACCGTGCGGTGCGGCACGACGACCGCGATGCGCTGGTGCTGGCCCAACGCTGGTCGAAGTACATGGCCGTGACCTTCGCGGTGGGTGCGGTGACCGGCACCGTGCTCAGCTTCCAGTTCGGATTGCTCTGGCCGACCTTCATGGGGCAGTGGGGCGAGGTGTTCGGGGTCCCGTTTGCCTTCGAGGGTGTCTTCTTCTTCACCGAGGCAATCTTTGTCGCGATCTACATCTTCGGCTGGCGGCGGCTCAAGCCGTGGGCGCACTTCTGGACGGGCGTGCCCATCGTGCTCGCCGGCTTCTTCGGGTCCGTGTCGGTGGTCGCGGCCAATGCCTGGATGAACGCACCCGCGGGATTCACCCTTGACGCGGAGGGGAACGTCGTCGATGTCGACCCGCTCAGGGTCATCTTCAACGACGCGATGCCCCTGCAGGCCGCGCACATGGTCATCGCGGCCTACCTCGTGGGCGGCTTCCTGATCGCGTCGGTCTACGCCGCGGCGATGTTGCGCGGGCGTACCGACCGTTACCACCGGATCGCCTTCACGATCGCCTTCACCGTCGCCGCGGTCGCCTCGCCGGTCCAGATGGTCGTCGGGGACGCGATCGCCCGTTGGGTCTACGAGGACCAGCCGGTCAAGTTCGCCGCCATGGAGCTGGTGCCGGAGACCAGCCACGATGTCCCCGAGACCCTGCTGGGCCATCTCGACGCGGACGGCGAGGTCACCGGCGGGATTCCGATCCCCGGGCTCGCCTCGGTGCTGTCCGACCCGAGCACCGGCACCTCGACGGTCGTCCAGGGACTCGACTCGGTCCCGGCCGGCGAACGCCCGACCAACGGCGAGGTCAACACGGTCCACCTGGCCTGGGACGTCATGGTCGGCCTCGGCACCCTGCTCTTCCTCCTGTCGCTCTGGTACGGCGCCAGCTGGATCTTCCGACGGCGGATGCCCACCAACCGGTGGTTCCTGCGGGCGGCTGCCTGCTCCGGCGTCATGGCGGTGCTGACCATGGAGGCGGGCTGGGTGGTGACGGAGGTCGGCCGGCAGCCGTGGATCGTCTACCACCGGATGAAGGTCGAGGACGCCGCGACCACCAACGGTGGTGTCTGGCTCACCTTCATCGCGGTGGTCATCCTCTACGTCGCGCTCGGAGCCACCACGATCCTGGTCCTGCGCTCGATGAGCAGGCGCTTCCGACGGTCCGGAGGCTTCGTCGACCACGACACACCGTACGGGCCCACCGAGGGCGCGGCGCCCAGATCGCTGGAGCCCCTGCCATGACCACGACGGTGGCGGGAGTGCTCCTGGCCGCGTTGATCGCCTACGCGGTCTTCGGTGGCGCCGACTTCGGCGCGGGCTTCTGGGACCTGACCGCCGGCGGCCCGGAGCGAGGTGAGACGCCCCGGGCCCTGATCGAGCGCTCGATCGCCCCGGTGTGGGAGGCGAACCACGTGTGGCTCATCTTCATCCTGGTCGTCACCTGGTCGGCGTTCCCGGAGGCGTACGCCTCCATCTGGCTGACGCTGTTCGTCCCGTTGACCATCGCGGCGCTGGGCATCGTCCTGCGCGGCGCCTGCTTCGCGTTCCGCAAGACCGTGGTGACGCTGCGATACCGGCGCATGTTCGGTGGCGCCTTCGCAATGTCGTCGGTGCTCGTGCCGTTCTGTCTGGGGGCGGTCGCGGGCGGCATCGCGTCGGGCCGCGTCCCGGCCGGTGGCAGGGCGGGCGACCCCGTCGAGAGCTGGCTCAACCCCCTGTCGCTGGTGACGGGTGTGCTGCGGTGGTGTTGGCGGCCTATCTCGCCGCGGTCTATCTCGCCTGGGACGCCCGCGGGGCCGGTCAGACCGACCTCGTCGACTACTTCCGGCGCCGCGCCGTGACGGCAGGCGCCGTGGCAGCGGTCGTCGCCACCGGTGGCCTGGTGGCCCTGCACGACCAGGCGCCGTACGTCGTCGACGGGCTGACCTCGAGGGCGCTGCCGATACTCGTGCTCGGTGTCGCGTGTGGGCTGGGCGCACTCGCACTGCTCATCCGGAACGCCGCGCGTGGCGCGCGGCTGCTGGCCGTCCTCGCGGTGGCCGGCATCATCGCCGGCTGGGGAGTGGCCCAGTGGCCCTACATCCTGCCGGAGAGCCTCACCTTCTCCGCCGCAGCCGCACCCACGGGCACGCTGACGGCGCTGCTCGTCGCCGTGGGGCTCGCGCTGGTG
>DASSJR010000366.1:0-6286 GCA_035691135.1 Nocardioides sp. | reverse complement strand
CGTCGTACTGCGCGAGGACGTGCCCGACGACGAGGCGTCGATCGCCACGCTCACCGAGGAGGTCCAGGCGCTGGTCAAGGAGCGCAAGGGAGCGGTGCAGGCGCCCAAGCGGGTGATCGTGGCCGAGTCCCTCCCGCTCACGGGGCTCGGCAAGCCGGACAAGAAGGCGTTGCGGGCGCAGTACTGGGAGGGCGACCGCTCGGTCGGCTGAGGGGTTGCGGGGGCGCCTAGCCTGAACCCCATGCGCCTGCGCAACGGCAACCACGGCTACGGCGTGGTCACCAAGGTCCTGCACTGGGCGACCGTCGCGGCGCTGGTCGCCCAGTTCGTCGTCGGCTACGTCATGGTCGCCGAGGGAGATTTCGAGAAGGCAAATTGCGATCCGCCCGCCGGGAGCCGGGACGGTGGCGACCTCAGCGATGCCGCCAAGGCGCGGCTCGACCGGATCGAGGAACTGTGCGAGCAGCGGCAGGACCGCCTGGAAGCGCGGGCCGGCGATCCGCTGGGCACGGCGTACTCCGATCTCGCTTCGGGGGACATCTTCGGCGGTGGCGTGAGCCTTCCCGAGATCCACGTTCTTCTCGGGCTCGGGATCCTCGTCCTCGCGGCGAGCCGCGTGATCTGGCGCCGCACCGCAGGACTGCCGCCGTGGGCCGAGAGTCTGTCGCCCGAGGAGCGGACGTGGGCGCACTGGACGGAGAAGCTCCTGCTGACCCTGTTGTTCGCGATCCCGCTCAGCGGGCTTCTGCTCGTGGTGGTGAGCTACGACCTGCTGCCGCTCCACATCGCCGCCCACATCGGCTTCTTCCTCACTCTCGCGGCTCATCTGGGGCTGGTGGTCAAGCGGACCCTCGTCCAGCCAGACCGGCTGCTGCAGCGGATGCTCTGAGGCGTCAGGTTCCGGTGAACTCCGGCGTCCGCTTCTCCAGGAACGCCTTCGGGCCCTCCTTGGCGTCGTTGGAGGCGAACACCGCAGCGCCCACCTTCGCGTCGTCGGCCCAGCACTCGTCCTCGTGCTTGCCCTCGGAGTCGCGGATCGTCTTCAGCACCGCCTGGACCGCCAGTGGTCCGTTCGTCGCGATCATGCCGGCGATCTCGTGCGCTTTCTCCAGCGCCTGCCCGTCGGGTACGACGTGACCGACCAGGCCGAGGGACAAGGCCTCCGGCGCCTTGATGTGCCGACCGGTCAGCAGCAGGTCGGCGGCCACCGTGTAGGGGATCTGGCGGGGGAGCCGGACAGCGGAGCCACCGAGCGGGTAGAGCCCCCAGCGCGGCTCGGAGACCCCGAACCGCGCGGACTCGCCCGCCACCCGGATGTCGGTGGCCTGCAGGATCTCGGTCCCGCCCGCGATCGCCGGGCCCTCCACCGCGGCGACCAGCGGCTTGGTGAGCCGAAAGCCCTTGAGCAGCGACTTGATCACCGAGGGGTCGAACTCACCGGACTCGAACCGGTCGGTCGGTGCGGACTTGTTCATCGCGGCCAGGTCGGCGCCGGCGCAGAACGAGCCTCCGGCACCGGTCAGGATCGCGACTCGGACCGAGGAGTCGGAGTTCACCCGGTCCCACGCCTCCGACATGATCTCCAGCATCTCCCCGGACAGCGCGTTGCGCTTCTCGGGCCGGTTCATCGTCACCACCAGGGTGTGGTCGACGAGCTCGACCAGGGCGTGTGGCGCGGGGTCAGCAGGGGTGTCAGCGGCGTCCGTCATGGGGACAATCTAGCCAAAAACAAGAACGTGTTCTAGTCTCGCGACGTGGCCCACAACATCGCCGACCTCTTCGAACATGCCGTCGACGCGGTGCCCGAGAACCCCGCCTTGAAGGTGGCAGATCGGATCGTCACCTACGCCGAGCTCGAGGCCGACGCCAACCGCCTGGCCCACCATCTCCAGGCCCACGATGTGGGGCCCGGCGACCACGTGGCCATCTACTCCAAGAACAGCGTCGAGCACGTCGTCGCACTGCTCGCGGTCACCAAGATCCGCGCGGTCAACATCAACGTCAACTACCGCTACGTCGAGTCCGAGCTCGACTATCTCTTCGACAACGCCGACGTGGTCGCGGTCATCCACGAGCGCACCTACGCCCCGCTCGTGGCGGCCTGCTTCGCCAAGCACGAGAAGCTCCGCCATGCGGTCGTGATGCCCGATGCCCTGGCCCCCGACGACGATTCGGACGTGTCGTCGTACGGCGGGGTCCTGTGGAGCGACGCCCTGGCGGGCCAGAGCGCCGAACGCGACTTCGGCGAGCGCAGCGCCGACGACCTGCACATCATCTACACGGGCGGTACGACCGGCTTCCCCAAGGGCGTGATGTGGCGCCACGAGGACTTCTGGCGAGTGCTGGGCGGCGGCATCGACTTCTACACAGGCGCCCCGCTCGAGGAGTACGACCAGTCCAAGCAGGCGGTCGAACCGCGGATGGTGACCTTCCCCCTGAGCCCGCTCATGCACGGCGGCGCCCAGGCAGGCCTGCTGATGCACCTGTTCGCCGGCCACCTGACCCTGCTCGAGCCGAAGTTCGACCCGGTCCGCACCTGGGAGATCATCGAGCGCGAGAAGGTCCAGCTGATCTTCATGACCGGCGACGCCATGGCCCGGCCGTTGATCGAGGCCTACGAGCAGAAGCTGGCCGATACCGGCACGGCGTACGACTGCGCCAACCTGATCGCGATCTCCAGCAGCGCGGCGATCTTCAGCCCTCCGGTGAAGGCGCGCTGGATGGCAGCCTTCCCCGACTCGATCTTCACCGATTCGATCGGTGCGTCGGAGACGGGCTTCCAGGGCATGGGGATGCAGGACAAGAACAGCATCAACGCCGACGGGCCGCTGGTCGGCCTGGGCCCCAACAGCGTGGTGATCGACGAGGACGGCCGGATCCTCGACACCCAGACCGACGTCGGCAAGGTCGGCCGGCTCGGCCGCGGCGGCAGCGTGCCGGTGGGGTACTACAAGGATCCGGAGAAGTCAGCGCGCACGTTCCTGGAGATCGATGGCGAGCGGTACTCCGTCCCCGGGGACTTCGCGCGCATCGAGGGCGACGGCAAGGTGACGATGCTCGGACGCGGGTCGAACTGCGTCAACACCGGCGGCGAGAAGGTCTACCCCGAAGAGGTCGAGATGGCCATCAAGGGACACCCGGCGGTCTACGACGCCCTGGTGGTGGGCGTGCCCGACGACAGGTACGGCCAGGCGGTCGCTGCGGTCGTGGAGCTGCGTGAAGGGCAGACCGTCGACCTCGAGGAGCTGCGCACCCACCTGCGGCCGTTGCTCTCGGGCTACAAGCTCCCGCGCGCGTTGACGGTGGTCGACACCGTGCCGCGCAACGCGACCGGCAAGGCGCAGTACCCCCGGGCCAAGGAGCTCGCCCTGGCATCGATCGCCGCCAAGCACCCGACCACTCCTGACACCGCGTCGAGCACGGCGGGCATCTGATGCGCACCCCCATCTGCGACGTCTTCGGCATCGAACGGCCGATCTTCGCCTTCACCCCCAGTGAGAAGGTCGCCGCGGCGGTCTCGCGCGCCGGCGGCCTGGGCGTGCTCGGCGCGGTCCGCTTCAACGACCCGGACGAGCTCGACCAGACCCTCACCTGGCTCGACGACCACACCGACGGCAAGCCCTACGGCGTCGACGTCGTGATGCCCATGAAGATGCCCACGGAGGGGAAGTCGGTCGACCTCGAGGCGATGATCCCGCCCGAGCACGTGAGCTTCGTCGACCGCACCCTCCAGCAGCTGGGCGTGCCCCCGTTGCCCGAAGGAGAGGGCCGGGAGGGGGTCCTCGGCTGGCTGCACTCGATCGCCCGATCCCACGTGGACATCGCCCTGGCCCACCGGCCGGTGCTCATCGCCAACGCGCTCGGCTCTCCCCCCGTCGACGTCATCGAGCAGGCCCACGCGAAGGGTGTGAAGGTCGCCGCCCTGGCCGGTGCCGCCAAGCACGCTTTGTCCCACGTCAACAACGGCGTCGACGTCATCGTCGCCCAGGGCTACGAGGCCGGCGGCCACACCGGTGAGATCGCCGGCATGGTGCTGACCCCCGAGATCGTCGACGCGGTCGGCCCCGACGTACCCGTGCTCGGGGCCGGCGGCATCGGCACCGGCCGGCAGATGGCGGCCTCGCTGGCCCTCGGCGCCCAGGGCGTGTGGACCGGGTCGATCTGGCTGACCGTCGAGGAGTACGACCTGTCGGCCGGGGTCGGGATCCGCGACGCCTTCCTGCGCGCCGGATCCTCCGACACGGTGCGCACCCGGATCTACACCGGCAAGCCGGCCCGGCTGCTGAAGACGAAGTGGACCGAGGCCTGGGAGGCTGAGGACGCGCCGGAGCCGCTGCCGATGCCGCTGCAGAACCTCCTGGTCGCGGATGCCCACAACCGGATGAACCGGGGTGACGACCCCGACACCATCTCCATGCCGGTGGGCCAGATCGTGGGCCGGATGAACGAGGTGCGCCCGGTGGCCGAGGTGATGGACCGGCTGGTGGCGGAGTTCCACGAGGCCGTCGGGCGACTCGACGACGTCGCCGGCGCATAGTTTCCGCCAGTTTGGGAAGGACTCAGCGCATGAACGAGAAGCAGCACCCTGCCCGACGCCTGCTGACGGTCGTCGCTGCCCTCGCAGTGGCCGGCGGCCTGTTCGCAGTCGTCGGCAGCGGATCGGCCACCGGCGAGGCGTTCCCGGCGCCGACCCCCCAGGCTCCGTGCGGGCCGGGAGCCCGCGAGGAGACCGACATCCAGGGTCGGGTGCCCCAGCGCGACTACGACACCGGTCGCGTGGACCGGGGCTATCGCTGCAACACAGAGCCGGTGGCGCACCAGGGCGAGACCGGCGGGTTCAAGGTGCAGCGTTATCGCGACGACTCGGGCCGGGTGTGCGCGTTCTACGACTCGACGCTGCTCTTCCCCAAGGACGTGCTGATGAACGCTGCCAAGGGCCTCGGCGTGATCGTGCTGAACATGAGCGATCCCTCCCACCCGCGGAAGACGGCCGAGCTGGTCTCGCCGGCGATGCAGAGCCCGCACGAGTCGGTGCTGGTGAACAAGAGGCGCGGCCTGCTCGCGGCTGTCCTCGGCAACGCCGCGACCAACGTAGGCGTGCTCGACGTCTACGACGTCAGCCAGGACTGCCGGCACCCGCAGCTGCTCTCCTCGACGCCGACGGCAGTGCTGGGCCATGAGAGCGGCTGGGCGCCGGACGGGAAGACGTTCTGGGCGGCCAGCGCGGGTGGGCAGACCCTGACCGCGATCGACGTCAGCGACCCGATGGTGCCGAAGCCGGTGTTCTTCCAGTCGGGGGTCAACTACCACGGTCTGCGCCTCTCCAACGACGGTCGGACGATGTACGTCGCGGAGATCGGCAACCCCACTGACGGCAGCTTCGCCTCCGGCGGACTGCGGATCCTCGACGTCTCAGAGGTGCAGGACCGCCAGCCGGACCCGCAGGTGCGGATCATCTCCGAGCTGGACTGGCCGGAGCGCTCGATCCCGCAGGTGGCCGAGCCGTTCACACGGGACGGCCACCCCTACCTGCTCGAGGTCGACGAGTTCGCCAACTACAGCCTCACCAGCGGCGCGGACCAGTCCGACGCCCCGGTGGGTGCAGCGCGGATCATCGACATCGCCGACCCGGCCAACCCACGCGTCGTCTCCAACCTGCGGCTCGCGGTGCACCAGCCCTCGGCACGGAAGTCGTCACAGCAGAGCGACCCCGGTGCGACCTCCCCCGTCCAGGGGTACGCCGGCCACTACTGCTCCCTCCCACGGAGGACCGATCCGAAGCTGGTCGCGTGCTCGATGATCCTGTCGGGTCTACGTGTCTTCGACATCAGCGACCTGCAGAGCCCGGTCGAGGTGGGTTACTTCAACAAGCCGGTGCGCCCGGGTTCGAAGCCGGCCAACCCGACGGCCGAGGGCGGCTACGCGATGTCGCAACCCGCCTGGGACATCCCCCACCGCCAGGTGTGGTACTCCGACGGGACCTCCGGGTTCTACGCGGTCCGGCTCACCAACGGGGTGGGAGCGCTGCTGCCGCGCTGAGTCGTCTGGGGCGTCGGGTAGCGCTGCGTGCTGAAGTCGCCCGCGTAGTAGCCGTTGTGAGGGTGCACCCGGCCGGAGCAGGTGCCGGACTCCACCTCGACGAAGATCGTCGCGGCCATGGTGCTCACCTCCTGGTCTGGCTTTCCTTTACCTTCGAGAGTCCGTGGGATCTCTGCAGATACAGACCTCTGCGAGTCTGGGAACTCATCTCTCGGAGGAGAGCTTTTCCGCGCGCTCAGGAGTACGC
>DASSJR010000365.1:0-29968 GCA_035691135.1 Nocardioides sp. | reverse complement strand
GGACGTGCACCACATGGACGGCGGCGTCAGCGCCGAGGACGTGGCCGGGGCGCACCAGAAGGACGTCGAGACGCAGGAGAAGTACGGCGTCGACTACAAGCACTACTGGGTGGACGAGAAGAACGGGAAGATCTTCTGCCTCGTGGACGCGCCCGACGCCGAGACGGCCGCCAAGGTGCACCGCGAGGCGCACGGCCTGGAGGCCGACGAGATCTACCCGGTCACCCAGGGCGCCTGACCTCAGGCACTGACCTCACGCACTGAGCTCACGCACTGAGCTCACGCAAAGGGATCCGGTAGCCCGCCGGGCAGCTTCGCGAGGACTTCCCGGGCGGTTTCCCGGTGCTTGTGCTCGACAAGGACCTCGTACTTCGTGGCGACCACCGCGCTGACCGAGGAGAAGTCCCGCTGGCCGCGGGTGCCGGCATAGCCGACGAGCGCCCAGATGACCCCGAAGACCGCGCCGACCACCACCGCGAAGCCGAGGATCGCGAGCAGGTTGCCGTCGCCGAAGAGCGAAAAGATCAGCCCGACGAAGAGGCCGAGCCACAGCCCGGAGAGCCCCCCGGCCAGGGCGACCCGGCCGGTGGTCAGGCGGCCGGTGATGCGTTCGACCTGTTTGAGCTCGGTGCCGACGATCATGCAGTTCTGTACCGGGAAGTGGTTGTCGGAGAGGAAGTCGACGGCCTTCTGGGCCGACGCGTAGTCGTCATACACGGCGAGCGACTGCGGGAACTCCAGCGCGAGGCCGTGGACGGTGCGCGGTTGTTGGGACATGCCCCGATTCTTGCGCACGACGCGCGGATAGACTCACCGCGGCAATCCAGCGCACTCCAAGGAGTCCACCGTGGCCCGTGTCGTCGTCGACGTCATGCCCAAGCCAGAGATCCTCGACCCCCAGGGCAAGGCCGTGCTCGGCGCGCTGCCCCGGCTGGGGTTCGACGGCGTGACCGACGTCCGGCAGGGCAAGCGCTTCGAGCTGACGCTCGAGGGTGACGTGACCGACGACCTGCTCGCCGAGGTCCGCACGATGGCCGAGACGCTGCTGTCGAACCCGGTCATCGAGGACTTCGAGGTGCACGTCGAGGACCACTTCGTCGCGGAGGTCGCGGCCGAGGAAGGCCGTCAGTGACCACCCCACGGAACTGCTCGCTTCGCTCACACTTTCGCGGGGACCCCCGATGAAGGTCGGTGTCGTCACCTTCCCCGGCTCGCTCGACGACGTCGATGCCCGCCGGGCGGTCGGGCTGGGCGGACACGAGGCCAAGGCGCTGTGGCACGGCGACCATGACCTCGGTGGCGTGGACGCCGTGGTGCTCCCGGGTGGCTTCTCGTACGGCGACTACCTGCGGTGCGGGGCCATCTCCCGGTTCGCCCCGGTGATGACCGAGGTGGTCGAGGCAGCCCGCAACGGCATGCCGGTGCTCGGCATCTGCAACGGCTTCCAGATCCTCTGCGAGTCCCACCTGCTGCCAGGTGCCCTGATCCGCAACGACCACCGCAAGTTCGTCTGCCGCGACCAGCGGCTGCGGATCGAGAACAACCGCACCCCGTGGACCTCGGCCTACCCGGACGGCGCCGAGGTCACGATCGTGCTCAAGAACGGCGAGGGTGGCTTCGTCGCCGACGAGACCACTCTGGACCGGCTCGAGGGTGAGGGCCGGGTCGTAGCGCGCTATGTCGGCGACAACCCGAACGGCTCCGCCCGCGATATCGCCGGCATCACCAACGAGCGGGGCAACGTGGTCGGCCTGATGCCCCACCCCGAGCACGCGGTGGAGGAGCTCACCGGATCGGGCACCGACGGGTTGGGCTTCTTCACGAGCCTGGCCGCTGTCGCCCTGTCCTAGCGCCGGCCGTTCCGCAGGGCCTTCCAGGTCGACGGCCCGGCGATTCCGTTGACCCGGATGCCCACTCTCCGCTGGTAGCTGCGGACCGCCGCGACGGTGGTCTTCCTGAACACCCCGGTGACGCCGATTCCGGCGTCGTCATGGGCAGCGTTGAGGGCGCGCTGGAGCCGTCGTACCTCGGGGCCGGCCGAGCCCCACTTCGAGACCTTGCCCTGGCCGGCGACCAGCAATGACATCCAGTTCGGCCGGGTCCACAGGTCCCGGACCGCGAACCCCTGGGCCGACTGCCAGCTCCGGGCGGCCAGGCGGGTCCGGTCGTTGTAGACGCCGTTCACCCGCCCGGCGTACAGGCCCTTCTCCTTGAGCAGGCACTGCAAGGCCTCGACCATGGCGGGGTCGGTGGTTCCGGGCGCGACCCGCGTGTAGTGCGGATAGGAGATCCGGGTCCCGTTGCAGTGGTCCTCGGCGGGCGCCCACGACCCCTTGCCGACGTCGAGGAAGTTGCGGTCGATGTTGATCGTGACGCCGCCCCAGGTCTCGTTGTGCCCGCCCTGGTACTGCTTGACCCGGCCGCCGGGCCGCCAACCGTCCTCGCGGATGTACGACGAGCTGGTGTTGGCCATGCCGTCCCAGCGGGCCAGCCAGATCATGTCCGGCAGGTTGAAGACTCCGGGCCGGTTCACCCGGGCATCGTCGAGGATCTTGATGCCCGAGCCGGCGCTGGAGTACACGCCGGAGACGTAGTTGAGCGCGTGGACCTTGGAGGTCCATCCGCTGAGGAACGCCAGCGCCGACTCGCGGCAGCGTGTCTGCGTGTTGTCGAAGCCCTCGAGGTCGTACCAGAGGGTGCTGCGCGGCGCGATGCCGAGCGCCTGGGCGGCGGCGACCGCCTTGACCGCCTCGGCCCGGCCCTGGGTCCGGGCCCTGGCGTAGCGGCCGTTGGCACCCGGACGCGGGTTGATGGTCTCGTCGTGACCGTAGCGGGGGAACCGGGGGTTGCAGGAGGCCTGGGGACCGAGTGTGATCGGCAGCAGGCGCCAGCCGTTGCGCAGCTGGGTGTTGACCCAGGTCTTGCTGAGGTTGGGCTGGGAGCGGCAGGCGCGGGAATCACCTGAGATGTAGATGCCCACGGCGAGGAACGGCGAGTTCTTCAGCCAGGCGTCCATCGCTCCCTGGCTGGGGGCCAGGCACTGGTCGAAGCCGTAGCCCGTGAAGTCGCCCGGGGTGACCACGTTCGAGGCCTGGGCCGGGGTCACCGAGAAGAGGGCGGCAAGACCGGTGAGCAGGGCGACGACGGCGATCCTGGCTGTGCGGGCGACCGAGCGTGGCATGGCGGGCTCCTGGGAGGACACGAGCTCGAGCGGGCGCCGAGCCACGTCACCATAACCTCACAGATCACACAGGTAACATGATTCCATCGAACTACAGATCTGTGATTCTTGGCCGATCCGGATAGTCCGGAACGAACCGCACCCTCCAGGCCATCCAGGAGGTGCGGATCGTTCCGGACTATCCGGTGGGCGGGGCGACAAGGCGCACGGGTGGCGCCGGTAGATTGACGCCGTGCTCGACACCGTTGCCCGCACCGCCGAGGACCCGGATCGCGAACAGCCCTGGGCCGAGCTGGGGCTCAAACCCGACGAGTACGCGCGGATCCGCGAAATCCTCGGGCGTCGCCCCACCTCCAGCGAGCTGGCGATGTACTCGGTGATGTGGAGCGAGCACTGCTCCTACAAGTCGTCCAAGGTCCACCTCAAGCAGTTCTCCGAGCTTCCGCAGGAGACCCCGGTCGGCAAGATGCTCGCCGGCATCGGCGAGAACGCCGGCGTGATCGACATCGGTCAGGGCTACGCCGTCACCTTCAAGGTCGAGAGCCACAATCACCCGTCGTACGTCGAGCCGTACCAGGGCGCTGCCACCGGCATCGGCGGCATCGTCCGCGACATCCTGGCCATGGGTGCCCGGCCGGTCGCGGTGATGGATCCGCTGCGGTTCGGTCCGCTGGACGCCGACGACACCCACCGGGTGCTGCCCGGGATCGTGGCCGGCGTCGGCGGCTACGGCAACTGCCTGGGCCTGCCCAACATCGGCGGCGAGGCCGTCTTCGACTCCACCTACGTCGGCAACCCCCTGGTCAACGCCCTGTGCGTCGGCGTGCTCCGCCACGAGGACCTCCACCTCGCCAAGGCCTCTGGCGTCGGCAACCAGGTCATCCTCTACGGCGCCCGCACGGGCGGCGACGGGATCGGCGGTGTCTCCGTCCTGGCGAGTGAGACCTTCGAGGCGGGCGGGCCGGCCAAGCGACCCAGCGTCCAGGTCGGCGACCCGTTCATGGAGAAGCTCCTGATCGAGTGCACGCTCGAGATCTTCGCGGCCGGGCTGGTGGCCGGGATCCAGGACCTCGGCGGTGCCGGGCTCTCGTGCGCGACCAGCGAGCTGGCCAGCGCCGGCGACGGCGGCATGCACGTCGACCTCGACCGCGTCCCTCTGCGTGACTCCACGCTGTCGCCGGAGGAGATCCTGATGAGCGAGTCGCAGGAGCGGATGATGGCCGTGGTCGAACCCGGCGACGTCGACCGGTTCCTGGCCGTCTGCGACCGGTGGGGGGTCGAGGCCACGGTCATCGGCGAGGTCACCGACTCCGGCCACCTCCAGATCGACTGGCGCGGTGAGCGGGTGGTCGACGTTCCCCCGCGTTCGGTGGCCCACGACGGGCCGACCTACCACCGGCCCTTCGAACGCCCCGACTGGCAGGACGACCTCCAGGCCGACGTGGCCGAGAAGCTGCCCCGGCCCTCCTCCGGCGACGAGCTCCGGGCGACGCTGCTGCGGCTGGTCGCCAGCCCCAACCTGTGCGACAAGTCGTGGATCACCGACCAGTACGACCGCTACGTGCGCGGTAACACCGTCCTCGCCCAACCCTCCGACAGCGGCATGATCCGTGTGGACGAGTCGACGAATCTCGGCGTCGCCGTCTCGACCGACTGCAACGGCCGGTTCGCCAAGCTGGACCCGTACGCCGGCGCGCAGCTCGCGCTCGTGGAGGCCTACCGCAACGTCGCGACCGGCGGCGCGCGGCCGCTGGCGATCTCCGACTGCCTCAACTTCGGCTCGCCGGAGGACCCGGCGGTGATGTGGCAGTTCGCCGAGGCCTGCCGCGGCCTCAAGGACGCCTGCCTCGAGCTCGGTGTCCCGGTGACCGGCGGCAACGTCAGCCTCTACAACCAGACCGGGGAGACCGCGATCCTGCCGACGCCTGTCGTCGCGGTGCTCGGCGTGATCGACGACGTCACGCGGCGCACCCCGACCGGTTTCGGGTCGGCAGACGAGCACGTCGTGCTGCTCGGCGAGACCCGTGAGGAGCTGTCTGGCTCCGAGTGGGCCCACGTCGTCCATGGCCACCTGGGTGGTGTCCCGCCGGTCGTCGACCTGGCCGCCGAGCAGGCACTCGGCGCGCTGCTGGTCGACGCGGTCGGCGTGGTCTCCAGCGCACACGACGTCTCCGACGGCGGTGTCGCCCAGGCCCTCGCCGAGTCGGTGATCCGCCACGGCGTCGGCGCGACCATCGCCGTCGACGGAGACCCCTTCCTCGAGCTCTTCGCGGAGTCGTCGGCCCGCTGTCTGGTGACCGTCCCGGAAACCGCACTCGGCGAGCTGAACGACCTCGCCGCGCGCCACGGCGTACCCCTCACCGCGCTGGGGCGCACCGGCGGAGTCGACCTCACGGTCGAAAGCCAGTTCACGGTACCCGTCGAGGAGCTCCGCGCCGCCTGGTCGGGGACCCTTCCAGCGGCCCTGGGGTGAGCGGGTCGTGTGCCCCAGACCTACCACTGGGGCGTTCCCAGGCACACGACCCTCCCGGCGGTGAGGACGCCCCCGTGCGGAGCACCGACACGACCGTCTCCTACGGCGATGACCCCAGCCAGTTCGCCGAGCTCTCCTACCCGTCGGGCGAGTCGCGCGGCGTGGTGGTGGTCATCCACGGCGGCTTCTGGAAGGCGGAGTACGACGCCTCGCTGGGCCGGCCCCTCGCCGAGAGCCTGGTCGACGAGGGCTGGACCGCCTGGAACCTGGAGTACCGCCGGGTCGGCAACGGGGGCGGTGTTCCGAACACCCTCGACGACGTCGCCGCCGGTATCGACGCGCTCGCCGACGTCGACGGGCTGGACACCTCGCGGGTGATCACTCTCGGTCACTCGGCGGGGGGACACCTGGCGACCTGGGCGGCCGGACGTGCCGACGCGGGCGTGAGGGTCACCCACGTGATTTCGCAGGCCGGCGTGCTCGATCTCGTCGAGGCGGACCGGCTCGGCCTCGGCGGCCGAGCGGTCCAGGCATTCCTCGGCCACCGACCCGGCCCCGATGACGCGAAGTACAACCCGCAGCAGCAGATCCCGCTCGAGGTTCCGGTCTGGTGCGTGCACGGTCACGCCGACTCGACCGTGCCGTTCTCGCAGTCCGCGGGATACGTCGAGGCGGCGACGACCGCCGGCGCCCGGGCCGAGCTGGTGCCGGTGGAGGGCGACCACTTCGTCGTGATCGACCCGACCGACCCGGCCTGGGACCGCCAGCTGAGGATCCTGGACCAAATCGGATAGTCCGGCACGAAAAGCTCCAGGAGGGGGCTGTGGGAGGTGCTGTTCGTACCGGACTATCGGGTTCTGGTCAGGCCGCCACGGGCTCGAGCGCGGGAGCGGGCGCGTCCGGCCGCGGCCACTCCACGGGCCGGGGGATGCCCCGCACGGTGACGCTGAGCGTGGGGATCAGAGCGGTGACGGTCACCAGCACCAGCAGGCCGATCGTGGCGGCAGGACCGCCGTACGTCTCGAGCAGGAAGCCGCCGACCACCGGCGCGGCCGGCATCATCGACATGCCCACGAACTGCATCGACGACCCGACCCGCCCCTGGAGCTCCGGCGGGGTGATGGCGACCCGGTAGGACTGCGTCCCGGCGTTGCCGGCCGGGTTGAGCAAGATGCCCATCATCAGCATCGCGCCCACCAGTACCGGTGAGCTCCAGAACACCAGCGGCACCAGGAGCGGCACCCAGCTCCACGCGATCGCCAGGGTGAGCCTCCCGGTCGGCAGCCGGTCGATGACGTACGGCGCCGCGAGCGCGCCGAGGATTCCGCCGACGCCGGCCAACATGTCGATCAGACCGATGGCGGCCGGGTGCACGCCTTCCTGGACGAGCCGCAGGATCGCCACGAAGAACACGGCATTGACTGCGAGGTTGCTGAGCGCGCCGAAGGCCATCATGGCTCTGAAGTACGGCCGACCCCACACGTAGCGCAGGCCCTCGGCCAGGTCCGCACGGACCCGGCGCTTCGGCCGCGGCACCGGCGAGAGGTCGGTCCGGATCCGCGAGAGGGCCACGAACGAGAACAGGAACGTGACCGCGTCGAACACGAAGGGCAGCACCTTCGAGGCGCTGAACATGGCGGCACCGAGAGGACCGCCGACCAGCTCGGCGATGTGGCGCCGCGCCTGGTTCTGGCTCAGCGCCGTGGGCAGCTGGTCCTGCGTCACGACGGACCGGACGGCGGACGTCTCGGCCGGCCCGAAGACACCCGCGGCCACGCCGGTGAGCAGGGCGGCCACGATCAGGTGGCCGATGGTGAGCACGCCCAGCCCTGCCGCGACTCCCACCGAGCCGTAGACCAGCACGCCGGAGCCGCTGGCGGCCAGCATCAGCTTCTTGCGGTCGGTGCGGTCGACGATCACGCCGGCCGGCAGCAGCGCCGCCACCATGCCGAGCAGGAAGGCGGCCACCGGGAGACCGGCCAGCACCGCAGACCCGGTCAGCGCATAGCCGACGAGCGGGAACGCGAACATGCTCACCGAGCTCCCCAGCTGGCTGACGGCCTCGCCGGTCCAGAGGGCGGCGTAGTCGTGGTTGCGAGCGAGGCTCCGGTACGTCGTCATACCCGCACCATATATTGCGCAATAATCATTGCGCAATAGTGCGTGCGAAACTCGGATAGACTGTGCTCGTGACCAGTGATCCCCACCGTGGACACGTCCACGACCCCCGCGTGCTGCGCGCCATCGCCCATCCCGTGCGCAACCGGATCCTCACCGAGCTGACCGCGACCGGCCCGATGCGCGCCGCCGACCTGGCCCGTGAGCTCGGGGTGCCCGCCAACCAGGCGAGCTTCCACCTGCGCCAGCTCGCGAAGTACGGGCTGATCGAGGAGGCACCCGAGGCCGCGCGCGACCAGCGCGACCGCGCCTGGAAGGCCACGGTCGACGAGGGGTTGAGCATCGACGTCGGCGCGCTGCGGAAGGAGCCGGGCGGTGCGGCGGCCGCACGAGTCTTCATGAGCAACGCCGCGTCGTTCGCGCACGAGGTGGTGGACGCGGCCTACAGCGTCGACCCTCGCCCGGGTACCCACCGCTCGACCATGGAGAGCGCGGTCCGACTCACCAAGGACGAGGCTGGCCAGCTGTCGAGGGAGCTCCAGGAGGTGGTGCACACGTGGGCGGAGCGGACCCGGGGGCGCGACGACGGACGGCTGACCTACCTCTTCCACGCCATGCTGCTGCCCCACCCCGGGACCACCGCGCCCACCGACGAGGAGAAGACCTGATGCCCGCTCGACTCCGTCCCGCCGACCCGCAGGCCGTCGCCGAGGCGCTGGATCGGGGGGAGTGGGCGCCGGCCGACCTGAAGCTCCTGAGCAAGCATTTCCTGGCCCTGCTCGGCGACCGTGCGCCGGGCAAGTCGGTCGAGGTGCGGGTTCCGCCCTACGCCGCCGCCCAGGTCATCGAGGGCGTGCGACACACCCGCGGGACACCTCCCGCCGTGGTCGAGACCGACCCGCGGACGTGGATCGCCCTGGCCACCGGAGCCCTCGACTGGTCGACCGCGGTCGACCAGGGACGGGTCCGGGCGTCAGGGGAGCGCACCGACCTGGCGCCGTACCTCCCGCTCGTCGAGGTGGCCCCGTGATCGTCGCCGTGCCGACCGAGGAGCTGCGCGACGCGGTGGGTCCGCTCGCGGGCGTCGAGTACGTCGTCTGGGACGGGCAGGACCTGCCGCCGCGGGCCGACGAGGTCGAGGTGTGCGTGCCCGACTACCGCACGACGATCCGCACGATGAGGGCGCTCGACCAGCTCCCGGCGCTCCGAGTGGTGCAGACCCAGCTCGCCGGCTACGACGGCCAGCTCGAGCTGCTGCCCGATGGGGTCGTGCTCGCCAACGCCTCCGGGGTGCACGACGACGCGACGGCCGAGCACGCGGTGGGCCTGGCCGTGGCGGTGCTGCGGGGCATCCCGGAGGCGGTGCGGAGCCACGGTCACTGGACGAACCTGTGGGACCGCCGTTCCCTGGCCGACTCTCGGGTGCTGATCCTCGGCTACGGGTCCATCGGCCGGGCGGTGGCCGAACGCCTGGTGCCCATGCGCGCGGAGATCACCGGTGTCGCCTCGAAGGCGCGCGATGACGACCTGGTCGGTCGGGTCCACGGCGTCGACGAGCTGCCCGCCCTGCTGGGCGACCAGCACGTGGTCATCGTGCTGCTCCCGCTCGGCGAGCCCACCCGGGGGTTCGTCGGCGACGCGGTGCTCGGGGCACTGCCGGACGGGGCCGTCGTGGTCAACGTCGCTCGTGGTGGAGTCCTCGACACCGACGCGGTTCTGCGGCACGCCGGCCGGCTCCGGTTCGCCCTCGACGTCACCGACCCAGAGCCGCTGCCGGACGGACACCCGCTCTGGTCGGCGCCGGAGGTCCTCATCACGCCCCACGTCGCCGGCGGCACCACCGCCATGCTGCCCCGGATCTCGGCACTTGTGCGCGACCAGCTCGAGCGGCTCCTCGACGGGCGTCCCCTGCGCAACGTGGTCTCCTGACCGGCCCGGCTCGCCCGGGAAGCCCGCCGGATAGGTTGGCGAGCATGAGCGACCAGATCCACGCCGCGGTCCAGTCCGTCCTCCCCGGGATCCGCAGCGACCTCGAGGACCTCGTCCGGATCGAGTCGGTGAGCGCCGACCCGGCCCGCGCCGGCGAGGTGCAGCGGAGCGCCGAGGCGGTGGCCGAGCTGTTCCGGGCCGAGAAGTTCGAGACCGTCGACATCGTGAGCGCGCGCGAGGACGGCGGTGCACCGGCGGTCATCGCCCACAAGCCCGGTCCCGAGGGTGCCCCGACCGTCCTCCTCTACGCGCACCACGACGTCCAGCCCGAGAACGACCACGCGGAGTGGGACTCCCCGCCGTTCGAGCCGACCGAACGCGGTGACCGCCTGTACGGCCGCGGTGCTGCCGACGACAAGGCCGGGATCGCCGCCCATCTCGGCGCCCTGCGGGTGTTCGGCGACGACCTCCCGGTCAGCGTCACGATGTTCGTCGAGGGTGAGGAGGAGGTCGGTTCCGACACCCTCCCCGCCCTGCTGAAGGAGCATCAGGAGCGGCTCCGGGCGGACGTCATCGTCATCGCCGACTCCGGGAACTGGGACATCGGCGTACCGGCGCTGACGACGAGCCTCCGTGGCCTGGTCCGCGCCGACATCGAGGTCCGCACCCTCACCCACGCCGTGCACTCCGGCATGTGGGGCGGGCTGGTGCCCGACGCGCTGATCACGCTCAGCCGGCTCATCGCCGGTCTCCACGACGATGCCGGCAACGTCGCGGTCGCCGGGCTCCACAGCGGTCCGGCCGCCGACGTGGAATACCCTGAGGACCGCCTGCGCGCCGAGTCCGGCGCCACCCCCGGGATCGAGTGGATCGGGGACGGCTCGGTCGTCGAGCGGCTGTGGACCCGTCCATCGCTCAGCATCACCGGCCTCGACGCACCGAAGGTCGACGGCGCCAGCAACACTCTCGTCCCCACCGCCCGGGCCAAGATCTCGATGCGGATCGCCCCCGGCGACACCACCGAGAACGCCATCGCGTGCCTGCGTCGTCACCTCGAGGAGCGCGTCCCGTGGGGCGCCGAGCTGACGTTCACGGTCGTCGACACCGGCGAGGCCACCCAGATCGACGCCACCGGCCCCGCGTACGACGCCGCGCGGGCGGCCTTCACCGAGGCCTGGGACGGCACCGAGCCGGTGGACATGGGCGTGGGCGGCTCGATCCCGTTCATCGCCGAGTTCCTCGAGGCCTTCCCGCAGGCGAGCGTCCTCGTCACCGGGGTCGAGGACCCGGACACCCGCGCCCACGGCGCCAACGAGGGACTCCACCTCGCCGAGTTCGAGCGGGTGGTCCTCGCCGAGGCGCTCCTCCTGCGCAACCTCGGCCGCTCCTGATTTCGGATAGTCCGGAACGAACGGCAGGGTTCTGGGCGCCCAGGACCTGCGGATCGTTCCGGACTATCCGGTTTGGTCAGGCGGCGCAGATGGAGCGGAAGGCGTTGATCAGCACGTCGAGGTCCTCCTCGGTCGCCACCAGCGGTGGGGCAAGCCGGACGGTCTGGCCATGTGCCTCCTTGGCCAGGACCCCGTGCTCGAGGAGCTGCTCGCAGAAGTGTCGTCCGGTGGTGAGCTCGTCGGTGATGTCGACCCCGGCCCACAGTCCTCGGGCCCGCACCGCGTCGACACCCTCGCCCACGAGCTCCTCCAGTCCCTTCGCCAGGTAGGCGCCCAGGCGGGTGGCCCGCTCCTGGAACTCCCCGGTCTTCAGCATCGAGACCACCTCACGACCGATGGCCGCGGCCAGCGGGTTGCCTCCGAAGGTCGAGCCGTGGGTGCCGGGGGTGATGACCGAGAGCACGTCGCCGTCCGCCGTGATCGCGGAGACGGGATACAGCCCGCCGCCGAGTGCCTTGCCGAGGATGTAGATGTCCGGGATGACGTCCTCGTGGTCGCACGCGAAGGTGCGACCGGTGCGCGCGAGGCCCGACTGGATCTCGTCGGCGACCATCAGGACCTCTTCACGGTTGCACAGCGCCCGCACCTCGTGCAGGTAGCCCTCCGGCGGGATGATGACGCCGCTCTCGCCCTGGATGGGCTCCAGCAGCACCGCGACGGTGGTCTCGTCGACGGCGGCCTCGAGCGCCTCGAAGTCACCGAAGGGCACCACCTTGAAGCCCGGCGTGTACGGCGCGTAGAAGGCGGTTGCCGCGGAGTCGGTCGAGAAGGACACGATGGTCGTGGTCCGACCGTGGAAGTTGCCCTCCATCGCGACGATCGTGGCCTGGTTCTCCGGGACGCCCTTGACCAGGTAACCCCACTTCCGGCTCACCTTGATCGCGGTCTCCACGGCCTCGGCCCCGGAGTTCATGGGCAGGACCATCTCCTTGCCCGTGAGCCCCGCGAGGTCGTGGGCGAACGGGCCGAGCTGGTCGTTGTAGAACGCCCGGCTGGTGAGAGTGAGTCTCGACATCTGCTCGTGGGCGCGGGCCAGGAGCCCCGGATGGCCGTGCCCGAAGTTCAGCGCGGAGTAGCCCGCCAGGCAGTCGAGGTAGCGGCGACCGTCGACGTCGGTCACCCAGGCACCGTCGCCGGTGGCCAGGACCACGCGCAGCGGGTGGTAGTTGTGCGCGGCGAAGTCCTCGGTCAGCGCGATGTGCCTCAGGGTCTCGCCGGCCAGGCCGGCCGGGGTGGTGATGCCGTCGTCGGGGGTCGTCGTCATGCGGCTCAAACTCTCACCGAACCCGGGGATTCTCAAACGCGCGGGATCGGGGTGGGCTGGACAGCCGGCCGCCCCGCGGATCAGTCAGGTGCCGCCGGCAGTTCGACGGTGAACGTGCTGCCCTTCCCGAGCTCGGAGTCCACGGTGATCCGGCCGTCGTGCCGGCGCACGATCCGCTGCACGATCGCCAGGCCGAGACCGGTGCCGGGCTGGGAGTAGGCCTCGGGGTTGGCGGAGCGGAAGAACTCGCTGAACAGCTGCTCCTGGTCCTCGCGCGAGATGCCGATCCCCTCATCGGCGCAGGCCAACATCACCCGGTCGCCCATGCGGTCCAGCGTGACCGTGATGGTGCGTCCGGGGCGGGTGTACTTGATCGCGTTGCTGATCAGGTTGGCGCAGATCCGGTCCAGCTCGTCATGGTCGCCCAGCGCGCACACCGGTCCGGTGGGGGCGACCACGCGGATCGACAGCTCCTTGTTGCGGGCGGAGACCGCGTTGACGTCGAGCACGTCCTCGAGTACGGCGTGCAGGTCGACCGGCACGGCCACCACCGGGGTGGTGGGGTCGTCGACCCGGGACAGGAGCAGCAGGTCGTTGATGACGCGGCTGAGTCGCCCGGAGGCGCGGTCCATGGCCGCGATGGAGCCGACGGCGAGCGGGTTGAGGTCCGGGACCTGTTCGAGCATCTCGAGGTGGCCGACGATGGAGGTGAGTGGGTTCTTCAGCTCGTGCGAGACCGTCGCGATCAGCTGGCTCTTGTAGATGTCGAGGGCGCGCAGCTCCTGGACGAGCTCGTGCTCGCGCTCGAAGGTGCGGGCGTTGAGGATCGCCCGGCCGAGGTCGTGGCCCAGGTCGAGGGCGGCGGACATCTCCACCTCGGTCCAGTCGGGGCGGCCGGCATCGCGGGTCAGCACCATGTTGCCCAGACATTCCGTGCCGGCGCCCAGCGGCGCGAAGAGCGCCGAGGACACGTCGATGGACTCGAGGAAGCCGAGGACGAGCGCGCGTTCGTCCTCGTCCAGGTCCGACCACGCGGGCCTGTCGGTGGCCACGACCTGGGCCTTCTGGTCGGACCAGCAGCGGTGGGCGGCTCGCTCCGCGAGCTGCATCAGCGCCGCCGGCATGGTCAGGTGCGAGCCGTCGCCGGCGTAGAGGATGCCGTCGCCGCCTCTTTCGTCGAAGGTCTCGATCCACATCCCGGTGGCCCCGAAGCCCTGCACGAGGGCGGGCTGGACGGCGGCGAGCAGCTTGTCGAGGGAGAGCTGGGCGCTGGCTCCGCGGACAATGGTCCGCGCGGCGGTGGCCAGCCGCATCTGCTCGGCGAGGCGCTCCCGCTCGACGGCCGTGACCACCGCGCGACCGGCCTGGGCGGCGTACTTCTCCAGCATCCGGCGCTTCTCGGGCCCGGGTCGGCGCCCGTCGATCGGCAGGTCGATGGCCATGGTGCCCAGGAGCTCGCCATCCGAGCCGTGGAGGGGCGCGATCAGCAGGTCGAGCGGGTGCCAGGCGTCGGGTACGTCGAGGGGCTGGATGTCGGGAACCCAGCCAGTGGCCAGGACCTCGTCGTTGAGCCGCTCGTGGGGCACGAACTGCATCAGGCCCCAGCTGTCGGCCTTGTCGAGCTCGGCCTGCAGGGTGTGGATGGGGGTGCGGGTGCCGTGGATCTCCGAGCGCGCCTTCTCGTCGCCGGCGACGGCGACCACCTCGAGCTGGTCGTTGCGCACGATGCTGACCACGGCGACGCCGAAGCCGACCAGCTCGGTGACGCCCTCGGCAATCAGCTGGAGGCCCTCGCGGAAGACGGTCTGGGACCAGTTGTCGGCGAAGGGCTCGTCGATGGCGCGCGACATCGCCTGCCCGGCCGTCTGTTCGGTCATCGTGAGCACCTCCCCCCGAGGATCATGGTAGGGGCGAGCGCGGACGTCTCGCCGGAGAATGATAGAGAAGCCCCCCGTTTGGCGGCCACTCGCGACGCCGGGCGGACGGTCGATTCGGGAGTCGCGGCCCGCCGATACCGGGAGGTCCGCCCGGGCAACCTACACTCGTGCCGTGCCTCCGCTCCACACGCCGCGTCCCGGTGGCGACGGCCGGCTCACCGCCGCCCTCGACCCACACGACACGGGGCCGCAGGACGCGTGCGGGGTGTTCGGGGTGTGGGCTCCCGGCGAGGACGTCGCCAAGCTCACCTACTTCGGGCTCTACGCGCTTCAGCACCGCGGGCAGGAGTCCGCCGGCATCGCCGTGAGCAACGGTCGGCAGATCCTGGTCTACAAGGACATGGGTCTGGTGTCGCAGGTGTTCGACGAGACCACGCTGGCCTCGCTCAAGGGCCACCTCGCGATCGGCCACGCGCGCTACTCCACCACCGGGTCGAGCAACTGGGACAACGCGCAGCCGACCTTCCGTCCCACCGCCGATGGGTCCATCGCGCTGGGCCACAACGGGAACCTGATCAACACCGCCGAGCTGGCGAAGCTGGTCCGCGACCTCCCCAGCCTGAGCGGCGAGCTGGACATCCACGCCCGCCACCTGGAGTCGACCAACGACACGGGCCTGGTCACGGCTCTTTTCGCCAGCCACCCCGACTCCTCGCTCGAGCAGCGCGCCCTCGAGGTGCTGCCGCTGCTGCGCGGGGCGTTCTCGTTCGTCTGGATGAACGAGAACACTCTCTACGCCGCCCGTGACCCCGAGGGGATCCGGCCGCTGGTCCTGGGACGGCTCGAGCGCGGCTGGGTGGTCGCGAGCGAGGACGCCGCCCTGGCCACCATCGGCGCCAGCGTGGTCCGCGAGGTCGAGCCGGGCGAGCTGGTCGCGATCGACGAGAACGGCCTGCGCACCCACCGGTTCGCCGAGCCCCGCCCCAAGGGGTGTGTGTTCGAGTACGTCTACCTGGCTCGCCCCGACGCCAGGATCGCGGGCCGCAGCGTGCACGAGGCCCGGGTCGAGATGGGCCGCCGCCTCGCCCGGGAGTTCCCGGTGGACGCCGACCTCGTGATGCCGGTCCCCGAGTCCGGCACCCCGGCAGCAGCCGGCTACGCCGAGGAGAGCGGGATCCCGTTCGGCCAGGGCTTCGTCAAGAACGCCTACGTCGGACGCACCTTCATCCAGCCGAGCCAGACCCTGCGCCAGCTCGGCATCCGGCTGAAGCTGAACGCCCTCGAACACATGATCCGCGGCAAGCGGGTCGTGGTCGTGGACGACTCGATCGTCCGCGGCAACACCCAGCGCGCACAGGTGCGGATGCTCCGCGAGGCGGGCGCGCTCGAGGTGCACGTCCGGATCTCCAGCCCGCCGGTGAAGTGGCCGTGCTTCTACGGCATCGACTTCGCCACTCGCGCCGAGCTCATCGCCAACGGCCTCGACGAGGACGAGATCGCCGCCAGCGTGGGTGCCGACAGCCTCGGCTACATCTCGCTCGAGGGCATGGTCGAAGCCACCGCCCAGCCGTCGGAGCGCCTCTGCCAGGCGTGCTTCACCGGCGACTACCCCATCGACCTCCCTGACGAGAGCCTGTTGGGCAAGCACCTGCTCGAGACCTCGATCACCTCCGAGGCACTGCCACTCCCCAACCCGTAGGAGAACCCCGTGCCGCAGCCCCCGCACGAGCCCGCCTCGCCCGCCACCTCCTACGCGGCGGCGGGGGTCTCGATCGAGGCCGCCGACAAGGCGATCGAGCTGATGAAGGGCTGGGTGGACAAGGCCCGGCGCCCCGAGGTGATCGGCGGGATCGGCGGGTTCGCCGGCCTCTTCGACGCCTCCGCGCTGACCCGCTACGAACGCCCGCTGCTCGCGACCTCCACCGACGGCGTCGGCACCAAGGTGGCGATCGCCCAGGCCATGGACGTTCACGACACGATCGGGTTCGACCTGGTCGGCATGGTCGTCGACGATCTGGTGGTCTGTGGGGCCGAGCCGCTCTTCATGACCGACTACATCGCCACCGGCCGCGTGGTACCCGAACGGATCGCGGCCATCGTCAAAGGCATCGCCGAGGCCTGCGTCGAAGCCCGCTGCGCGCTGATCGGCGGCGAGACCGCGGAGCATCCCGGGCTGCTCGGCCCCGACGAGTACGACGTAGCCGGGGCGACCACCGGGGTGGTGGAGGCGGACCGGCTGCTGGGGCCCGGACGAGTCCGGCCGGGCGACGTGGTCGTGGCCATGGAGGCGAGCGGCCTGCACTCCAACGGCTACTCCCTCGTCCGGCACGTCCTGCTGGAGACCGCCCGGTGGTCGCTGGATCGCCACGTGGAGGAGCTGGGTCGCTCGCTCGGCGAGGAGCTCCTCGAGCCCACCCGGATCTACGCCACCGCCTGCCTCGACCTGGCGCGCGAGACCGACGTCCACGCAATGGCCCACGTCACCGGCGGGGGACTCGCGGCCAATCTCGCGCGGGTGCTGCCGGTCGAGGTCTCGGCCGTCGTCGACCGCTCGACGTGGACGCCGCGGCCGATCTTCGACGTCGTACGACGCGTGGGCGGCGTCGAACAGCCCGACCTCGAGGCGACCCTCAACTGCGGCGTCGGCATGGTCGCTCTCATGCCGGCCGACCAGGTCGACCGCGGGGTCGACCTGCTCGCGGGCCACGGGATCCGGGCGTGGTCGGCCGGAGAGGTGCGCACCGACGGTGAGGGCGACGGGCGGGTCTCCCTCGTGGGCCAGCACGCCGGCTGGTGACTTCACCCCAGCGGAGGGACACGATTTTTGTGTCGAAGCCGGGAGGTGATGTGCGGGAACACCCGGGCAGCGGGTAGCGTTGCTCCCACGAGAAACCTTTAGGACAGACCGGGGCCCGGAGCCCCGGCCAAGTGTGCGAGGGGGTCGACCCTATGGGGCGCGGCCGAGCCAAGGCCAAGCAGACGAAGGTCGCGCGCGACCTGAAGTACCGCACCCACGAGACGGACTTCGGGGCGCTGGCGCGAGAGCTGCACGGCGACAAGGACACCGACGAGACCGAAGAGTCCGATCAGGACGACGGTTACTCCGACTACGCAGAACCTTCCCGCGACTGAGCAGCGGCGCGCGAGGCACGAGCGCGCCGCGTGGGCTCAGGAAGGTTGAGCAAGCCCGCGCCTGAGCCTGTGAAGGCGCGCCAGGCGCGTCGAAACCCGGTGAGGGACGCAGGGCGGCGACCACAGCGGTCGAAGCCCTGCTTGGACTCGAGGGGTTTCGAGGCTCAGGCCGCAGGCGGCCTTCGCACCTCAACCACCGGAGATCCAGATTCCCCGCAGCCGGCCCACGTCGCGCATCCGGCGCTCGGCCAGCCGGTCGGCTGCGACCGCAGGCGGTACGCCGTCGCGAGCGGCGAGCTCGAACACGTTCCGCGTGGTGTCGAAGATCCCGCTGGCCCGCTGCTGCGCACGATCGAAGGAGAACCCCTCGAGCTCGTCGGCGACCTGGATCAACCCGCCCGCGTTGACGCAGTAGTCCGGCGCGTAGAGGACGCCGCGCTCCTCGAGCATCTTCTCGACGCCCGGGTGGGCCAGCTGGTTGTTGGCGGCACCGCACACGATCCGGGCGGAGAGCACCTCGACCACCTCGTCGGTCAGGGCACCCCCGAGGGCACAGGGCGCGTACACGTCCAGCGGCGTTGCGACCAGCACGTCGGTCGAGTCGACCACCGTCACCTGCGGGAACTCGTCCAGAACCCGCTGCACAGACGGCTGGTGGACGTCGGTCACGACCACAGACGCGCCGTCCTCGATCAGGTGCCGCACGAGGTGCCGGCCCACCTTGCCGACCCCGGCGACCCCGACCACGCGCTCGGCGAGAGTCGGAGCGCCCCACGCGACCTCGGCCGCGGCGCGCATGCCTTCGAAGACGCCGTACGCCGTCAGCACCGAGCTGTCACCCGCGCCTCCGTGTGCGACGGTGCGCCCCGTGACGTAGGAGCACTCGCGGGCGACGTCGTCCATGTCCGCGGAGTAGGTGCCGACGTCGCAGGCGGTGTAGTAGCGGCCGCCGAGGGACTGGACGAAGCGGCCGTAGGCGCGCAGCAGGGCCTCGGACTTGAGGGTGGCCGGGTCGCCGATGATCACTGCCTTGCCGCCGCCGAGGTCGAGCCCGGCGAGGGACGCCTTGTAGGACATCCCGCGGGAGAGGTTGAGGACGTCCTGCACCGCTTCGGCGGTGGAGGAGTAGGGGTAGAAGCGGGTGCCGCCCAGAGCCGGGCCGAGTGCGGTGGAGTGGATCGCGATGATGGCTTTGAGGCCGGTCGCGCCGTCGTTGCAGAAGACGACCTGTTCGTGCTCGGTCCCGAGCTCGAACACGTCCACGGTCACGTCGGACATTGGGGTGCCCACTTTCTGTTGTCCCGCCACGGGGTGGTGTGGCTGCTCTCCCGGCCCGCAGGGGTGGCGCGTAACCGGAACTCAAGCGTAGAGCGCCGAGCGGGTTACCACGAAGTCACCACGTGACGAGGGGCCGGGCCACAAATGGCCCGGCCCCTCAGTGGAGTACGACGTGGTCAGTAGGTGCTCACGTCGAGCAGGCGCTCCTTGGTGTTGTCACCGTCGTCGCTGTTGTTCCAGTCGAGCGTGCCCGCGGCCTGCAGGGCCGACTTGACCTGGGCAGGAGTGGCGGTCGGGTGGGTCGCCTTGTAGAGGGCGGCGCCACCGGTGACGTGCGGGGTGGCCATCGACGTACCACTGATCGTGTTGTAGCCGCCGAGCATCCAGGTCGAGTAGATGCACGTGCCGGGGGCGATGATGTCCACATCGGAGCCGAAGTTGGAGTAGTCCGCGAACGTGTCGTCGACGTCCGAGCGGCAGGTGGACGGGGCGCCGCCACCGGGGACGCCGTTGAAGTCGGAGAGAGCGCTGACCGTGATCACCTCGTCGTACGCCGCCGGCGTGGAGTTCGCGGCGTCCTCCGAGTCGTTGCCCGCGGCCACGGCGTAGGTGATGCCCGCGGCGACCGACCGGCAGATCGCCTTGTGCATGGCGTCCTGGTTGGTGTTGCCGCAGTTGCCGTCGTCGGAGCCGGCGCCGCCCAGGCTCATGTTGGCGACCTCGATCTGGGACGCGTGGGCGGTGACGTAGTCGATGCCGCAGATCACGTCGGAGTTCAGGCCGCTACCCGCGTCGGTGAGGACCTTGACCGGCCAGATGCGGGCCCCGGGTGCCATGCCGACCACGCCCGTGCCGTTGTCGATAGCGCCGATGGTGCCCGAAACGTGGGTTCCGTGACCGTTCATGTCGTTGGCGTTGATCGCACCGATCGAGCAATTCTTGGCGCCGGCGCTGTAGATGTTCAGGTCCGGGTGGGTCAGGTCCGCGCCCGTGTCGATGACGGCTACGTCCACGTCCACCCGCTGGTCGGCGCCGTTGATCGCAGCAGTCGGACTGACGTCAGCGTTGGCCCGGTTGATGCCGGTCGGCGTGGTCTGGGCATCGATGCTGACCGGCGTATCCTCCTGCACCCACCGCACGGACGGGGAGGCCTCGAGGGCCGTGGCGACCGTGGGGGTCATGGACGCGGAGTAACCCTGGAGGGCCGAGGTGTAGACGTGGCCGACATCGAGGCCGAATCGACTCGCCTGTGCCTGGGCTACTGCCCGGGCATCGGCGCTGTCGTCGAGCACCACGATGTAGGGGGCCGCGGCGGCCGAGCTGGCGGACGACGTCGGTGCCGCGTCGGCGGTCACCGCCGTGGCTCCCAGACCCAGGACGGTCGTGACGGCGAGGGCGGCTGCTGCAAGTCTGCGCATGGCTTCCTTTGGTTCCCGAAAGTCGCCGCCAGCCGGCGGCCCTGACACTCGGCCCAACGAAAGTGGTCTGGTCCAGTTACGCCTCCGAGTCGGCCCACCCTGAGCTCGAGACAGCGCTTAACGCCTCGTTGACTTTTCACACGTCGTTGACGGTGACAACCAATAGTCCATCGCAATCGTCGCCGGGGCCCCGACGACGATCCCTGCCGCAAATCCAAAGGGGGATCTGCACATGCGAATCACCAAGCTCACCCGACGCCGTTCTACGGCACTCCTCTCAGCTGCCGTGGTGGCTGTCACAGGCATCGTCGCAACCATGGGGGCATCCGACGCGTCCGTCCGCCTCGGGCCCACCGGGGGCCGTGCCGATGGGCTTCCGGCCTACATCGTGGACGGCCAGGGTGTCGCGGTTGCGCCCTGCGACACCGGTACCGCGATCTGCGGCGGGGTGTTCGACCCGACGGACCCGGCGTACTGGGATGCCGGTGGCGACGCTGGCCCGATCCGCCTTGTCTACTCGGTCAGCTCGCCCGCCGGGGGCCGAATCGCCCGGTTCACCGGGAGCGCCCTGAAGCCGGGTCGATACACGATCAAGGACCCGTGGGGGACCGTGACCTGTACGGCGCCTGGCGGCAAGATGGACTGCCGTCTTCCGGGCCGGCGCATCACCACTCTGCTGCGCAGCACCGCGGCGCCCGCTGGTTTCGTGGGTAAGCCGAACCTGAACCGGAGCTTCACCGGCTCGCCGACCGGCTTCAACCGCGTCGTGATCACCGGTCCCGGTGGGTTCCAGGCCAGCACCAAGCGCCTCGCGATCAGCGGAATGATGCGGGACAACACCGCGATGTCCTCGCTCAACAAGATGGCGCTGACCTTGGGCAACGGCCGGACGACCACTGCGGTGACGCGGACCGTCCGCTACTCGAGCTTCGGCACCGCCGCGGCCCGACCCACGGTCCGCAAGGGCGGCACCAACCCCGGCGCCTTCTCCGTGCGGGACAACTGCGCGGCTCAAGCTCCGGGAAGTGCCTGCAGCATCACGGTGAAGTTCGTCCCGCGCCAGAACGCCGGAGTCAAGCGGGCTTTCCTGGTGATCGATGACAACAGCATGGCCGCTCCGCGGCACGTCAGCCTGAGGGGCCTCGGAACGCGCTGAGGGACCTCACGACTGAAGATGAACAAGGCGAGCAGCCGCAGGTCAGGATCTCCGGCCTGCGGCTGCTCTCGTCTGCTCATGTGGCCATCGGCGTCTCGTGACGCGCAACCGTGACCGACCCGGCTCGTGTTCCGGGTGTGGGCCACGTTCGCTTCCGCGGACGTGCCCACAAGAACGCCTATCGTGATATAGGTTCCGCCACATGTCCGCTCCGCCCACGATCGTCGTGGTCGATGACGCGCCTGACGTACGAATGCTGCTCAAGACCCAGCTTCGGCTGTCCGGCCGTCTCGAGGTGGTCGGCGAAGGTGCCGACGGGTTCGACGCCGTGGAGCTCGCCCGCCAGCACCACCCGGCCCTGATGCTGCTCGACGTGTCGATGCCGGGCCGCGACGGGCTGGCCGCGCTTCCCATGGTGCTCGAAGCCTCACCGACGACCCGCGTGGTGATGTTCAGCGGCTTCGACGCGGCTGGCCTGGCAGAGCACACCCGCAATCTCGGTGCGGCCGAGTTCCTCGAGAAGTCTGTGTCACTGGACGAGCTCGTCGAGCGGCTGGTCACGGTCGCCCGGCCGGCCGGCGCCGGACCGGAGGAGTGGGAGTCCCTGCCACCGGACGAGGTCCCGTCGTCGGCGCCGCTGGACTCGGTCCTGGCCGACCACCTCGAACGGTTCCGCGAGATCTTCGACGACGCCGCGATCGGAATGGCCACGATCACCCTCGACGGGCGGATCGTGCGCATGAACCGACACCTGAGGCATCTCCTCGGCAACGAGGCCGACGAGCTCGTCGGTACCCCCTACGCCGACCTCGCCGTCGGTGGGGATTTCGACCGGGCGCTGCAGCGGTTGCGCGAGGGCCAGGGCTCAGTGCAGGTCGAGCACGAACTGGCCGACGACTCCGGCCGACAGTTCCTCGCCACGGCTTCGTCGGTGCTCGACGCGATGGACCGCCCCCTCTACTTCTTCCTCCAGGTGCAGGACGTGAGCAGCCAGCGCATCGCGGAGGCGAGGCTGCGGCGGACCGAGCAGCGCCTCCGGCTGCTGGTCGAGGCGGTCCAGGACTACGCGATCTTCATGCTCGACCCCGAGGGCCACGTCCAGAGCTGGAATCCGGGCGCGGAGCGCAGCAAGGGCTACACCGCCGAGGAGATCATCGGCCAGCACTTCCGGGTGTTCTACCCCCAGGACAAGCAGGACGAGAAGCATCCCGAGCACGAGCTCGAGTGGGCCAAGGCCGAGGGCCGCTACGAGGAGGAGGGCTGGCGGATCCGCAAGGACGGCAGCCAGTTCTGGGCCCACGTCACCATCACTGCGGTGCACGACGAGGACGGTGAGCTGGTGGGATTCGCCAAGGTCACCCGTGACTCGACCGAGCGCCGCCAGATGCTCAGCCTGCTGGAGCACGCCAACGACCAACTCCGGCGGGCAGCGGAGGAGCAGGCGGAGTTCCTCGCCGTCACCGCCCACGAGCTGCGCTCGCCTGTCGGCGTGCTGGCGTCCTCGGCCGCGATGCTGGCCCGCCACCACGAGGAGCTGACGACTGAGGAGCGCTACGAGCTCGCTGAGGGGCTGCACCGCAATGCCGCACAGCTGCGACGGCTGCTCGACGACCTGCTGACGGCGTCGCGTGCGCAGACCCACACCCTCGACCTGCGACCGGCCACCATCGTCGTCGACGAGCAGCTCGCGAGCCTGGTGGCGGCGATCGGAAACACGCACCCCCACGCCGAGGTGGTTGTCGACGTGCCGCAGGGCCTGACGGCCCACGCTGACCCCGGCAGGTTCGGGCAGATGGTCGACAACCTGGTCCTCAATGCGCTGCGCCACGGTCGGTCGCCGGTGACGCTCCGTGCCCGGGCCGAGGGTGATGACATGGTCGTGACTGTCTCCGACGCGGGGCCGGGAGTGCCGAGCGAGGTGCTGCCGCGCCTGTTCGAGCGTTTCGGCACGTCGACCGGGGGCACGGGGCTCGGCCTCTACATCGTGCGAGAGCTGGCGCTCGCTCACGGTGGCAGCGTCGACTACGACGTGGCCACCAATACCTTCGCCCTCCACCTGCCCCGCGAGAAGGCGGTCTAGTGGACGCTGTCGGTTCCGAGCTGATCAGGGTGGTTCTCGTCGACGATGTCGACGACGTGCGCCGTCTGGTCCGTACGGCGCTGCGCTTGCGTGGCGGCTTCGAGGTCGTCGGCGAGGCGCGGACCGGTGCCGACGCGATCGCCCTTGCCGCCGATGCCCGTCCCGACGTCGTCGTGCTCGACCTGGGCCTTCCCGACATCGCCGGTCGCGACGTTCTTGCCCGGGTTCGGGAGGAGTCGCCCGGCACTCGAGTGGTGGTGCTCTCCGCGCGGGAACCCACCGATCGGGCGTGGTTCGAGGAGCGCACGGCCGGCTACGTGCTCAAGGATGCTGACATCGACTACCTCATCGACGTGCTCGAGAACGCTGGCCGGACCCCGGCCGACGTCCGGGTCCTCGATGCACCGCGTGACGTCATCGCCGGAGCACGGGCCCGGGCACTGGTGCGGGAGACGCTGCGCGACTGGGGACTGGCGCACATCTTCGACGACGCAGCCCTCGTCGTCACCGAGCTGGTCACCAATGCTGTCACCCATGGGAAGTCCGCCTTCAGGCTTCAGCTCTCCCGCACCCCCGGAGCCTTCCGGATCGAGGTGGTGGACGGCGGACCGGGCACGCCGGAGCCCCAACCCCAGGACATCGATGCCGAGGGCGGACGCGGGATCATGCTGGTCGACGCGATGTCGAGCTCCTGGGGCGTCGAGAACGTACCCAGCGGCAAGGTGGTCTGGGCCGAGATCGCGATCCCCTAGGCGTGGCATCCCCCGCGCCGTCGGATCCGGAAGCCATGGCGAAGCAACCGTGGACCCGCGTGGTGGGCGGCGCCTGCGCGAGGCCATGAGAAGTAAACAGATTGGCGACTCGGGCGCCGCCGAGGTCAGCCTCGCCGACTACGCCGCGACCAACGGCGACACCGCGCATCTCACCGTCGACCCCGACCACGCGCAGGGCTGGCAGCGCCGGGCCCATGACGACGCCCACTACCTGAACTCCCACCAGGCGTTCCTCGCCGGCCCCGGCACCCCGCCCCTCGGCGACGGCACCCTGAAGATGTCGCTGAGCACTGCCGACAACGCGGGCCGCGTCGGGCTGTTCCGCACCGGGCAGTACGACGGCACGCCCAGATGAACGGCGAGTGCTTCCTCGACGCCGTCAACATCAGCAAGGTCGACGCGGACACCGGCTCCACGAACTCCGGCACGGCGTTCGACCTCGAGCCGACCGCGTCGGCCCGCCGGGCCCGGCCGACATCTCGGCGACGCTCACCGGCGCTGACAACGGCGCCACGACCGACAAGGTGAAGGCCAACGCTCCGTCGGCCGCCCAGGGCGCGACCGTCAGGCTCTTCACGCTGGCCGATGGCGTGCGCACGCGCGTCGCGACCTCCACGCTGAACGAGCTCGGCAACCGCCAGTTCAAGGTTGCCGACGCGAACGGCAACCGCTACACGAAGTACGTCGCCAGGGTTTCAGCCACCGAAGCGACGCAGGGCTGCTGGAGCCACGCCCTGCGGCGTTCCCCGGACCCGAATCCTTTGGAACCGGAAGGCAGAAGCCGCAGGCGAGATATCTCTGGCCTGCGGCTCCTCTTGCTCGTGGGCAGGGGCGGGGTCGAACCGCCGACCTTCCACTTTTCAGGCGGACGCTCGTACCAACTGAGCTACCTGCCCGAGCGAGCGAAACCATACCGGAGACCTCAGAGGCCGGCGAAAACGGCCGGGCGGCATCGGGGCCCAGGAATTTGGGATGGCCCACCCGCCGCGCCCTATGCTGTCGTCCAGTCCGGCCCCCATCGTCTAGCGGCCCAGGACCCCGCCCTTTCACGGCGGTAGCACGGGTTCGAATCCCGTTGGGGGTGCTGCGCTGA
Organism: Nocardioides sp.; assembly: GCA_035691135.1. Lineage (GTDB taxonomy): Bacteria > Actinomycetota > Actinomycetes > Propionibacteriales > Nocardioidaceae > Nocardioides. The sequence continues at coordinate 4,745 of DASSJR010000365.1, read as the reverse complement.
GTCGCCGCTGTCGATTGGGAAGCCGGTGCGACGATGGGTTAGAGTTCCAGCGCTTCGCCAAGGTGGAGCCATGGCCCCGTAGCGCAGTTGGTTAGCGCGCCGCCCTGTCACGGCGGAGGCCGCGGGTTCGAGTCCCGTCGGGGTCGCATCAGGCGCCCCGGATCATCGAGATCCGGGGCGTTCGTCGTTCCCGGTGCTGCTCTTGGGGCCAGGGGCCGGGCGAGAATGGGTGCATGCCGATCACGATGGAGGCTCGGGCGTTCGAGGCGCTGGTCAACCAGGCCCTCGACGACATCCCCGACGAGCTCGCGACCCTGATCGAGAACGTGGTGGTCCTGGTCGAGGACGACGCCCCGGCCGATGATCCGGACCTGCTGGGCCTCTACGACGGCGTCGCACTGACCGAGCGGTACGGCGACTACGGAATGGTGCTGCCGGACCGGATCCTCATCTACCGCCGGCCGTTGCTCGAGATGTGCGACAGCGCGGAGCAGCTGGAGGAGGAGGTCCGGATCACGGTGGTCCACGAGATCGCGCACCACTTCGGGATCGACGACGAGCGACTCCACGAGCTCGGCTACGCCTGAGGCCGACGCCGGGCCGGGTTCGAAGCCGGGTCGCTCAGCTCAGCGGGTCGAGCCGGAACCCGATGCCCCGGACGGTGTGGATCCACACCGCACCCGGGCTCGCCACGTCGAGCTTGCGGCGGAGGTTGCCCACATGGGCGTCGACGAGGTTCTTCGAGCCCTGGAAGTCGGACTGCCACATCTCGCGCACGATCGACGGCCGGTCCCAGACCTGACCGGCACGCTGGGCGAACAGCACCAGGAGGTCGAACTCGGTCCGGGTCAGCGGCACCGGGACTCCGTTCACCTTGACCTCGCGGCGGTCCTGCTCGATGACCAGGCCCCCGCCGAGGTCCAGGTTCGTCGACGCGGAGGCGTCGGGGACGTGGTTGGTGCCGGCAGGCCCACCTGGGTGACGGGGCCGGCGGAACAGCGCCGTCACCCGCGCCTGCAGCTCGCGGGTGGAGAAGGGCTTGGTCATGTAGTCGTCGGCGCCCACGTGGAGCCCGATCAGGCGGTCGCCCTCCTCGGTACGGGCGGTGAGCATGATGATGTAGGCGTCGCTGGACTCACGGATCCTCCGGCATACCTCGACGCCGTCGACATCGGGGAGTCCGAGGTCCAGCGTGATCAGGTCGGGCTGGTGCTTCTGGAGCAGCACCTCGACCTCCCGGCCGGTGCCTGACTGGTGCACGTCGAAGCCGGAGCCTGCCAGGACGGCAGCGACGAGCGCGCGGATGTCCGCGTCGTCCTCGATCACCAGAGCCGTGCCGGCGTGCATGGCATTCCTTCCCATCGTCCCGACTAGAGATCATGCCGTACACGGTCGGAACGCGGGTGCGATTCAGCCTGTTTCGGGTGGTCGGAGCGGCGGGGTACGACCCTGAATGGCGGATCAGCCGGTGCGATCGCGCACGAGCGCAATCTCCGGCCACGGACGCGGGGGCTCGCCGCGCTGCTGGCGCACCAGCTCCCCGAACAGCCACTGCTGGAACCGACGCTGCTCGGCGGTCCGGGCCAGCGAGAGCAGCCGCTGCTCCTGACAGAACTCGTCGGCCAGGTCGAGCAGGTCGAGGAACTTCTCGATGTTCTCGGCGCTGGCCTTCGGGACGTCGACGTGCAGGTCCGCGGTGGCCTCCCCGGAGGCCAGGGCGGACTCGATCTCGTCCTGGATCCCCTCGCGCAGGACGCGGTCGAGGTTGGCGAACAGCTCAGAGAGGCTCTTGGCCAACGGGTAGTCATCCTCGTGGGCCAGCGCGAGCAGACGCACCTCGCGACGAAGTTCGTTCCACTGGGTCTGGGAGGCGTGGAGGGTGCGTAACGGAACCTCGCGCACCTCGACCGGGATGTGGCCGGCTGGCGGGGCCTCCGGTTGGGCCTCACCCGTGATCACTCCCTCGGTCCCCTCGATGAGGGTCGCGGCCGCTGGAACGAACCAGACGACCTTGCCGCCCTCGTCGATGTCGGCTCCCCAGGCGGTCGCGCAGCGGGCCACGATGTCGAGGCCCCGGCCGAAGGTGATGAGCGGATCGTCGTCGATGGGATGGCGGCTGAGAGGCTCTGGCAGCACCGGCGGCTGTGGTGAGCCGTCGCTCACCTCGATCCGGGGGTGCTCGGGGGTGCCGCGCATGCGCATCCGGATCGGGGGCTCGCCGTGCAGGATCGCGTTGCTGATGAGTTCGGAGACACCGAGCTCGGCGCACTCGGCGAGGTCGGGGCGATCGAGCTCGGAGCAGGCCTGGACTGCCCATCGTCGGGCGTCGTGAACACCACTGGGTCCCGTGCCCAGGGTGAAAACAGGCCTGTGGATCGGCACCGTGTAAGCCCCCTGTCGTCCGGTGCGAAATGTGCTGGCGCAGGGGCCAGTCGTCAGGCACATACCCGCCCTTGACGTTGACAAAACCAGATTCTTCGCAAAGTTTCGGCCGGCCGGTGGGCTCGGGCGCGATGTGAGCAAGCAGACGCGGTGCTCATTCGCGACGACCGGGTGGGTACCGGGACAATGAAATGACTCGCATCATCACCCGTCACGGCGCGATCAGTCGCCGCAGGAGAGGTTTGGCATGGCAACCGCCCAGACGATTCACGAGGCCGTGGACCACCGCCACCGAGTCGTGGTGATCGGTTCAGGTTTCGGTGGCCTGTTCGGAACCAAGGCGTTGCGACGCGCCGACGTGGACGTGACGATGCTGGCCAAGACGACCCACCACCTCTTCCAGCCCCTGCTCTACCAGGTGGCGACCGGGATCCTGTCCGAAGGTGAGATCGCGCCACCGACTCGCGAGATCCTCAGCGGCCAGAAGAATGCCCGGGTCCTGCTCGGCGAGGTCACCGACATCGACCTCGAACGGCGGCTGGTGACGTCGCACGTTCTCGGCCGGCCGACCGTGACGCCGTACGACTCGCTGATCGTGGCCGCCGGGGCGGCCCAGTCCTACTTCGGCAACGACCACTTCGCGGAGTTCGCGCCCGGGATGAAGAGCATCGACGACGCCCTCGAGCTGCGCGGCCGGATCTTCGGCGCGTTCGAGATGGCCGAGCTGGGCGCCAATCGCGGCGACGACGTGGATCACCTGCTCACCTTCGTGGTGGTGGGCGCCGGGCCCACGGGTGTGGAGATGGCCGGCCAGATCGCCGAGCTCGCCCACCGCACGCTCAAGCGCGACTTCCGAACGATCAACACCCGGACCGCCCGTGTGATCCTGGTCGACGCCGCAGGGCAGGTCCTCCCGCCGTTCGGCGCCCGGCTGGGTGCCAGCACCAAGGCCGAGCTCGAGAAGCTGGGCGTCGAGGTCATGCTGGGCGCGATGGTCACGGACCTGGACGAGCGGGGCATCCAGGTGAAGTACAAGGACGGCCACACCGAGCGGATCGCGGCCGTGACCAAGATCTGGGCCGCGGGCGTCCAGGCCAGCAACCTCGGGCGCACTCTGTCGGCGCAGACCGGTGCGCCGCTCGATCGCGCCGGACGGATCCGGGTCAACCCCGACCTCACCCTCCCCGGGTATCCCGAGGTCTTCGTCGTGGGCGACATGATCGACCGCGACAACCTGCCCGGTGTCGCCCAGGTCGCCATCCAGGGCGCGAAGTACGCCGCAAAGGAGATCGACGCCCGGCTGCGGGGCCGGCCGCCCCAGCCTCCCTTCAAGTACTTCGACAAGGGCTCGATGGCGATCATCAGCCGGTTCAACGCCGTGGCGATGGTCGGCAAGCTCCGACTCACCGGCGTCATCGCGTGGCTGATGTGGCTCGCGGTCCACCTCGTCTACATCACCGGCTTCAAGAACCGGGTCACGGCGCTGCTCCACTGGGCAGTCTCGTTCCTCGGCCGGGGCCGGTCCGAGCGCACGACGACCGAGCAGCAGATCTTCGCGCGGTCCGCGCTGGCCCGGCTGAAGCATGGGGCCAGCGACCTGGTCTCCGACCCGGGGGAGTACGACGCCGCGCGTGAGGCCGAGCGGCGGGAGGCCCTCGAGGCGCAGGCGCTGGAGGAGGCCCGGCTGACCGACGCCGGGCACCGCGGCATACCCGCCGACCAGCGCTGACACCGTCGGTGGGTTCTACTCGAAGCGCTCCTGCTGCTTCTCCATCGCCTCGCGCGCCCACTTCGGCAGGATGAAGACGCCTTCGGCCTCCACGGTGATCCCGTCCGTGTCGCTGATGGAGCCCACCGCGAAGGTCTTGATGCCTTCCACCCGGTCGATGGCGGCCTCGGCGTGCAGGTCGCCGAGCGGCGTACCCCTGCGGTAGCGCAGCGTCAACGTCCCGGTCATCCCCGGCTTGCCGCCGGCGCCGGCGGCCTCACCGAGCAGCTGGTCGAGCACGAGGGCGGCGACACCTCCGTGGACCAGGCCGGGCGGGCCTTCGTAGGCCGCCCCGAGATGGAAGTCAGACCACGCCTTGCCGACCGGGTCCCGCTTGATCTCGAGCGGTGGAGCGACCGGGTTGCGCAACCCGACGACGGCGTTGCCCCACGGCCGGCCGGTGCCGTCGGCGTTGAACCGGATGCCGTACGGCCCGTCGAGCTGGTCGGCGCGCAGGCGGGTGGTGATCGCCTCGATCTCCTCCCGCGCCGCCTTGATCGTCGCATCGTCGGCCTCGGTGCGGATCGACGCATCGGCCAGCTCGCGCACGGCCTGGGCGAGGGGCCCGTACAGCCCTTCCTGGCGGGAGATCTCC
>DASSJR010000364.1:0-2462 GCA_035691135.1 Nocardioides sp. | reverse complement strand
CATGGTGTTCATCATCGAGTCGCAGGTCGCCTACATCCGGGAGGCGATCCGGGCGATGCGGATCAACGAGTACGCCGCGATCGAGCCGACCGTGGCGGCCCAGAAGCGGTGGAACGACGACATCCAGCGCCGGATGAAGCGCACCGTGTGGAACACCGGCGGCTGCTCCAGCTGGTACCTCGACGAGCACGGGCGCAACACTGTGTTGTGGCCGCGCACCACGTTCAAGTTCCGTGAGCTGCTCTCGCGCTTCGACGTCGCGGCCTACGACGTGACCGCCCGCACCGACGAAAGGATCCCGGCGTGAAGACACTCACCGACAAGGTCGTGGTGATCACCGGGGCCGGCTCCGGGATCGGCCGGGCGCTGGCCGTCGAGGCCGCGGGGCAGGGGTCGCTGCTCGCGATCTCCGACATCGACGAGGCCGGGCTCGCCGAGACCGTCGACCTGGTCAAGAACGCGGGTGCCCGGGAGGTCCGCGCGGACCGGCTCGATGTCGCCGACCGTGAGGCGTTCGCAAGGTACGCCGCCGAGGTCGTCGAGCACTTCGGCCGGGTCAACGTGGTGATCAACAACGCCGGCGTCACGATGACCGGCGAGTTCGAGGAGCTGACCTACGACCAGTGGGACTGGATCATGGGCATCAACTTCTGGGGCGTGGTCACCGGCACCAAGGAGTTCCTGCCGCACCTGATCGCCTCCGGCGACGGCCACGTCGTCAACATCTCCTCGCTGTTCGGGCTGATCAGCATGCCGGGCCAGTCGTCCTACAACGCCTCCAAGTACGCCGTCCGCGGCTTCACCGAGGCGCTGCGGGAGGAGATGCTCGTCGCCGGACACCCGGTCGGCGTCACCTGCGTCCACCCGGGCGGGATCAAGACCGGCATCTCCCGGCACGGCCGCAAGACCGCCAGCCAGGATGCCGCCGCCATCGACGACCTCTTCGAGAACAAGCTCGCCCGGATGTCGCCCGACAAGGCCGCGCAGATCATCCTCAAGGGCGTCACCTCCGACAAGGCACGGGTCCTGGTCGGCTTCGACGCCCACGCCATCCACCACTTCGCCAAGCTGGCCGGGTCGCGCTACCAGGACTTCTTCGCCCGTGCCAGCAAGCGGATCGCACCGCCGAAGTTGTAGAACTGGGGGCGTGAGTCCCAGCCCCGGCGCCGATGTGCGCTGCGTGATGGGCAAGTGGGGAGGCCGTCCGCACTGGGAGTTCGACGCCGTCCTGCTCGGCAGCGACGAGCACGGCGACTGGCTGGGCATCCAGGCCGGGACGCTGATGGTCCGCCCTGGCGCCGAGTACGTCGCCCCGGTGGCACAGGTGGGTCTCTCCCCCGGACCCGGGCCGGACGAGGACCGCGGCTGGCTGGCCACCTTCCACGCCCGCGGCGGGCAGGTGCAGGTCTACGTCGACATGACCACGCCCCCGGTCTGGGAGGGCAGCACGCTGACCGCGGTCGATCTCGACCTCGACGTGGTGCGGGGCAACAGCGGCCGGGTGTGGGTCGACGACGAGGACGAGTTCGCCGACCACCGGGTCAGGTTCGGCTACCCCGAGGAGGTGGCGCGGCTGGCGATGGACTCCTGCGACCGGGTCCGGGCCGCGATGCTGGCCGGCGCGGCGCCGTACGACGGGGTCACTCACCTGCCCTGGCTGGAGAGACTCGCCGCACGCTGAGCGCTCCTGTGCTTCGCTTGGACCCGTGCACCTCGACTTCCACCCCTCGCCGCGGCCGACCCTCGGGGTCGAGTGGGAGTTCGCGCTGGTCGACAAGGGGAGCCGCGACCTCATCAACTCGGCCTCGGAGCTCTTCGACGCCGCCCTGCCGAAGCTCGCAGAGCCCGCCAAGCTGCACAAGGAGCTGCTGCGCAACACCGTCGAGGTGGTGACCGGGGTCTGCGACACCGTCGCCGAGGCGATGGCGGACCTGCGCGGGACCCTCGAGATCGTGCTGCCGGCCGCGGACAGCATCGGGGTGGACCTGTTCGGGGCGGGCACGCACCCGTTCGCCGCGTGGTCGCGGCAGCACGTGACGGAGGGCCACCGCTACGCCGAGCTGATCAACCGGACCCAGTGGTGGGGCCGGCAGATGCTGATCTGGGGCGTGCACGTGCACGTCGGGATGCCCGAGGTCGACCGGGTGATGCCGGTGCTGTCCTCCCTGCTCAACACCTTCCCGCACCTGCAGGCGCTGTCGGCGTCGTCACCGCTGTGGGCCGGCACCGACACCGGCTACGCCTCGACCCGGGCGCTGATGTTCCAGCAGCTCCCGACCGCGGGGCTGCCGTTCCAGTTCGAGACGTGGGCGGAGTACGAGTCGTTCGTCGACGACTCGATGACCACCGGGGTGATCGAGGACCTCGCCGACATCCGGTGGGACCTGCGGCCCGCACCAAAGCTCGGCACCATCGAGAACCGGGTCTGCGACGGAGTGTCCAACCTGCGCGAGCTCGCGCCG
>DASSJR010000363.1:0-12657 GCA_035691135.1 Nocardioides sp. | reverse complement strand
GCCATCAGCAACGCGGCCGCCGCCAGCGCCGTACGCCGTCCTGATCCCGACGCCCAGGGCACCAGGTCGCGTTCGACGACGTGGGCCATCGCCTCCACCACGTCGTCGTAGACGCGACGTGGCATGTCCTCCACGCCTGCGTTCACCGTGAGCAGGCCGCCGTCGGCAATGCCCTGAGCAAGGAGCCCTGTGTCGCCTGAGAGCACCCTGCCGTCGGTGGTCACGAGGTAGCCGCCGTGAACCTTCTCAGGGTCGAGCAACCCGACGCTGCGGGCGAGCTCAGGAACCAGCTCGGTAACGGGAAGGGCGCCCGGAAGCATGAGATCGACCCGGCGAGTCCGGGACGCCACGGTGACCCTGACCAGGCCGGGGGCGCTCATGCGCATTCAGCCTCCGAACGAGGCGGCACCGCGGCGGTCGGCTGCCATGTATTCGGCATTCGACTGCTGGACGTTCCGGCTCGTCTGGTCGAGCAGGTCCTTCATCTCCAGGATGGCGGCGTCCCACTTGGCCTTGGCCGTCGTGTAGGCCTGCTGGGCGTTGCCGACCCAGTCGCTGCGGAGCGGGGCCAGCTCGCACTCGAGCCGGTTGAGACGGTCGTCGATCTCCTTGACCGTGGCGTGGAGATCCTGGGCGGCGGTCTCGAGACCGGCGTGGTTGACGCGAAGTCCGTCGAAGCTCATCTCGTTCAATCCTCGAGTTCGGGTGGCTCAGCCGAGCCGGCTGGTCGTACGGGCGTAGTGGGCCGACTGGGCCTCGTCGGTCGAGACGTTGTCACGTTCGGTGCTCGTGAGCGCGCTCTGGAACTCGTCGAGCGCCTGCACGATGACCTTCTGCTCCTCGCTCCACGCCTGGTGGAGCGTGAAGAACGCTGTGCCGCCGGCGCCCTGCCAGCGACCACGCAGGCCCTGGACCTGGCCGTCGAGCTTGTTGCTGATGCGGTCGAAGTCGACCTTGGCGCCGGCCACCAGCGCCGCCCCCTTGCCGAGGGTGCCCACCCCCTGGCCCATCTCTGCTGCAGTCATGTCCTCTACTCCTTCCTCCGTGGCGGCACGTCACCGCTCGGGGGCGATCTACCCGCGTCAGCAGGCAACAAACTCCGCATGCGACTGGCTGTGGAAACCGCTCCGGAGCTTGTCCACAGCGTTGCGATCGGAGGTGGTCGCCCCGACTCGTGCGGCCTACCGTCGGGTGGACCATCGACCATGGGGGCAATCATTGAGTACGACGCTGCGGGGGTCACGGCTCGATGAGCCGGAGCTGCCCACCGGACAGCTCGAGCTCAGGGCGCCGCCGCAGATCCAGGAGCACGAGGGCGCGAGCGGCGTCCTGATGAACGCCATCCCGATGCTCGGCAGCCTCGGCTCGATCGTGGTGGTGGCCACGATGGGGTCCAGCACGGGAGGCCGCAGCTACATCGCGGCCGGGATGTTCCTTCTCGCCACCCTCGGATTCATCGTCGTGCAGCTGGACCGGCAGCGGAAACAGCGCACCCAGCGGTTGACCGGGTCCCGCACGGAGTACCTGCGCTACCTCGCCCACGTGCGCCAGGTGGCCCGGGAGGCGGCCGACCAGCAGCGACGGGCGCTGACCTGGCACCATCCGGAGCCAACGGCGCTCCCGTCGCTGGCGGAGGAGCGTTCGCGGGTGTGGGAGCACGAAAGCTCCGACGCCGACTTCCTGCACGTCCGGTACGGCGTCTGTGCGCAGCCCCTGTCCCTGGAGCTGGTCCCGCCCGAGACCACACCGATCGACCAGGTCGACCCGGCCGCGGCGTCGGCGCTCCACCGGCTGCTCGTGGTCCACCGGCGGCAGCCGAACCTCCCGGCCAGCATCGACCTGCGGGCCTTCGACCGGATCGAGCTGTGCGGTCCGGAGGAGTCCGCCCGCGCCCTGGCCCGGGCGATGCTCTGCTCGGCGGCGACGTTCCACGCCCCCGAGCACCTGATGATCGCGGTGCTCGCGACCGAGCAGAACCTCGCCCGCTGGGACTGGCTGAAGTGGCTGCCGCACGCCCAGAGCACCCGGCAGTCCGACGCCGTGGGGCCGAGCCGGATGGTCACCACCTCGCTGGGCGACCTCGCGGCCCTGTTGCCGGCCGACCTCAGCGACCGGCCGCGGTTCGGTGTCGAGGAGCCTCCCGCCTCCCCCCACATCCTGCTGGTGACCGACGCAGCCTCACTGCCTCCCGGCAACCACGTGTTCCCGCCCGACGGCCTGCACGGTGTCACCGTGCTCGACCTGCCGACCCAGTGGGAGGAGCTCGAGGACGCTACGCGGCTGCGGCTCCTGCTCGACGCACCCACCGACGAGGGCCGCACCACCGACGACCGCGACACCGCCGGCAAGGCCCCGGTGACCGCACTCCGCCTCCGCGAGGATCCCATCCGGGCCCTGGCCGACCAGTGCGACCTGACCACCGCCGAGGCGTTCGCCCGCCGCATCGCTCCGCTGCACACGGTGACCGCCGGCCCGACCGAGACCTTCTCGGGAGGGATCACCGGTCCGACCGACTTCATGAAGGTGCTCGGCGTCGGTGACGTCCGCTCGTTCGAGCCCTCGACGGCCTGGCGGCACCGCCCCGCCCGCGACCGGCTCCGCGTCCCCATCGGACTCGGCGAGGGAGGCGCGATCGTCCACCTCGACATCAAGGAATCGGCCCAGCAGGGCATGGGTCCGCACGGGCTGGTCATCGGGGCGACCGGGTCGGGCAAGTCGGAGCTCCTGCGCACCCTCGTCCTGGGCCTGGCCATGACCCACTCCCCGGAGCACCTCAACCTGGTGCTCGTCGACTTCAAGGGGGGCGCGACCTTTGCCGGCATGTCCGGGATGCCCCACGTCTCGGCGATGATCACGAACCTCGCCCAGGAGCTCACCCTGGTCGACCGGATGCAGGACGCCCTGTCCGGCGAGATGGTCCGCCGCCAGGAGCTGCTGCGCGAGGCCGGCAACTTCGCCTCCGCCCGCGACTACGAGATGGCCCGGGCGGCGGGCGAGAACCTCGAGCCGCTGCCGTCATTGTTCATCGTGGTCGACGAGTTCTCCGAGATGCTGTCGGCGAAACCCGAGTTCATCGACCTGTTCGTGGCCATCGGCCGGCTGGGCCGATCGCTCGGTCTCCACCTGCTGCTGGCTTCCCAGCGGCTCGAGGAGGGCCGTCTCCGCGGGCTCGAGTCGCACCTTTCCTACCGGGTCGCGCTGCGCACCTTCAGCGCCGGCGAGTCGCGATCGGTGCTGGGAATTCCCGACGCCTCCGAGCTGCCGCCGGTCCCCGGCCTCGGCTACCTCAAGCCTGACCAGTCGAGCCTGATGCGGTTCGAGGCGGCGTACGTCTCCGGGCCGCCGAGCGGCAAGGTGCGGGTCCGTCCCGACGACGCCGGGCAGGTGCAGGGGATCCTGCCGTTCACGATCGCGGAGGTGCACTCTCTGGCCGCAGCCGAGCCCGAGGAGCCGACCGAGCTCGAGCCGGAATCGGCGGCCTGGGGCGAGCAGCAGAAGTCCGTGCTCGACCTCGCGGTCGAACGGATGGCCGGTCACGGCCCGGCGGCCCACCAGGTGTGGTTGCCGCCGCTCGACTCCCCGGACACCCTCGACCGGTTGATGCCGGATCTCGTCGAGGACCCCGAGCTCGGGCTGGTCTCGCCGCGCTGGCGCCAGCTGGGCGGACTCGTCGTACCGCTCGGCACCGTCGACCGGCCCCGGGAGCAGCGTCGGGACACGATGGTCGTCAACCTCACCGGAGCCACCGGCCACGTCGCGGTGGTCGGTGGTCCGCGGAGCGGGAAGAGCACCCTGCTGCGGACCATCGTCAGCAGCATCGCGCTCACCACCACGCCGCTCGAGTCGCAGTTCTTCGTGCTCGACTTCGGCGGCGGCACGTTCGCGCCGCTCGCGTCGCTCCCCCATGTGGCGGGAATCGGCACCCGGTCCGAGCCCGACGTCGTACGCCGCATGGTCGCCGAGGTCCAGGGCCTCGTGGACCGTCGCGAGGCCTACTTCCGGTCCCAGGGCATCGACTCCATCGAGACCTACCGCACCGGGAGAGCCTCAGGTCGGGCAGATGACGGCTGGGGTGACGTGTTCCTGGTGGTCGACGGCTGGTCGACCCTGCGGGCGGACTTCGACGACCTCGAGGTGGAGCTGCAGCAGCTGTCGGCGCGAGGGTTGACCTTCGGGCTGCACATCGTCGCCGGCGCCGTCCGGTGGGCGGACTTCCGCTCGGCCATGCGTGACATCTTCGGCACCCGGCTCGAGCTGCGACTCGGCGATCCGACCGACTCCGAGATCGACCGCAAGGTCGCCGCGCTCGTCCCGACCGCCCGGCCCGGGCGGGGCCTGGAGCAGGGCAGACAGCACTTCCTCAGCGCGCTGCCCCGTACCGACGGGTCCGCGGATCCCGCGACCCTCGGGCCAGGGGTCGAGGAGCTGGTCACGCGGGCGGCCGCGGCCTGGCGCGGACCCGTCGGCCCGAAGCTGCGGCTCCTGCCCGAGCGCATCGACCTAGCCGACGTCCGCGAGCAGGCGGCCGCGGCCGGACTGCCCGACAAGCTGTTGCTGCTCGGGATCAACGAGAAGGAGCTGGCCCCGGTCGGACTGGACGTCGACCACGAGCCGCACCTCCTGGTGTTCGGCGACGGCCGATCCGGCAAGAGCACGCTGCTGCGCACCTGCGCCCACGAGATCATGCGCACCCGCACGCCCAAGGAGGCGCAGATCTTGATCGTCGACTGTCGACGGTCGCTGCTCGGGGAGGTGCCCGACCAGTACCTGCTCAACTACCTGACCTCGGGCGCCCAGGCCACGCCGGTGTTCAAGGACCTGGCCGACTACCTCGAGAAGCGGATGCCCGGACCTGACGTCACCCCCGACCAGCTGCGCAACCGCTCCTGGTGGCAGGGGGCCGAGGTGTTCGTGCTCGTCGACGACTACGACCTGGTCGCCACCCTGCACAACTCTCCGTTCACGCCGCTCCAGCCGCTGCTCGCGCAGGCCCGTGACGTCGGCCTCCACCTCCTCCTGGCGCGCCGATCCGCAGGCGCCTCCCGTGCCCTCTACGACCCGGTGATCCAGTCACTGCGCGACCTCGCGTCGCCGGGGCTGCTCCTCTCGGGCAGCCCGGACGAGGGGCCGCTCCTCGGCAACGTCAAGCCCGCACCTTCGGCCCCGGGTCGCGGCCGGCTGATGGCCCGAGACCTGGGGCGCGAGGTCGTACAGCTGGGCTGGCTCGATCCGTCACCGTGAGGCGTCAGCCCGGCGTCGTCAGGGTGAAGCCGGGCATGTCGTCGAGCTGGTACGTCGCCTCGAAGGTCCGCTTGTAGCCCGTGTGACTGACCCGCCAGCCATCGGGCGTGCGAACGTAGCGGTCCTCGTAGAACGCAGCACCCTCGAGGCGGAACCGGTGCTCGGCCGAGATGACCTGGTCGTGGAGGTACCAGCGGCCGTTCGCGGTGTCGCCGTCCACCTCGATCTCGGGATGGTGGCAGTGGTGCATCGTCACCATGTCCTCGCCGAGGTTGGCGCGCATGAATTCGACCAGGGCGTCCCGGTCAGGGAAGGCGAGGCCGGCGTAGTCGGCGGTCGCGTCGGGCACGAAGCAGTCGGCGAACTCCTCCCACTGCTTGGTGTCGAGGGTCCGCAGGTAGCGGTACTTCAGCTGCCGGATCTGCTCGAGGTCGTCGGCCCGGCCATTCTCGGTCATGTGCGGAGCCTAGGGCCTGTCTGTCCGTCCTCGGCGGGGATGGACAGAGGTGCCCAGTACCTGCCGCTCGTTATAGTCGCGACCGTGATCTTCAAGCGGGTGGGTGACGGGCGCCCCTACCCGGAGCATGGGTTGACGTCGAGGGCGTGGGCGGCCGTTCCCCCGCGTCAGGTTCGGCTCGACGAGCTCGTGACCACCAAGGACACGCTGCACCTCGACGCCTTGCTCGACGAGGACTCGACGTTCTACGGCGACCTGTTTGCCCACGTCGTCGAGTGGCGCGGCGAGTACTACCTCGAGGACGGACTTCACCGCGCGCTCCGGGCGGCCCTTCAACAGCGCAACGTCCTGCATGCGCGGGTGCACCCGGTGGCGGGCTGATGCAGCAGGCCGCGAGGTCTGGCCTCACGCTCCTGGTCCTCGCCGTGCTGGTCGTGCTCGGGGGGCTGTGGGGGTGGTCTGCTCTGACCCAGCCCTTTCCCGGCAAGACCACACCGCCCAAGTGCCTGCCGACGACTGTTCAGGAGGGCCAGAGGGTGTTCCCCGGCCAGGTCACGGTGAGCGTCTTCAACGCCAGCGACCGCAACGGGCTGGCCAGCAGCACCCTGGCTGAGTTCGCCGACGCCGGCTTCGCGGAGGGTTCCACCGGCAACGCACCGTCGAAGGCGCAGGTCGTCCGTGCGCAGATCTGGACGACCACGCCGACGAACCCCGACGTACGCCTGGTCGCCCGCCACCTGGGACCCTCGCAGGTCATCCGCCGTGACGGGCCTGGCATCGGTGTGACCGTCCTCGTCGGAGCCCGCTACCAGGGGCTGGTGAAGGGTCCGTCCTCGGTGCGGGCGACCAAGGAGACCGAGATCTGCAGCCCGCCGGTGACCTAGGTCCAGATGGTCGCGGCATCCGGAGGTCGAGGTGCGAAGGCCGCCTCGCAGCCCCCGGAGGTTGAGGTGCGAAGGCCGCCTCGCGGCCTGAGCCTCGAAACCCCCGCACCAGCGCAGGGCGCCGACCACCTCGCTCCCAGCCCTGCCTTCCCTCACGGGGTTTCCAGGCTCGCTGCGCTCGCACCTCAACCACCGGTGATCGCCGTCCCCCGGAGGTTGAGGTGCGAAGGCCGCCTCGCGGCCTGAGCCTCGAAACCCCCGCACCAGCGCAGGGCGCTGACCACCGCGGGCCGCTAGTCGTCAGAGCGTGATGCGCGGCCGAGCCAGTGGGCGAGCCGACCGGAGGACGACACCTCGCGCAGCCGTTCCTCGGTCTCCTCGCGCAGCTTGCGGGGCGTCACCACGAGCAGGTCGTCGCCGTGCCGCAGGACGGTACGCCGTTCGGGCACCAGGATCTGGCCGGCCCGGATGACGAGTGAGACCGAGGCACCCACGGGCAGCCGGAGCTCGCCCACCTCGACGCCGTGCATCTTGGAGACCGGGCTGATCGTCACCTGCAGCAGGTCGGCGGCGATCCGCTCCAGCGGTGCCGCCTCGACTTCGAGGCCGCGCGGTTCGGAACGCCGCGCCACCTTCAGCACCTTGGCCACGAGCGGAAGCGTCGGCCCGGTCAACAGCGTGTAGATCACCACCATCACGAACACCGTGCCGAATAACAGCTTCGAGTCCTCCGCCCCACCCGCCAGCGGGATCGTGGTGAGCACGATCGGGACCGCCCCGCGTAGTCCGGCCCAGGAGAGGAAGGACAGCTCCCGCCATGGCAGCGGCGACACCACGGCGCTGACCAGCACGGACACCGGCCTGGCCACGAAGGTGAGGATGAGTCCGGCGCCCACGGCCAGGAAGACCGTGTCCAGGGTGATCTCGTCGGGCGAGAGCAACAGCCCTAGCATGACGAACAGCCCGATCTGGGCCAGCCAGGCCACGCCCTCGGCGAAGGACCGGATCGCCGTTCGGTGCGGTAGCTCGCTGTTCCCGAGCACCAGAGCAGCGACGTAGACGGCGGCGAACCCGGAAGCGTGGGCGACCGCGGCCCCGCCGTAGGCGAGGAAGCAGAGGGTCAACACCGAGAGCGGATAGAGCCCGGAGGACGGCAGGGCGGCCCGCCGCATCAGCCAGGCTCCGCCGAACCCGCACGCGAGGCCGATCAGCGTGCCGACGACGAGCTCGAAGGCGATGATCCCCAGCGTCTCGAAGGCCCCTTGCTCCGCAGCCGCCCCCGTGGAGATCAGGGTGACCAGGACGACCGTGGGGGCGTCGTTCAGGCCGGACTCGGCCTCCAGCGCGCCGGTCAGCCGCTTGGGCAGGGGCACCACCCGCAGCACCGAGAACACCGCGGCCGCATCGGTGGGTGAGGTGACCGCGCCGAGCAGTACGGCCAGCTCCCACTGCATCCCGAGCACGAAGTGGGCTCCGATCGCCACGACGGTCACCGAGATCGCCACCCCGATCGTGGCCAGGGAGACGCCGAGCTTCATCGAGTGGCGGACCTCGGGCCAGCTCGTGGTGACACCACCTTCGGCGAGAATCACGGCGAGCGCGACGAACCCGAGGTCCTGAGCGAGTTGCGCGTCCTCGAAGGCGATTCCCAGCCCGGACTCGCCGAGGGCGACGCCCATCAGCAGGTAGAGCAGCAGGCTGGGGAGGCCGGCGCGGTAGGACACCCGCACCGCAAGGATGGCCAGGAGAGTGACGGCCGAAGCCAACAGCACGAAGTTCTCGAGCTGGTTGGCGTCGAAGGTCACGGGCTCGCTTTCCGGGATCTCGGCGGTGTGCCCGATCCTATCGGTCGCGGCCCGATGGCCGGTCAGCCGACGACTTCGTCCCCGCTGATCAGGTAGCTGCCGTCGGTCTCGGTGAGCTCGATCCGACGGACTTCTTGCTGGCTGCTGCCGTCGGTCGTGTAGACGAGGGTGGTGTCGACCGCGTCGGGTCCGGCCGCCTGGACGTCCTCGACGGTCACCGAGTCGATCGTGGACCAGAAGCCCTGGTAATCGCCGTAGCTGCCCACCTCACGCTGGAAGCCCGGCGTCAGCATCGACCAGCCGGTCTCGGTGTCGTCCGGGAGCACGGCGTAGTAGTCCTCCACGAACGCCTCGGGGCTGCCCGCGCTGTTGACGTTGGAGCCGGACTCCGGAGTGTTGCCGGCTCCAGCACCAGCGCCGTTTCCGGCGCCGTTGCCCCCTGTTGCACTGCTGCTGGCGCCGGTCGAGGGATCGGTCGTGTCCCCCGCAGTGGAGGTCGGGTCGTCGTCGAGGACGAAGGCCGCGAGGGCGCCGAGGATGACCAGGGCCGCGAGGATCCCGCAGACGAGCAGGACGGCGCGTCCGCGCCGGGAGCGGCGAGGCTGCGAGATCGGCGCCGGAGTTGGCTCGGGCGTGGGGTCGCGCGACGGTTCAGGCGTGGGCGTGGGCGTCGGCGTGGGCGTGGGCGTCGGTTCGAGAGTGGGCTCTGGCGAGGGTGCGGGATGGGCCTGCGTGGTCGCGGCGGCCGCGGCTCCTCCCGCCGCCCCGTAGCCGGCGGCGGTCTCCTCGCGGGTCCGGTCGGTGCGGTGCTGGGCGTGGATGCGGCGGAGGGCGTGGGCGGCATCCGCGACGGCCCATCGGGACTGCGGGTCCGGGTCCATCATCCGGACGATCGGCTCGGTGATCACGCCGGCGCGCTCGGGGCGGGGAACGGGCTCGTTCACGATGTTCTGGAGCGTCGCCAGCGGATTGGGCTGCGAGGGGTACGGGGGGTGTCCCTCGACCGCTGCGAACAGCGTGGCTCCCAACGCCCAGGCGTCGGAGGCCGGCGAGGGGTCCTCGCCGCGAGCGATCTCGGGGGACAGGTACGACGGCGTCCCACTGAGCATCCCCGTCTGGGTCAGGGTCTCCTCGCCGACGGTGCGGGAGATGCCGAAGTCCGAGATCTTCGCCCGACCATCGGGGCCGATCAGGATGTTGCTCGGCTTGATGTCACGGTGGACGGTGCCGCGGTCGTGTGCCGCCGCCAGCCCGTCGGCGACCTGCGCGCCGATCTGCGCCATTTGATCAGGCGGGACGGGACCGTCCTCCGCGATGATCTGGGCGAGCGTCCGGCCTTCGACGTACTCCATCACCAGCCAGATGTGGTCGCCTTCGTCGATCGCGTCGTAGATCGCGACCACGTTGGGATGGTTGAGGGGAGCCGACGACCGGGCCTCGCGCATGGCGCGGGCGACGTCGGGAGCCGTCTCGCCGGTGACGTGGCCCACCTGCTTGACGGCGACGTGACGGCCCAGGCGCTCGTCCTCACACAGCCACACGGCGCCCATGCCGCCTCGGCCGACTTCGCGGACCACGCGGTAGCGGCCGGCGACGGTCCCCTGCGCCATCTGTCGTCCACTCATCCAAGAGTCCTTACCCAGCCGCGGCCGGGTCACGCGGGTGATCCACCTCTCCCCTCAAACTGAAACATGTTCTAGTCTTGGCATCATGCCCGAGACCTCCGGAACCGACCTGCCCGACGTGGTGCCGGTCGCCGCGCTGCCCGACGACGCGGAGTCGTGGGACGTGGTGGTGGTCGGCTTCGGCATCGCCGGGGGCTGCGCCGCCCTCGAGTCCGCCCGTGCGGGGGCGCGGGTCCTGCTGCTCGAGAGGGCGGCGGTCCACGGCGGCACGTCGGCGATGTCCGGCGGCCACTTCTACCTCGGCGGCGGTACGGCGGTGCAGGAGGCCACCGGCCAGAAGGACTCGCCGGACGAGATGTATGCGTACCTGCTCGCCGTCTCCCGCGACCCGGAGCCGGAGAAGATCCGCGCCTACTGCGACGGATCCGTGGAGCACTTCGACTGGCTCGAGGGGCTCGGCTTCGAGTTCGAGCGCTCCTTCTACCCCGAGAAGGCGGTGATCCAGCCCGGGACCGAGGGGCTGATGTACAGCGGGAACGAGAAGGTGTGGCCCTTCCGTGACAAGGCCGCACCTGCGCCCCGCGGGCACAAGGTGCCGGTGCCCGGCGACACCGAGGGCGCCAAGCTGGTGATGGACCTGCTCCGCGACCGCGTCGAGGAGGCGGGCGTCGAGGTGCGGTACGAGACGGGTGCGACCGGGCTCGTCCTCGGCGAGGAGGGTGCGGTCGTCGGGCTGGCCTGGCGCCGGTTCAAGGAGACCGGCCTGCTCCGCGCCGGCGCCGTGGTGCTCGCCGCGGGTGGGTTCGTGATGAACGCCGACATGGTCGCCGAGCACACTCCGGCGCTCGGCTCGAAGCTGTTCACCCTCGGGTCGACCTATGACGACGGCCTCGGCATCCGGCTCGGCGCGGCCGTGGGTGCCGAGCTCAAGCACATGGAGCAGCCGTTCGCCACGGCGCCGTTCTACCCACCGTCGTCCCTGGTCAAGGGGCTGATCGTCAACAAGCTCGGACAGCGGTTCGTCGCCGAGGACAGCTACCACGCCCGCACGTCCGGCTTCGTGCTCGAGCAGCCCGACGCGGCGGCGTACCTGATCGTCGACAGCGAGCACATCGAGCACCCGAAGATGCCACTGGCGCCCTTCATCGACGGCTGGGAGACGGTGCCGGAGATGGAGTCCGGGCTCGGACTGCCGGCGGGATCCCTGGTCGCCACGCTGAAGCGCTACAACGAGTACGCCGCCCGGGGCGAGGACCCCGACTTCCACAAGCACCCCGACTGGCTGGCACCCCAATCGACGGGCCCGTGGGGCGCTTACGACCTCACCCTCGGCCACGCTCTCTACGCCGGTTTCACCCTGGGCGGGATCCGCACCAGCGTGGACGGCGAGGCCCTGCGACCCGATGGCTCCCCGATCACCGGGCTCTACGCGGCCGGTGCCTGCGCCTCCAACCTGGCCCAGGACGCCAAGGGTTACGCGTCCGGTACCCAGCTCGGCGAAGGCTCCTTCTTCGGCCGGCGCGCCGGTAGGCATGCTGCTGCCGGGATCCCCGCCTGAGAGGGGAACCCTGCACATTGTGCTGGTTGCAACGCACACGAAGTGACGGTTTCCCCGCCCAGGCGGGGAAACCGCGGACCCCCGATAGCCTCGGACAATGAGCAGCCGGTACGCCGTCGCGGCGCGGGCCAACGTGCCCCCGTTCCACGTGATGGACCTGTTGGCTGCGGCCGACCAGCGCCGGCGCAGCCACGGCGACCTGGTCAATCTCGTGGCCGGCCAGCCGAGCACCGGCGCCCCGGCCCCGGTGAAGGCAGAGGCGATCCGTCTTCTGCAGTCCGACGACCCGCTCGGCTACACCGTCGCGCCGGGCATCACCGAGCTGCGCGAACGGATCGCGGAGCACCACCGGCAGCGACAGGGAGTCGACGTCTCCCCGGACGAGGTGATCGTGACGACGGGTTCGAGCGGCGGGTTCCTGCTGGCCTTCCTCGCGGCCTTCGAGCCCGGCGATCGGGTGGCGATGGCCCGCCCCGGCTACCCCTGCTACCGCAACGTGCTCACCGCACTCGGCTGTGAGGTGGTCGAGCTCGACTGCGGACCGTTGAGCCGCTTCCAGCCGACCGTCGCCCAGCTCGAGGAGATCGAGGACCTCAAGGGCGTCGTCGTCGCCAGCCCGGCCAACCCGACCGGGACCATGCTCCTGCCCGAGGAGCTGGGGGCGATCGCCGCCTGGTGCGAGCGCAGTGGCGTGCAGCTGATCTCCGACGAGATCTACCACGGCATCGAGTACGCCCCGCTCGACGGCGAGTCCCCGCTCTCCCGCTCGGCGTGGGAGACCTCCCGCGAGGCGGTGGTGTTCAGCTCGTTCTCCAAGTACTTCTCGATGACCGGCTGGCGGATCGGCTGGATGCTCGTGCCCGAGCGACTGCGGCGGCCGGTCGACGTACTCACCGGCAACTTCACGATCTGCCCGCCGGTCCTGGCCCAGTTCGCGGCGTGCGCAGCCTTCGACGACGCGTCGTACGCCGAGCTGGACGGACACGTCGCGCGGTACGCCGGCAACCGGGCGCTGCTGCTCGACGGGCTGCCCGCGCTCGGCATCACGGGTCTGGCGCCGGCCGACGGGGCGTTCTACGTCTACGCC
>DASSJR010000362.1:0-4460 GCA_035691135.1 Nocardioides sp. | reverse complement strand
AGGAGGGCGTTGAACCGCGTGAGGAGGTTGGCGCGGAGGATCTCACCGACTGACCGGCTGGGTTCGCTGGTGGCGCGGTTGACCAGACCGGCGCCGACCCGCTGGGCGACCTCGGCGGAGGTCAGTCCTCGCTCGCCTGTGGCCGGGGGCTGCGTCCACTGCGGCATCGCCCACCCCTCTCTCGCCGCGCGCCTCGACCGGCATCACAGGTACCTTCCCACGCGCCCCTGAGGTTGCTCTGGGACGTATGGCACTACCGGAGATCGACGAGTGTCGATGACCTGAAGGTGTCAACCACCAGTCCCCCGATCCGTCGATGACTCCGTCGATCGTGGGACCGCCCCAAAGGAGGGTGCCATGACAGTGCTCACCAGCGAACATGGGACGTTCTCTCGCCCGTCCACCCACAGTCGCAGGTCGGTCCGCTACGTGGCGGCAACCGTGTCCGCAGTCACCGGGGCTCTCTACCTCGTCCTGACCTTCCTCGTGGCGGACGCCGAGTCCGTGCCCGGCGCCACGGACGGCGACACGTACGGGGGCTACCTCTTCCTGGCGATCCCGTTCCTGGCCGGCGCCGTGCTGTTGTTGGTCGCCGACCGCAGGGCGCTGTGGGCCGTGGGAGCCGCGGTCCAGGTGCTGGTCATCGCCCTGTTCGTGCTGTTCGGCATCGGCGTGTTCGGACCGGGAGTCTTCGAGTACGAAGCCCTGTCGGCGTTGCCCATGGAGCTGTGGGCGGCAGCGGTCACCGGGCTCCAGGTGGTCCTGCTCGGGCTCCTGGCCTACTTGGCCCTGACCCCCGCGCGGCCTCACAGCTAGCCCAGCGCCCAGTCGGTCGCCCGACTACAGCTGGTCGAGCAGCCAGCTGGGACCCGTCGTCTCGGCGCCTGCCCTCTCGACGCGGTCGCGGAGCACCCGGTCAGCAGTGACCACGAGGACGGCGCGACCATCTCCGACGGCAACCTGCCGGACCACCTCTTCGACGATCGCGTCGTCCCCCGATCCGCCTGCATGAACCGTTCGAAGGCGTCCCTCCTGGCCGGCCGGAGAGCCACGCCGTGCCTCGCCCTCGAGGACCAGCACGACCTCGTCCTCGGCCAGATCGGCGGCCGAGAGACCTTCATGCAGCCGATGGGCTGCGCCCGCCCGGTCACGCCACCAGCCGTCGGGACGGCTGCCCACCACATTTGCGGCGTCAACGATCAGAACCTGCATCCCTCAACCCTACGGAGCCGCAGGAACCCGCCGGGTTGGCCAGCGGGAAGATGGGCCGAGGGGTCAGATGGCGGGGGGCGTCGGAGTGTGCTGCGTCGGTATCCGGACCGTCTCTTCCGACGGCATCAGGATCCAGAGGATCGGGTAGGCCAGGATCTGGCTGCCGGGGATGACCATGAGGAGCAGCACGAAGAGGATCCGCGCCGGCCAGGGGGCGATGCCGAAGCGTCGGCCGAGTCCGGCGCAGACTCCGCCCAGCACCCGTCCCTCCCTCGGTCGGACCAGACCCTGCTGGGCGAAGCTCTGGTGGATGTCGTTCATGGCTGTTGCACTTCCTTCGGTTTGGTGTCCAGGGAGTTCCCTGATACCTCCACTGTGCTACGGACGACCGATCCGGGACATCGGGAGCGGCCCTGATGTGACCCCCAATGGTCGGCCCGACCCTCAGGGTCCACATACGTGTGGTCCGGCAGCTCGGCCACGGCTGCGCACTCGGCCGAACGCCTCCTCCCGGCTGTCATCCAGGCGCAGTACGGTGCCAGCCATGACGGCCGGCTTCGACCTGACCCTTGACTGCGCGGACGCGAGGCGCCTTGCCGAGTTCTGGAAAGCGGCTCTGGGCTATATCGACGAGCCACCGCCCGCGCCCTTCACAACCCGCGCTGAGTGGCTCGCGCAGTTCGACCTCCCGGAGGACGACTCCGAGGACGGCGGTGCCTGGCTGTGCGACCCAGACGGAGTCGGTCCCCGGCTCTCGATCCTGAAGGTCCCCGAGCCCAAGACCGCGAAGTACCGGCTCCACATGGATCTGCGGGTAGCGGCGCCCGGCAGTCACGACGAGCGGTGGGCCCGGATCCAGGCGGAGTCAGAGCGGCTGACCAGCCTGGGCGGGACCGTGCTGGAGGTGTTCGACGGACACCACGTCGTGATGGCCGACCCCGAGGGCAACGAGTTCTGCGTCGCCGCGGCCGCGCCCTGACTCTGGCTGCGCCTGCGGGCCCCGGTCACGGACTCCGTGACCGGGGCCCTCGCGCATCAGACGAGGTCGAAGCGGTCCAGGTTCATGACCTTGACCCACGCCGCGACGAAGTCCTGGGCGAACTTCTCGCGCGCGTCGTCGCTGGCGTAGACCTCCGCAATTGCCCGCAGCTGGGAGTTGGCACCGAAGACGAGGTCGACTGCCGTGGCGCTCCACCTGACGTCCTCCGTGGCGCGATCGCGGCCGTCGAAGACGTTCTCCGCGGACGCCGATGGCTTCCACTCCGTGCCCATGTCGAGGAGGTTCACGAAGAAGTCGTTGGTCAGGGTCTCGGGCCGGTCAGTGAGGACACCGTGCCGGGTTCGCCCCACGTTGGCGTTGAGGACCCGCATACCGCCCACCAGGACCGCCATCTCGGGAGCGGTCAGCCGCAACAGGTTTGCCCGGTCCAGCAGCAGGGTCTCCGGCGGCAGCTTCTCCCCCGCTCGCAGGTAGTTGCGGAACCCGTCCGCCCTGGGTTCGAGGACGCTGAACGACTCCACGTCGGTCTGCTCCTGGGAGGCGTCCGTGCGCCCCGGCGCGAAAGGGACGGTCACGGCATACCCGGCGTTCTTCGCCGCCTGCTCCACGGCCGCGCACCCGGCCAGGACGATGAGATCGGCCAGCGAGACCTTCACTCCGCCGGTCTGGGAGGCGTTGAAGTCGTTCTGGATCTGCTCCAGGACCTGCAGCACCGTGGCCAGCTCGGCCGGGTCGTTGGCTTCCCAGTTCCGTTGCGGCTCAAGACGGATCCGCGCACCGTTGGCCCCGCCGCGCTTGTCGGTGCCCCGGAAGCTTGCCGCCGACGCCCACGCGGTCGAGACCAGCTGGGAGATGGAGAGGCCCGACTCGAGAACCTTGGCCTTGAGCGCCGCGACGTCGTCGTCCGTGACCAGCTCGTGGTCGACCGGCGGCACGGGGTCCTGCCACAGCTGCGGCTCGGGGACCCATGGGCCGAGGTAGCGCGAGACGGGTCCCATGTCGCGGTGCAACAGCTTGTACCAGGCTTTCGCGAAGGCCTCCGCGAGCTGGTCCGGGTTCTCCATGAAGCGGCGCGAGATCGGCTCGTAGACCGGGTCGAGGCGCAGCGCCAGGTCCGTCGTCGCCATCATCGGGGCATGCCGGACCGACGGGTCGTGGGCGTCAGGCACGGCGTCCGCCGCGGCACCGCCCTTCGGCTTCCACTGCTTGGCGCCCGCAGGGCTCTCGGCGAGCTCCCACTCGTAGCCGAAGAGGGTCTCGAAGAAGCTGTTGTCCCACGTGATCGGAGTGGGGGTCCACGCGCCCTCGAGTCCGCTGGTGATCGCGTCCTTGCCCTTGCCGCTGCCGAAGGAGCTCTTCCAGCCGAGTCCCTGGTCTTCTATCGGAGCGCCCTCGGGCTCGGGGCCGACCAGGCTCGGCTCGCCCGCGCCGTGGGTCTTGCCGAAGGTGTGGCCGCCGGCGATGAGCGCGACGGTCTCCTCGTCGTTCATCGCCATGCGGCGGAAGGTCTCCCGGATGTCCCTGGCCGCCGCGAGCGGATCCGGCTTGCCGTTCGGTCCCTCCGGATTCACGTAGATCAGCCCCATCTGCACGGCGCCGAACGGACCGGTCAGCTCCCGGTCCCCGCTGTACCGCTCGTCCCCGAGCCAGGTGTCCTCCGGCCCCCAGAAGATCTCCTCGGGCTCCCAGATGTCCTCGCGCCCGAAGCCGAAGCCGAATGTCTGGAAACCCATCGACTCCAGGGCGACGTTGCCGGCGAGGACCAGCAGGTCTGCCCAGGAGATCTTCCGGCCGTACTTCCGCTTGACCGGCCACAGCAACCGACGCGCCTTGTCGAGGTTCGCGTTGTCGGGCCAGCTGTTCAGGGGCGCGAAGCGCTGGGCGCCGTCACCCGCGCCGCCACGACCGTCCTCGATGCGGTACGTGCCTGCCGCGTGCCAGCTCATCCGGATGAAGAGGGGCCCGTAGTGGCCGTAGTCGGCCGGCCACCAGTCCTGCGACGTGGTCATCACGTCGAAGATGTCCCGCTTGAGCGCCTCGACATCGAGGGTCTTGAGCTCCTCGGCGTAGTCGAAACCCTCCCCCATCGGGTTGGAGAGCGGCGAGTGCTGGTGGAGGACCTGCAGGTTGAGCTGGTTCGGCCACCAGTCCTGGTTCGTCCTGGGCCGGTTCGTCGGCTTGGGAGTCGGAGACGGGATTGCCGGGTTTTCGCTTTCGCTGACGCGCTCAGTCACGTAGGTGATTCTCC
>DASSJR010000361.1:0-7216 GCA_035691135.1 Nocardioides sp. | reverse complement strand
GCCGTGAGCCGGCTCGACCACCGGATCGACGCCGTCGTCGACTGGGTCGGCACCGAGGTGTCGAGGGCCGATCGGCTGGTGCAGCGCTACATCGTGCGGGGCGTGGGGGAGTCGACCATGGACCCGGAGATCGTGCTCACCCGGGAGCTGACCCTCGCGGCCGGCGAGGTCACCGACCGGCTCGCGTTTGCCAACGTCGGCACGCAAGCGCGCGAGCTGGAGGTGTGCACCGACGTCGCCTCCGACCTGGCCGGGACGGACGCGGTCTGGAGTGGCCGGCTCGTCGCAGAGGTTCCACCCGAGGTGGAGGCCGACGTAGACGGGGTACGCCTCCGCTGGGCCAGCAGCCGGGTCCGGGTCACCGCGGCCGTTCCAGCGCTTCCGGACGCGCCCCGCCGCGTCGTCGTACCGCCGGGGGAGTCGGTCGAGCTCGTGACCCGGATCGAGGTCGACAACGTGAGCTCGCCGATCTTCCTGCCCGTGGAGCGCCCGGAGCGGCTGGTCTCCGGACTCCGGGTCGAGGGCAGCCGGCACGACCTGGTGGCAGCGGTGAGCCGGTCCGTCGCGGACCTGCGCGGCCTGCTGCTCTCCGACGCGGAGCAGCCTGCCGACTGCCTGGTGGCGGCCGGAAGCCCGTGGTACCTCACCCTCTTCGGCCGCGACTCCCTGTGGGCGGCCCGCTTCCTGCTGCTCACCGGCACCGATCTCGCGATGGGCACGCTGCGCGCGCTGGCGCGCCGGCAGGCCACCGCGACCGACCCGGCCAGCGAGGCGCAGCCCGGCAAGATCCTCCACGAGGTGCGCGCCGCGCCCCTGCAGCTCTCCGGCGGAATCCTGATCCCGCCGCTCTACTACGGCAGCATCGACGCCACCGCGCTGTGGGTCTCGCTGCTGCACGGCGCCTGGAAGCACGGCGCTCCGCAGGAGCAGGTTGCCGCCCTGCTCCCGAACCTCGAGGCCGCTCTCGACTGGCTGGCGGCGAGCACGGCCTCGGGCGGCTTCCTCAGGTACGTCGACTCGACCGGTCACGGCCTGGCCAACCAGGGGTGGAAGGACTCCGTCGACGGGGTCCGGCACCGGGACGGGTCGCGGGGCGAGGCGCCGATCGCGCTGTGCGAGGTGCAGGCCTACGCCTATGCCGCGGCGATGCAGGGGGCCGAGCTCCAGCGGGCCTTCGGCGGGGGAGACCCGGATCGCCGCGAGGAGTGGGCGGAAGGGCTTGCCGAGCGGTTCCGCGCGGCGTTCTGGGTCGACTCCCCGGAGGGCCCGCACCCGGCGATCGCCCTGGACGCCCACGACCGTCCGGTCTCGGCGCTGACCTCCAACATCGGCCACCTGCTCGGCACCGGCCTCTGCGACGCCGAGGAGTCCGCGGCCATCGCCCGGCTCCTCGTCGGCCCCGAGCTCAACTCCGGGTACGGGGTGCGCACGATGGCGTCGACCACCACCGGCTACAACCCGCTCGGCTACCACACCGGGTCGGTGTGGGCCCACGACACGATGATCGCCGCCAGTGGGCTGGCCGCCGACGGCTTCCGGACCGAGGCGGAGCTACTGGTCACCGGACTGCTGGACGCGTCGACCGCGTTCCGGGGCCGGTTGCCGGAGCTGTTCGGCGGCTACCCCGCCGTCCCGGGCGGCAGTCCGACGGCGTACGCCGCCGCCTGCCACCCCCAGGGATGGGCCGCGGCCGCGGTGGTCGAGGGAGTCCGGATCCTGCTCGGTCTCGACGTCGACGGCCCCAGCGGCCGCGTCAGCATCGCCACCCCCGTGGGCGAGGCGCTGCGCGGGCACCGGGTGGACGGCCTCGTCATCGACGGGGAGCCGGCCTCAGTCGAGGTGTCCCTGGACGGCGAGCTCCGATGGGACGGGCTCGGCCTCGACGTGGTGACCGGTCCTCAGGAACGGTCGAGCGCCGGGCGGTAGAACGCCTCACCCGCGAACGGTCCGCCCACGTGAGCGGCCTCGAACGCGTCCTCGGACCGGGCCGGCACGCTGTCGGCGAACTCCTCGGCGTCGTCCGCCGGCTCGTAGCCCAGCCTCCGACCCGGCTCGAGGTCCCACCAGCGACGGGTGTTGGCCGAGATTCCGTAGAGGACGGCGTATCCGGGAGCGGCAGCAGTCAACGCGGCCTCGATCATCCGCACGCAGTCGTCGTGGGACAGCCACGTCGACAGGTGGCGTGCGGTCTCGGGCTGGGGCAGGAACGACCCGATCCGACAAGAAACGGCGTCCAGCCCGTACCGGTCGACGTAGAGGCTGAGCACGGCCTCGGCGGCCACCTTGCTCACCCCGTAGAACGTGTCCGGACGCGGTCGGACGTCGTCGCCGATCTGGGTCGACGCATCCCGCGGACGCGGGGTGCGGCCCACCGCGTGATTGGACGACGCATAGACGATCCGCTGCACGTCGTGCTCGACCATCGCGTCGAGCAGGGCCGCGGTGGTGACGACATGGGAGGTCAGACTCTCGGGCAGGCTGCCCTCGTCCGGCTTGCCTGCGAGGTGTACGACGGCGTCGGGCGACTCGGCCTCGAAGACCGAGGCGACGGCATCTGGGTCGGCGCAGTCCACGCTGTGCCAGGGGCCGTCGAAGCCCTCGGGCTCGACGACCCGGTCGAGGCCGATGATGCGGTGGCCGCGGTCGGCGAGCCCGACCGTGACGACGCGTCCGATGCTGCCGGCGGCGCCGGTGAGGAGGATTCGCACGGCCCAAACGCTATCGGTCAGGGCTAGCGGTCAGGCCGACTCGGACTCCTTGTCGGACTCGTCGGACTCCTGCTTCGACTCGCCGGACTCCTCGTCTTCCGAGTTGTCGCCCGAGTTGTCGCCCGAGTCGCTGTCGGACTTGTCGGAGCTGTCGGAGTCGCCATCGTCGTTGTTGGGGCCGTGCCCGCGCTCGGAGGCTGGTTCTGCGGGGTCGACGAGGCCGCCACTGCCGCCCTCGCCGTCCTCGAACTGCCACTCCTCGTCGTCGAAGGTGCGTGGAGTGTTGTCCACCTCCGACCCTTCGGGACGGTTCTCGGGATCGAGGCGGCGTTCCCGCTCCTCCTCGATCTCCTTCTGCTCGTCCTCGTCGGGAGGGTTCTCCCGGAACTTCTTGCTGGGATCGGAAGTGCCCGCGCTTCCTTCTTCGGCGGCCGGGTCGTCGCCGGAGCTCTCGTCCTGGGATTCCTTCTCGTCCGCGTCCGTCATGGGTTCCTCCGGTAGCAGTGGTGTCCGTTCATGCAAGCGATGTACCCACTGACTGTCAACGGATGTGCACTCAGATCCGGGGGACGACCTCTCCGAGCAGCTTGCCCATCCGGGTGGCCGCCTCCTGTCCGGCGGCGAGGACCTCCTCGTGGTCGAGCGGCTCGCCGGTGATGCCCGCGGCCAGGTTGGTGACCAGGCTGATGGCGAGGATCTCCATCCCGGCCTCGCGAGCGGCGATCGCCTCGAGCGTCGTACTCATCCCGACCAGGGTCCCGCCCATCGCCCGCACCATGCCGATCTCGGCGGGGGTCTCGTAGTGGGGACCCGGGAACTGGACGTAGACGCCTTCGTCGAGGCTCGGGTCGACATCGCGGCACAGGTCGCGCAGCCGCGGGGAGTAGAGGTCGGTCAGGTCGACGAAGTGCGCACCCTCGATCGGGCTGGTCGCCGTCAGGTTGATGTGGTCGCGGATCAGCACCGGCGTGCCAGGGGACCACGACTCGTCGAGACCCCCGCAGCCGTTGGTCAGGACGACGGTCCCGCACCCGGCCGCGGCGGCGGTGCGCACCCCGTGGACGACCGCCGCGACGCCGCGGCCCTCGTAGAAGTGGGTGCGGCCGAGGAACACCAGCAGCTGGCGGTCACCGGCGCGGACGGACCGGATCTTGCCGGCGTGTCCCTCGACGGCCGGGGGCGCGAAGCCCGGCAGGTCGGTGGTGAGCAGCTCGGCGGTCGTCTCGCCGAGCGCATCGGCCGCGGGCAGCCAGCCCGAACCGAGCACCAGCGCGGTGTCGTGGCTGTCGACCCCGGTGAGCTCACGGAGCCGGGCAGCGGCCGAGGCGGCCTGGGAGGAGGGGGTGGTCGTGTCGGTCACGGGGCGACTCTAGAGGCCGGTGGACCGACACGGCCGACGGCGGAGGGCGGCGACGTAGTCGGCCGGCGCGTCGGCGGCCTCGGCGGCCTCGGCCAGGACCCCGAGGTACGACGCGGACGGCAGCCCGCCCTCGAAGGCGTCGAGGACGTAGGTCCACACGACCAGCTCGCCGGTCAGCGTCGACACCCGGACGCGGGTCTTGCGGTAGAGCCCGAGGTCGGCCGCCTCCCACCCGTCGAGCGCGGCCTCGTCCTCGCGGGTGATGTCGTAGATCGCCACGAAGACCTGCTCGAACGGGTCCTGGACGATCGTCGACAGGGCGCCGTCCCACCCGTGCTCCTCGCCGCCGAACGTGAGCCGCCATCCGTCCAGCCATCCGGTGGTGCTGAGCGGGGAGTGGGGGCAGCGCTCACCCATCCGGGCCGGGTCGAGGTTCGTCCCGTAGGCGGCGTACAGCGTCACGGCTAGAGATTAGCGAGCCGAGCCTCCCGTTAGGCTGACCGCGTGAGCGATTCCCACTTCGATGTCCTCGTCCTCGGTGCCGGCCCCGGTGGCTACGTCGCCGCGATCCGCGCAGCCCAGCTCGGCAAGTCCGTGGCGGTCGTGGAGGAGAAGTACTGGGGCGGTGTCTGCCTCAACGTCGGGTGCATCCCGTCGAAGGCGCTGCTGCGCAACGCCGAGCTGGCCCACATCATCACCCACGAGAAGAAGACGTTCGGGATCGAGGGCGACGCCACGATGGCCTACGCCCCCACCCACCAGCGCAGCCGCAAGGTCGCGGAGGCCAGCGCCAAGGGCGTCCACTACCTGATGAAGAAGAACAAGATCACCGAGATCGACGGTTGGGGCACGCTCACCTCGCCGACCAGCGTCGACGTGAAGACCGACGACGGGACCTCGTCGTACACGTTCGACAACCTGATCCTCGCCACCGGCGCCAAGACCCGGCTGGTGCCCGGCACCGAGCTCAGCGAGCGGGTGGTGACCTACGAGGAGCAGATCCTCACCGAGGAGCTGCCCGGCTCGATCGTGATCGCCGGCTCGGGCGCCATCGGCGTCGAGTTCGCCTACGTCCTGGTCAACTTCGGGGTCGACGTGACGATCGTGGAGTTCCTCGACCGGATGGTGCCGACCGAGGACAAGGACGTCTCCAAGGAGCTGCTCAAGCAGTACAAGAAGCTCGGCGTCAACGTGATGCTCTCGACCAAGGTCGAGAAGATCGACGACTCCGGCGACAAGGTCAAGGTGATCGTCAGCAAGGACGGCGAGGAGGAGACCCTCGAGACCGACAAGGTGCTCCAGGCGATCGGCTTCGTGCCCCGGATCGAGGGGTTCGGCCTGGAAGAGATCGGCGTCGAGACCGAGCGTGGGGCGGTCACGGTCGACGGCCGCGGTCGCACCAACGTCGACAACGTCTACGCGATCGGCGACGTCACCGGGAAGCTGATGCTGGCCCACACCGCCGAGGCCATGGGTGTCGTCGCCGCCGAGACGATCGCCGGCGCCGAGACCGTCGAGATCAACTTCGACATGATCCCGCGGGCCACCTTCTGCCAGCCGCAGATCGCCTCGTTCGGCTACAGCGAGGAGCAGGCGAAGGAGAAGGGGTACGACGTCAAGGTCGCCATGTTCCCGTTCTCGGCCAACGGCAAGGCCCGGGGCATGGCCGACGGGGTGGGCTTCGTCAAGATCGTGGCCGACGCGGAGTACAACGAGATCGTGGGTGCCCACATGATCGGGCCCGAGGTCACCGAGCTGCTGCCGGCGCTGACCCTCGCCCAGCAGTGGGACCTCACCGCCGACGAGCTCGCCCGCAACGTGTTCGCCCACCCGACGCTGAGCGAGGCGATGAAGGAAGCCGTCGAAGGCATCGCCGGCCACATGATCAACCTCTAGGCCCGCCATCGTGAGCACCGAACGAGTCGTCATCATCGGCGGCGGACCCGGCGGCTACGAGGCCGCCCTGGTCGCCGCCCAGCTCGGTGCCGAGGTCACGGTCGTGGACAGCGACGGGATCGGCGGCTCCGCCGTACTCACCGACTGCGTGCCGAGCAAGACGCTGATCGCGACCGCCGAGCTGATGAGCGACCTCTCCGGTGCCGCCGAGCTCGGGCTCAGCTTCACCGACCACGAGGGCGACCGCGCCCAGTCGTTGCACGTCGACCTGGCCCGGGTCAACGCCCGTGTCCAGCAGCTCGCCGCCGACCAGTCCGCCGACATCGAGCGTCGGCTCGACCGTGAGGGGGTCAAGGTCGTCCGGGGCCGAGGGCGACTCGACGGCTCCAGCGACACCGGAGGAGTCCGGCGGGTCGCGGTGACCGGCGACGCGGGGGAGCAGACCCTCGAGGCGGACGCCGTCCTGATCGCCACCGGCGCGGCGCCCCGCACGCTCGAGTCCGCCCGGCCCGACGGCGAGCGGATCCTCACCTGGGAGCAGGTGTATGACCTCGACGATGTGCCTTCGAAGCTGGTCGTGGTGGGGTCCGGCGTCACGGGTGCGGAGTTCGCCAGCGCCTACCTGGCCCTCGGCGTCGACGTCACCCTGGTCTCCAGCCGCGACCGGGTGCTGCCCGGCGAGGACGCCGACGCGGCCCGGGTGCTCGAGGACGTGCTCACCCGCAACGGCATGGAGGTGCTCTCGAAGTCCCGGATGGAGTCGGTGTCGCGCGACGGGGACGCGGTCGAGGTCACTCTCACCGACGGCCGCACCGTCACCGGCTCCCACTGCATCCTCGCCCTCGGCTCGGTACCGAACACCGGGGACCTTGGGCTGGAGGAAGCCGGGGTCACCACCGACGAGGCCGGCTTCGTCACCGTCGACCGGGTCTCCCGCACCTCCGCCCGTGGGGTCTACGCCGCCGGTGACTGCACCGGCGTGCTCATGCTGGCCTCGGTCGCCGCGATGCAGGGCCGGATCGCGATGTGGCACTTCCTCGGCGACGCCGTGCGGCCGCTGGACCAGAAGCTGGTCTCCTCCAACGTCTTCACCGCACCCGAGATCGCCACCGTCGGCTGGTCGCAGAAGGACGTCGACGACGAGGCGATCCAGGCCGAGGTGGTCACCCTGCCGCTGTCGGGCAACGCCCGCGCCAAGATGCAGGGGATCCGCGACGGCTTCGTGAAGCTGTTCTGCCGGCCCGGGACCGGC
>DASSJR010000360.1:0-3884 GCA_035691135.1 Nocardioides sp. | reverse complement strand
CCAGGAGGAACTGGTGACCTACGTCATCGCCCAGCCGTGCGTCGACCTCAAGGACCGGGCCTGCGTCGACGAGTGCCCGGTCGACTGCATCTACGAGGGCAAGCGCATGCTCTACATCCACCCGGACGAGTGCGTGGACTGTGGTGCCTGCGAGCCGGTGTGCCCGGTCGAGGCGATCTTCTACGAGGACGACACTCCGGAGGAGTGGAAGGACTACTACGACGCCAACGTCCACTTCTTCGACGACCTCGGCTCGCCAGGCGGCGCCGCCAAGATGGGTGAGATCGACAAGGACCACCCGCTGATCGAGGCGCTGCCGCCGCAGGAACACGACGAGTGACCTTCGTTGGTTGAGGAGGCGCGCCCGCGCCGTCTCGAAGCCAAGGTCTCGCAACGGCTGCCCGACTTTCCCTGGGACCATCTGGCGGCGGCGGCCGAGCGGGCTCGCGCGCACCCGGACGGCGTCGTCGACCTCTCTGTCGGCACCCCCGTCGATCCGACGCCGGCTGTCATCCAGGAGGCGCTGCGGTCGGCCGCCGACGCGCCCGGTTACCCGCTGACGATCGGGCGGGCGGAGACCCGGCAGGCGGCCATCGACTGGCTCGCACGTCGACATGGGGTCCCTGGTCTTGGCCTGGACGCGGTGCTGCCAGTCGTCGGTTCCAAGGAGCTGATCGCCTCGCTGCCCGGCCATCTCGGGGTCGGCCCCGGCGACCTGGTCGTCCACCCGGCGCTCGCCTATCCGACGTACGAGGTGGGAACCGCACTCTGCGGTGCGCGCTCGCTGGCGACCGATTCGCTGACCGCGCTGGGCCCCGAGGTGCCGGCTCTGCTCTGGCTCAACTCCCCGTCGAACCCGACCGGGCGCGTGCTGCCGGTGTCGCACCTGCGCAAGGTCGTCGACTGGTGCCGCGAGCGAGGCACCCTGCTGGTCTCCGACGAGTGCTACCTGGAGCTGACCTGGGAGGACGAGCCGGCGGTCTCGGTGCTCCACCCGGACGTCTGCGGCGGGTCGCACGACGGGATCCTGGCCGTGCACTCGTTGTCCAAGCGGTCGAATCTCGCCGGATATCGCTGCGCCTTCGTCGCCGGCGATCCCTCCCTGGTGGGCGAGCTGCTCGCGGTCCGCAAGAACGTCGGGCTGATGATGCCCGCGCCGCAGCAGGCGGCGATGGTGGCCGCGCTCGAGGCGGACCAGGACGCCGCGGAACAGCACGCGCGTTACCGCGCCCGCCGGGCCAAGCTCCGTGAGGCCCTGACGGCCGCCGGGTTCCGGATCGACCACTCCGAGGGGTCCCTCTACCTCTGGGCACAGCGTCACATCGGTGGGGGCGGTGAAGACTGTTGGGACACCGTCTCCTGGCTCGCCGACCGCGGGATCCTGGCCGCCCCAGGCGCGTTCTACGCCCCCGTCGGCTCTCCCGCCGGCGCTCGGCATGTCCGGGTCGCGTTCACCGCCTCCGACGAGAGGATCGACGCCGCGGTCGCCCGGCTGGCACCGTAGTCGTCATGGACGACGAGATCGTGGTCAACGGGCCGTCGGGTCCGATCGGCGCGATCGACTGGGGCGGCGAGGGCGACCCGCTCCTCCTCGTCCATGGTGGTGGCACCAACGCGGCCCAGTGGGCTCCGGTCGTGCCCCACCTCGGCGACTACCGTTGCGTCTCCTTCGACCTCCCGGGCCACGGGCGGACCCCCGATCCGACGTCGCGGCCGTACTACCCGCTCTGGCTCGAGGTCCTGGACGCGGTGATCGCCCACTTCGCCCTGCCCCGCGAGCGTTTGTCGCTGGTGGGTGGATCGTTCGGGGGCGCCCTCGCGGTGTGGTACGCCGGCCGGCGTCCCGGCCTCCGTGGCGTGGTGTCGATCGACGCCGCCCCCTACGGCGTTCTCGCCACCTCGCCCCAGCGCCCGCAGCCCCGCACGGCCGAGCAGTACCGGGCCGACGGCTGGGGCTGGTCGGGCGACGAGGCGGCATGCGAGGCCAACATCGCGGAGATGGTCGCGGACGGGTGTCCCGAGCACTGCGCGCGGCGCAAGCATGTCCTGCTGGCCGATGGCCGTTATCAGGCAAGGCCCACCGCCGAGTTCCTCGCGGTGTACGGCACCCCCGATCCGGAGAACCCGTTGATGGAGAGGGACGCTGCCATGTACGGCGAGGTGGACTGCCCCACGCTCCTCATCTACGGCAACCAGGGAACTGCGGCCCACAACCGGGAGTACATCGACGCGATGCCCGGGCGGTTCCCGATGGTGTCGGTCACCTGGGTGGACGGTCCCCACGAGCTGGACTGGGACCGCCCGGAGCTGATGGCCGAGCTGAGCAGGCGTTTCCTTGCGGGTCAGCTGTAGACGCCGTACGCGGACGTCGAGGCCGTCACGGCGTAGGCGTCGATCGGGATCTGGGTCCGCGGCGCCGGGCTGTGGACCCGCACGGCGGCGACGTTGCTGATCCGGATGAGGGCATGCTCGCGCTCCTCACAGGCCAGCAGGACGCCGTGTCCGTCGGCGGCAACCACCAGACCGGTGAGCCAGTGGCCCTCGACGAGCACGTCGACCGGCAGGTTGTTCTGCTTGGCCCGATCCAAGGCGGTGCCGATCGTGTACAGCGTGGAACTTTCCATCATGACCCCCGTGGGTTCTCGTCCGTCCCCGTGACCCCTGGGTGGCTTCCGTTCGTGAAGTGTGACGATCGGGGGCGGGCGTGAACAGACCGCAAACCGATCCCTGAGTCAATCTTGTACGTCGACGTGGACGTGGTCGCGGTGCTCGAGGATGGTCGGGTCGCCGGAACGCTCCGGAGGGTCGTAGTCCCGCCACCCCTCGTCCGAACGCGATCCCGCGGTCCAGATCCGGTCGTCGAAGATCACGTTCTGGATGGCAAGCCTTTCTGCCTGCGCCACGAGGTAATGGGCCATCGCCCAGCCCCGTTGCCGGTTCTCGGGCGAGACCGGGCGCACGAACACGTCGATCGCCCGGCCGTCGTAGTGGGTCGAGCCCGGCTGGTGACCGTCGCGTACCCCGCCCGGTGCGAACCCACCGAGTGACAGCTCGCCGAACGCGGCCCCGAGGTCCTGCCGTACGACGTCGGCGCGGCGGGTGAGCCCGGTCGCCAGCAGCCGGTCCGGTGCCGGGTCTGCGTCGTCGTCGACGGTGCAGGTGAACGCGCGCGGAGAGTTGCCGGTCAGCGCGGATGCGAGGGTGCGGGCATCTGCCTCGTGCTCGGCATAGGCCTCGGGGAAGGCGGAACGCTGGACCAGCTGGGCGGCCTCGGTGATTCGCATCGACTCGTAGCCCTCGATCTTCGCCAGGGCGTCGTAGAAGGCGTTGATCGCGTAGTACGGGTCCAGGACCTGCTGCCTCGTGCCCCAGCCCTGGGAAGGCCGCTGCTGGAACAGTCCGAGGGAGTCGCGGTCACCTTGCTCGACGTTGTAGAGCTTCGATTCCTGGGCCGAGGTGGCGATTGCGATGCTCGCGGCCCGCGCGGGCATCCCGCGCTGAACCGAGATCGCCGCCATCAGCGCGACGTTCTCCGACTGCTCCAGCGTCAGCGAGACGGAGTGGCCACCGGCGTGTGCCTCGCAGCCCTCGCCGGTGAGGAAGGGCCGGACCCGGTCGAAGGCTCGCACGCCGAAGACGACCGCCCCGACGGCAAGGGCGAGGACCCCGAGGCCGATCACCCATCGCTTCAGCACCAGGGGGTGTCAGTTCGCGTGCAGGTCTGCGTTGAGGGCGATGCCGTCGCTGTGCCACGGCACGGCCTCGATTGCGCCGGTCACCGAGTTGCGTCGGAACAGGACGTTGCTGGCGCCGGAGAGCTCGGCCGCCTTGATCACCTTGGGCTTGCCGTCCATGTCGGACACGGTCACCTTGGTGCCGGCGGT
>DASSJR010000359.1:0-17233 GCA_035691135.1 Nocardioides sp. | reverse complement strand
CCCGCGGCGAAGGTGACGCATCCGGCGAGCCACGCCACCCCGCTCAGCCGATGACGTCCCGTCGCGATCGCCGCACTGCTCAGGGCGGCCGCGAGCACGTACACCGTGCTGGCAGCCGTGAGGATCGCCATCGTGACGTTGCTGATGACGAAGCCCGGACCGAACAGGATCCGCACCACCATCGGCCCGAGCAGGTAGGCGCCTGTCGTGCCCACCACGGTCAGGCCGAGGCAGACGCCGACCATCCGGCGCAGGGCGAGCCGCACATCCTCGACCCGGCCCTGGACCGAGAGCACGGCGAAGTTCGGGACGATGGTGGCCTGTGCCGCCTGGAACAAGTAGATCGCCACTCGCGCGATCACCAGTGCGCTGAGGAACCGGCCCGCCGAACCGTCGTCATCGGGCGGTGCGAGGAGCTGGACCGCGATCGGCGCCGCGTTGGCCAGAGCCTGGCCCAGCAGCGACGCCATCAGCAGCCACCCGAACGCCCGGAGCAGCTCCCGGCGTCCCACGTCGCTGCCCGGGGCCAGCGCCAGTCGCCGCCCGAGCCTGGTGAGGACCATCGTGGACAGGAGTGGCGCCACCGCGATCGCTGCTCCGAACGCACCAGGCGTTCGGATGCCCACCAGGACCAGGGCGCCCGCCACTGCGAAGCGGATCACCGACTCGGACGCGACCAGCCTCCCGAAGGTCGGGAAGTCGCCGAGACCCGAGAACACCCCCCGGGCGAGGAACGAGACGGCGTAGGCGACGACGGAGATCTCGAAGCACCAGAAGATCGACCAGTGGCCACCGAAGAGCTCAGCTGTGAGCCAGGGACCCGCGAGGAGCCCGGTGACCACGGCGCCCCCGGAGACGGCCGCGGCGAGACCGGCGGTCCGGCGCAGGACCAGGGCCCCGCTGCCCTCAACGGGTTCACGGGCGAGTACCCGTCCGAGCTCCTGCTGCAGCGGCAGGAACAGCCCGGGACCGACGATGAAGACCATCGCCCACAGCGTCGAGATGGGGGCGAACGCCGCCGGCCCCAGGACCCGGCCGGCGAGCGTGAGGAAGCAGTAGGTGAACAACCCGGCGACGAGGAAACCTGCCGCAACCGACCGGATGCCGGTGAGGAAGGCGACCCGACCAGCCGCCCCGGTCAGCAGGTCCGGGAGTCTCACCCCGGGCAACCCCGACGGGCCACGGCGACGACGCCGCTCATCACTGGCCCTTGAGGGCGTACGCCGCCTCGGTGCGCTCCTTGTGGGGGCGCCACCAGTCCTCGTGGTCGCGGTACCACTCGACCGTCTGCGACAGGCCGGACGCGAAGTCGGCGTACTGCGGTCGCCAACCCAGCTCGCTGCGCAGCTTGGTCGGGTCGATCGCGTAGCGCAGGTCGTGGCCGGCCCGGTCGGTCACCTGGTCGAAGTCGTCGGCCGGCCGCCCGAAGTGCTCCAGGATCATCCCGATCACGCTGAGGTTGTCGAGCTCGCCGTCGGCCCCGATCAGGTAGGTCTCGCCGATCCGGCCGTTCACGAGGATCTCCCACACCGCCGAGGAGTGGTCGCTCACGTGGATCCAGTCGCGCACGTTGCGCCCGGCGCCGTAGACGCGCGGCCTCACACCGTCGATGAGGTTGGTGATCTGACGCGGGATGAACTTCTCGACGTGCTGCCACGGACCGTAGTTGTTGGAACAGTTGGAGATCGTCGCCTGGACCCCGAAGCTGCGCACCCAGGCGCGGACCAGGTGGTCGGAGCCCGCCTTGCTCGCGGAGTAGGGGCTGCTGGGCCGGTACGCCGTCTCCTCGGTGAACCGGTCCGGGTCATCGAGCTCGAGGTCGCCGTAGACCTCATCCGTCGAGATGTGGTGCAACCGGGTCCCGGCCTTGCGGACCGCCTCCAGCACCGTGAACGTCCCGACCAGGTTGGTGTGCACGAACGGCTCGGGGTCGGTGAGGGAATTGTCGTTGTGGGACTCCGCCGCGAAGTGCACGACCGCGTCGTGCCGGGCGACCAGCGGTTCGACCGTGGCCGCGTCGGCGACGTCACCCACGGCCAGCCGGACCCGCTCCTGAGGCAGCCCGGCCAGGGACCGTTCGCTGGCGGCGTAGGTCAGCTTGTCCAGGACGGTGACCCGGACGTCGGTGTGGGCGAGCAGATGATGAACGAAGTTGGCGCCCACAAAGCCTGCGCCTCCGGTGACGAGTACGTGATCCACGCCGGGCAGTCTAGGTCTCGGGAGACGCGCCCCTAGGATGCGCACCATGCGCGGCATCATCCTGGCAGGCGGGACCGGCTCGCGACTGCACCCGATCACCAAGGCGATCAGCAAGCAGCTCGTCCCGGTATACGACAAGCCGATGATCTACTACCCCCTTTCCACACTGATGCTCGCGGGGATCCGGGACATCCTGGTGATCACCACCCCCCACGAGGCGGACCAGTTCGAGCGGCTCCTGGGCGACGGATCGGCCTGGGGCGTGCGGATCGACTACGCCGTACAGCCGAGCCCGGACGGGCTGGCACAGGCGTTCATCATCGGCGAGGAGCACATCGCTGACGAGCGGGTGGCGCTCGTGCTCGGCGACAACATCTTCTACGGCGGCGGTCTCGGCCGGATGCTCCGCAGCTACACCGAGGTCGACGGCGCGGTCGTGTTCGGCTATCGCGTCGCCGACCCCTCGGCGTACGGCGTCGTCGAGTTCGACAAGGACGGTCGCGCCCTTTCGCTGGAGGAGAAGCCGGAGAAGCCGCGCAGCAGCTATGCCGTGCCGGGGCTGTACTTCTACGACAACGACGTGGTGTCGATGGCCCGGTCGCTCGAGCCCTCGCCGCGCGGCGAGCTGGAGATCACCGACCTGAACCTGCGCTACCTCGAGGCCGGCCGGCTCCGGGTGGTGGAGATGCCGCGGGGCGCGGCGTGGCTCGACACCGGCACGTTCGAGAGCCTCAACGACGCCAGCAACTTCGTGCGCACCCTCGAAGCGCGGCAGGGCTTCAAGATCGCCTCGCCGGAGGAGGTGGCGTGGCGGATGGGGTTCATCTCCGACGAGCAGCTCGCCGACCAGGCGAGCCAGCTGGTCAACAGCGGGTACGGGGCCTATCTCCTCGACCTGCTCGACTCACGCTGACGGCCGGTGGTTGAGGCGCAGAGCCTCGCAGCGCCTAGGCTGGCCGGCATGAAGGTTCTCGTGACGGGCGGCGCCGGCTACATCGGTTCGATCACCGCCAAGGCCCTCGAGGAGGCGGGCCACACCCCGGTGATCCTCGACTCGCTGCTGACCGGCCCGCGGGTGTTCGTGAAGGACCGGATCTTCTACGAGGGCGACATCGCCGACCGTGCGCTGGTGCGTCGGGTGGTCGAGGAGCACCCCGACCTCGACGCGACGATCCACATGGCGGCGCGGATCATCGTGCCCGAGTCGGTGGCGCAGCCCTACGAGTACTACCGCGACAACGTCGCCAAGTCCCTCGAGCTGTTCGACGAGCTGGAGAGGCTGGGCAAGCCCCGCGTGCTGTTCTCCTCCTCGGCCTCGCTCTACGCCCTCAAGCCGGAGTTCGAGGTGGTGGAGTCCGACGCCCTCGAGCCCGGGTCGCCGTACGCCCGCACCAAGCGGATGATGGAGATGGTGCTGGAGGACATGTCGCATGCGACCGGGCTGCGGGCGATCATCCTGCGCTACTTCAACCCGATCGGCTCCGACCCCGACCTGGAGTCGGGGATCTACGACAAGGAGCCCTCGCACGTGCTCGGCCAGCTGGTGATGGCCGCCCGCGGGATCAAGCCGACCTTCACGATCACCGGCACCGACCACCCCACGCGTGACGGCACCGGCATCCGCGACTACATCCACGTCTGGGACCTCGCCCAGGCGCACGTGCGCGCCGTGGAGAAGTTCGACGACGTGCTGGCCGCGGTCGACGCGCCGAGCACGGTCATCAACGTCGGCACCGGTTCCGGCGTGACCGTGCGCGAGCTGGTGGCGTCGTTCGAGCGGGTCTTCGGCCAGGAGGTGCCAGTGACCGAGGCGCCACCGCGACCCGGTGACGCCGTCGGTGCGTACGCCAACGTCGACCGCTCCGCGGAGCTGCTGGGGTGGAAGACCACCCTGACCCTCGACGACGCCATCGCCTCCGCCCTGGCCTGGGGTGAGAAGCGTCAGGAGATCCTGGGGTACGAGTGATCCGATCCTGGCTGATCGTGGTTGTGGCGCTGCTCGTGGTGGGCAGCGGCGGGGCAGCGTCGGCTCGACCGGCGGCGGACCGGGACTCGGCAGTCGCGGTCTCCGGTCCGTTGGTGGGGCGGACCATCGTCCTCGATCCCGGCCACCAGCTCGGCAACCACAACTTCCCGCGCAAGATCTCGCGCCTCGTGCCCGCCGGTGGGTTCAAGAAGCCCTGCAACACCACCGGAACCGCGACTCGGGGCGGCTACCCCGAGGCGACCATGGCCTGGCGAGTGACCCTGCTCCTGGCGGCCCGGCTGCGGGGTCTGGGGGCGGACGTGACGTTGACCCGGCACAGCAACCGGCAGGACCGGTGGGGGCCCTGCGTCGACGTACGAGGCCGCGCGGGCAATCGCGTGGGGGCGGATCTCAAGGTCAGCATCCACGGCGACGGGTCCACGGCCGGCGGTGCGCGCGGGTTCCACGTCATCGCGCCCACCAACCGGCGGCCGTGGACGCATGACATCTTCCGGCCCTCCCGCCGAATGGCCCGCGAGACCAAGGCCGCGCTGAGTCGGGCCGGGGTCCCGGTGGCCAACTACATCGCGGGCGGCGACGGGATCGACTTCCGCTCCGACCTCGGCACCCTGAACCTCGCCAACATCCCCACGGTGATGGTCGAGCTCGGCAACATGCGCAGCTCGAGCGATGCACACCGGATGACGACGCGCAGCGGCCGCGCCACCTACGCCCGCGCCCTCGCCCGAGCAGTCGTCCACCACCTGAGCTGACGCCGCCCGACGGCTGAGGTGCGAGCGGAGCGAGCCTCGAAACTCCGAAAGTGGGGGCCGGGGCTTTGATCGCGGTGGTTGCCGCCCTGCGTGGGGTGTGGGGGTTTCGAGGCTCGGGCCGTGAGACGGCCCTCGCACCTCAACCTCCGCATCCGGTGGTTGAGGTGCGAGCGCAGCGAGCCTCGAAACCCCGGAACTATGGGCAGGGCTCTGGCCGTCAGACTGCCCCGGCGTCTCAACCGCCGGGGGTGCGCCGGGGTGGGCGACTCGCGAGGTCCGGGAGGTCTCCGAAGCGGCCCTCGATCAGGGCAGTCCGCTTCGCTCTGCTCCACCCCTGGATCTGCTTCTCATAGCGGAAGGCGTCCTCGACTCGCTGGAACTCCGCTGCCCACACCAGCCGGACCGGCCGTCGGCGGCGCAACCGCGTGTACGTGGCTCCGAGTCCGAGGTTGTGCTCACTGACTCGGCGTTCGAGGTCCGTCGTACTGCCGACGTAGAGCGACCCGTCGGCGCACTCGAGGATGTAGGTCCACGGCATGTGCTTGCTGATGCCCGTTTCCCGTTGCTCCACGCGCGAGTCTGACGGGTTGTGGATAGGGCCCTGCTTGTGGATAGGGCCGTGCGCGGGTGCGGGGGTTTCGGGGCTCGGGCCGTGAGGCGGCCCTCGCACCTCAACCTCCGAATCCTGGCCGCCGGTAGTACCCCGACAGTGGGGGCGGGGGCTTGACCGAGGCTCGGGCCGTGAGACGGCCCTCGCACCTCAACCTCCGAATCCTGGCCGCCGGTGGTACCCCGAAAGTGGGGCGGGGGGCTTGACCGAGGCTCGGGCCGTGAGACGGTCCTCGCACCTCCCTCCGGAGACTCGCGCTAGATTGCCGGGATGCCTGTGGATCCCCAGCTCGCCGGCTTCCTGCAGTTCATCAAGGACGCGGGCTACCCTCCGGTCTCCGAGTCGACGCCCGAGGCGGCCCGGAAGGGGTTCGTCGCGATGTCGGCGGGCACCGTCCGGCCCGACCAGGTGGTCCAGGTCGGGTCGGTCGAGGACCTGACCGTGCCCGGTGGCGACGGTGATCGCCCCGCACGCGTCTACCGACCGGACACTGAGGGGCCGCATCCCACGATCGTCTACCTGCACGGCGGGGGCTTCGTGATCGGAGACCTGGAGACCCACGACCAGACCTGCCGGCGGCTCTGCCTCGACGCGGACGTCGTCGTCCTGGCGGTGGACTATCGCCTCGCTCCCGAGCACCCCTTCCCCGCCGGGGTGGAGGACGCGATCTCCGCGACCCGCTGGGCCGCGGAGCGGAGGCTCGGGGGGGACGACCGCCTGGCGATCGCGGGTGACAGCGCGGGCGGCAACTTCGCGGCCGTGGTCGCTCAGACGGTGCCGGAGCTGCTGACCGCCCAATTGCTGATCTACCCCGCGGTCGACGCCTTCGGCGACTATCCGTCCCGGGGAGAGAACGAGTCCGGCTACGGACTCGAGGTCACCGACATGCTGTGGTTCCACGACCACTACGCCGGCGGCGCCGACATCGCGCCCGATGACCCCCGCTTCTCGCCGTACCGCGCCGATTCGCTGGAGGGCCTGCCCCCGGCGGTCGTCGCGGTCGCGGAGTTCGATCCGCTGCGCGACGAGGGAGTGGCCTACGCCGAAAAGCTCGCCGAGGCGGGCGTGCCAGTCGACCTGGCGTCCTACGAAGGCATGATCCACGGATTCGTCGACCTCGGAGCGTGGAGCACCGCCGCTGCCGCCGCCGTCACCGACCTGAATGCCAGGTTCGCCAAGCTGCTGCACGCCAGCTGACCCGAGAGGAAACCATGGCCGACGAAGTCCTGACCGAGCGGCGCGACAACCTCCTGCTCGTCACGATCAACCGTCCCGAGGCGAAGAACGCCGTCAACGAAGCCGTCGCCCGCGGGGTGGCGGACGCGATGGACATGCTCGACGGCGACGACGACCTCCGGGTGGGGGTGATCACCGGGGCCGGCGGAACGTTCTGCGCCGGAATGGATCTCAAGGCGTTCCTCGCCGGCGAGGTGCCGGTCGTCGAGGGCCGAGGCCTGGCGGGTCTCACCGAGCGACCTCCGCGCAAGCCGCTGATCGCCGCGGTCGAGGGCTGGGCCCTGGCCGGCGGCTTCGAGGTGGTCCTCGCCTGCGACCTGGTGGTCGCCGCGGAGACCGCGCGCTTCGGCGTACCCGAGGTCAAGCGGGGCCTGGTCGCGGCCGCCGGCGCGGCCCTGCGCCTGCCGAGCCTGATCCCGCAGCCGATCGCGCTCGAGCTGCTGCTCACCGGTGAACCCATCGATGCCGAACGCGCCTCCCGCCTCGGCCTGGTCAACCGCGTCGTGCCCGAGGGCACGGCCCTCGACGGTGCCATCGAGCTGGCAGCCACGATCGCCGCCAACGGACCGCTGGCCGTCGCGGCCACCAAGCAGGTCGCCCGCTCCGCGGGCGACTGGACGACCGAGGAGGGCTGGAAGCGGCAGGACGAGATCCTGTCACCGGTCTTCGTGTCCGAGGACGCCCAGGAGGGCGCGGCCGCCTTCGCGGAGAAGCGCGACCCGGTCTGGAAAGGACGGTAG
Organism: Nocardioides sp.; assembly: GCA_035691135.1. Taxonomy (GTDB): domain Bacteria; phylum Actinomycetota; class Actinomycetes; order Propionibacteriales; family Nocardioidaceae; genus Nocardioides. Next base: position 9,709 of record DASSJR010000359.1, on the reverse strand, counting down.
GACCGATGGACCTGACCCTCACCGACGAGGAGCGCGAAGTTCGCGAGTGGGTGCGGACCTTCGTCTCCAAGGAGATCATGCCCCTCGAGCAGGCGGTGCTGGAACGGGAGCGCCGCCACGAGCGCGGTCTGCAGCCCGAGGAGCTCAAGGCCCTGCAGGACAAGGCCAGGGAGTCCGGCTTCTTCGGCGTCCAGACCCCCGAGGAGTACGGCGGCATGGGCCTCGGTGCGCTGATGAGCGCACTGATCGAGGTGGAGCTCGGACGGTCCTTCGTTCAGTTCAAGTTCGGCGGCGACGCCGACAACATCCTCTTCAGCGCCAACGACGAGCAGAAGGAGTCCTACCTCCTCCCGACCATCAACGGTGAGAAGCACAGCTGCTTCGCGATCACCGAGCCCGGTGCGGGGTCCGACGCCCGCAACATCCGCACCACGGCGGTCCGTGACGGCGACGAGTGGGTGATCAACGGCGAGAAGACGTTCATCACCGGTGGCGACATCGCCGACTTCTGCCTGGTGTTCGCGGTCACCGACAAGGAGAAGGGCGCCGACGGCGGGGTCACCTGCTTCCTCGCCGACCGGGACGCCGGCTGGACCTCGACCACCATCGACACCATGGGCGAGTGGGGCCCGGCGGCCCTGTCCTTCCAGGACGTACGCGTGCCGCACTCCTCGATCCTCGGCGAGGAGGGCCGTGGCTTCGAGCTCGCCATGAAGTGGATCGGCAAGGGCCGCTACATGCTCCCGGCGCGGGCGCTCGGCGCGTGCGAGCGGCTGGTCGAGATGGCGATGGAGCACGCCCAGAACCGGGAGACCTTCGGTGCCCCGATCGCCACCCGCCAGGCCATCCAGTGGATGGTCGCCGACTCCGCGGTCGAGATCGAGGCGCTGCGCTGGCTGGTGCTGACCGCGGCCTGGCAGGTCGACAACGGCCGCGACTCGCGGCAGGCGCAGTCGATGGCGAAGCTGTACGGCGGCGTCAAGGCCAACGAGATCGTCGACCGGATGCTCCAGATCCACGGCGGCATGGGCTACACCCGCGAGCTGCCGATCGAGCGGTGGTACCGCGAGCTGCGGCTGCTCCGCATCTACGAGGGCACCGACGAGATCCAGCGCCGCACCATCGCCCGCAACCTGCTCGCCGGTCACGCCTCGGTGCGTGGTCACCTGGGCTGATGACCCCCGCCCAGAGCGCTCGCCACTGTCACGCCCGATCGCACCCCGTGGGTAGTCCAGTGACAAATGGCGGGGATTCGTCTCGGAGCACGACCACTTCCCACTGGACTACCCAGCCAGGCCCCAGATGACCGTCCGCACCTTCCACTGGGGCGACTGGACGCTGGATGCCCTGATGGGGGCGCGCCGGGAGACCACGGTGAGCCTCGTCGTACCCGCGCGCAACGAGGCGGCCACCGTCGGTGACGTGGTCACCCGGGTCCGGGAGCGGCTGGTGGAGACCGTGCGGCTCCTGGATGAGATCGTGGTGATCGACTCCGACTCCACCGATGACACCTCGGCCGTCGCCGCCGACGCCGGCGCGGTGGTCCACCGCGCCGCGGAGATCCGGCCCGACCTCGGCACCCACCCCGGCAAGGGTGAGGCAATGTGGAAGTCGCTGTTCGTGACCAAGGGAGACGTCCTGGTCTTCATGGACGCCGACCTCCTGGACTGGGACACCCACTTCGTGCCCGGGCTGCTGGGTCCGCTGCTCACCACCCCGGGCGTCGACCTGGTGAAGGGGTTCTACGAGCGTCCCCTCGGCGACGCGCCCTACGAGGGAGGCCGGGTGACCGAGCTGGTCGCCCGGCCCCTGATCTCGCTCCTCTTCCACGACCTCGCCGGTCTGCACCAACCGTTGGCGGGGGAGTGGGCGGTCCGGCGGTCGCTGTTCGAGTCGCTGTCGGTGCCCACCGGGTACGCCGTCGAGCTGGCGGCCCTGATCGACACTGCGGCGAGCAGGGGCGACGAGGCGATCGCCCAGGTGGATCTCGGCCGTCGGGCCCACCGCCACCAGTCCCTGCGCGACCTGGGGGGGATGTCGCGGCAGATCATGGCGATGGCGCTGGGTCGGGCCGGTGTCGCGACCGGTACCTCGACCGCCGAGGACGCCGAGTGGCCGGAGCGGCCGCCGGCACGGGAGGTCGCGTGACGCTGCGGCTGGGACGGCACGAGTTCGCCGACGACGCGACGCTGATGATGGCGATCGTCAACCGCACCCCCGACTCGTTCTACGACCGCGGCGCGACCTGGGACGAGGGTCAGGCCCACGAGCGGGTGGCCGCGGTGGTGGCCGAGGGTGCCGAGATCGTCGACATCGGTGGGATCAAGGCCGCTCCCGGAGCGGAGATCGGTCCGGCCGAGGAGAAGGCACGGGTCGTCGACTTCGTGGCCCAGGTCCGGGCGTCGTACCCCGAGCTCGTCATCTCCGTCGACACCTGGCGGGCGGAGGTGGGCCGGGCCGTGTGCGAGGCCGGCGCCGACGTCCTCAACGACGCCTGGGGTGGCGCGGATCCCGAGCTGGTCGACGTCGCGGCGGAGTTCGGCGCCGGACTCGTGTGCACCCACACCGGAGGGGTCAGGCCGCGCACCCGGCCGTTCCGGATCGAGTACGACGACGTGGTCGCGGCTGCGATCACCGACACGGTGGCGTATGCCGAGCGCGCCGTCGCTGCCGGCGTGGCGCGCGAAAGCGTCGTCATCGACCCCGCGCACGACTTCGGCAAGAACACCTTCCACTCCCTCGAGATCACCCGGCGTCTCGGGGAGATGGTCGAGACGGGCTGGCCGGTGCTGGTGTCGCTGTCCAACAAGGACTTCGTCGGCGAGACCCTCGACCTCCCGGTCGGCGAACGTCTCACCGGGACCCTCGCGGCCACCGCGGTCTGCGCCATGGCCGGTGCCCGGATCTACCGGGTCCACGAGGTCGCCGAGAGCCGCCAGGTGGTGGACATGGTGTGGTCGATCGCCGGACGCCGGCCGCCTCGGCGTGCGATGCGGGGGCTGCAGTGAGCCGGGTGGTCCTGGTGCCGGGGACACTGGCGCTGCTGCCCGAGTACGCCGGCATCGAGGACCCCGTTGCCGCCCTGCGCGCCACCTGTCTCGAGGCGGTCGGGTGGCTGGGTGCAGAGGTCAGCGTGCTCGCCGACGAGCAGGGCGCCCGGGTGGCCGCGCACCTCCTCGCCTCAACCCCGCGCACTGGCGACGAGCCGTCGTACCTCGTCGTCGGCAACGGCAGCGCGTGCCGCACGGAGAAGGCACCCGGGTACCTGGACGAACGGGCGACTGGCTTCGACGCCGACCTGGCCCGCGCCCTGACCGCGCCCGACCCGGCCGCCCTGGCCGCGATCGATCCAGAGACGAGCGCCGAGCTGCTCGCGGCCACCGACGGCATCCGGTCCCTCGGCGACGTGCTCACCCCCGACCACGTCGCCACGGTCGACTACGACGACGATCCCTACGGCGTGCAGTACTGGGTGGTGCGCTGGACCGCGCGGCTACCGTGAAATGGTGCGCCTGACCTACGCGAAGGAGCGCGGTGCCGGCTGGGCCCGCGCCGCGGCGTTCTCCGTCGGCTTCGTGGCGCTGCTGTGGGTGATCGAGTTCGTCGACGTCCTGCTCGGGAACAGGCTCGACGACGAGGGAGTCCGTCCTCGTGACGAGGACGGGCTGCTCGGCATCCTGTTCGCACCGCTCCTGCACGCCGGCTGGGGCCACCTGATCGCCAACAGCCTGCCACTGCTGGTGCTGGGCTTTCTCGTCTTCCTGTCCGGGATCGGCCGGGCGCTGGCCGCCACCGCGGTGATCTGGGTGGTCGGCGGCCTCGGCACCTGGCTCATCGCCCCCGAGCACACCGTCCATATCGGCGCCTCGGTGATCGTGTTCGGGTGGCTGACCTACCTGATGCTCCGTGGCATCTTCGCCCGCAGCGAGAGCCAGATCGCGCTGGGCGTCGTGGTCCTGGTCCTCTACGGCGGGGCGTTGTGGGGTGTCCTGCCAGGTCAGCCGGGCATCTCCTGGCAGGGGCACCTGTTCGGCGCCATCGGGGGTGGCCTCGCCGCCTGGTGGCTGGCGCCGGACCGGCAGCGGCACGCCTACGTCTGACCCTCGCCCCTGATGGGTAGTCCAGTGGCAAGTGGCTGTCGTGAGCCCGATTTCTCGACCACTTGCCACTGGACTACCCCATGTCCCGGAATGTCCTGCGGCGAAGGGGGGTTGGAGTGGGCGTGCCTCAGGACTCCCGCCGCGTCTCCGTGCTGCTGGGAGTCCTGTTCGGGCTGGCTGGCATGGGCTCGTCGTCCGCCGCGATCGTGCTCCCCACCGTGGCCGAGGACTTCGGCATCGGTGTCGGGGTCGCCGCGTGGTCGATCAGCCTCTACGTCCTGATGCTCGCCGTGACCACCGCCGTCCACGGCCGGATCTCCGACCTCGTCGGGATCCGTCTTCCGCTCCTGGTGGGGATCGGCATGATGACCGGCGGGGCCCTGGTCGCCGCGTTCGCGCCGTCGTACGGCGTGCTGCTGGTCGCCCGCATGTTCCAGGGCGCGGGTGCGGCGGCCATCCCCACCCTGGGCGTGGCGCTCCTCAGCGCCCGCTACCACGGCAAGGTCCGGGCCCTCGCCCTCGGACGGCTGGCAGGCCTCGCGGCCGCGGTGAGCTGCTTCGGGCCCCTGGTGGGTGGCATCGTCGCGAACGAGTGGGGGTGGCGTGCCGTGATGGCGCTGCCCATTCTCGGCGTCTGCGTGCTGCCGTTCCTCTGGCGCACGCTCACTGGTGGCGGCACAGGGGCCCGTCTGGACGTGCTCGGGGCGGTGCTGGTGGCCTCCACGGCGGCCGGCGTGGTCCTCCTGCTCCAGTCGCCGACGACCGGTCGACTGGTGGCGGGGGCCGGACTGCTGCTGGTGCTGGTCGGCGGACCCCTCGTGGCCATGTGGGTGCGCCGCCGTCCCGATGGCTTCCTCCCGCTCGAGGTGATCGGCAACAAGACCGTCATCCGCAGCGCCGTCGCGGCAGCCGCGGTTCCGGCGGCGTGGTTCGCCCAGCTGGTGGGCGTCCCCGTGGTCCTCGTCGGCCATGGCTGGGAGCCCTGGCAGGTCGGGACCCTGCTGCTGCCCAGCGCCGCGTTCGCCCTCTTCGTACCCCGCCACGTCGGCCCCCTGCACACCCGGTTCGGCGCGGCCCGCTGCCTGGCGTTGTCGGGGCTGATCGCGGCCGCTTCCCTGGTGCTGGCCGCCGTCGGGACGGCGCTGCCGGCCGCCTGGGCGCTGGTGCCGGCGGTGATCCTGGCGACGGTGTCGTTCGGGATCGGCCAGCCGTCGCTGAGTGCGAGCGTGGGCGACGCCGTCACCCACGACGTCCGGGGTGTCGCACTCGGCATCGCCACCCTGCTCTTCCTGGTCGGCGGCAGCATCGGCTCGGCGGCGGTCGCCGGCCTCGGCGACCTGGTCGGTGTGCCCGGAAGCCTGGGCCTCCTCGCGATCCTCCCGATGGTGGGCCTTGCCGTGCTCGCCCCCGAGCTGCGGCGGGTCCCGGAGGCGGTCGGCGCCAGCCGGTGAACCCGGCGAGCCGGTCCGGGTGCAGACTGACCCCATGCGCGTTCTGATCGGCGATACCGCCCGCGCCGGCCAGGACGGCAGGCTCGGCATGGACGACCTCGAGAGCCTGTACGCCGCTCCGTCGACTCCCTGGCTCCGGGTCAACATGGTCTCGACGCTGGACGGAGCCGTGACCGGCGAGAGCGGGCGGAGCGGTGCGATCAGCAACGACGTCGATCGCCGCGTCTTCGACCTGCTGCGCACGCTCGCCGACGTGGTGGTGGTCGGCGCTGGAACTGCCCGGGTCGAGGGATACCGTCCGGCCGACCTCCCGATCGTCGTCGTCAGCCGCTCAGGCCGGCTGCCCGAGAAGCTGCGCGACGTGGAGCCGGGCCGGGTCATCCTCGCCACCTGCCAGCACGCGCCCGAGCTGACCGAGACGCGCAAGCTGATGCCGGCGGGAGACATCCTCCTGCTCGGCTCACACCGAGTCGACCTCCCCGCGATGCGGCGGCGACTGGAGGAGCGAGGGTTCCGGCACATCCTGTGCGAGGGCGGGCCCCACCTGCTGCGGGACCTCCTCGACCAGGGTGTGGTCGACGAGCTGGACGCCACCGTCGTACCTCGTCTGGTGTCCGGGCTGCACCCGCGGGTGACCGACGGACCCCCGATCGACGTACCCCTTCGATTGAGCACGCTGCTCGAGGAAAGCGGCACGCTGCTGGGTCGCTGGCTCGTCTGATCCTGCTTGGACAAGATCCCGGCATTCGCCGGACTAGACGGGCGTCCTCGACCTAGACTCCTCAGATTCAGCTCAGCCCCCTCCCAGCCCTCGAGGTTCCAACAGAATGCGCATCGACTGGCTGCCGTACTCCGCGGCCGCGCTCGTCCTCGGCGCGACCGCGCTGTCGGTCGGCGCGCTGATCCTGCCGTCGGGTGACACTGCGGAGACCACGCTTCGGCTGGCCGAGTCACAAGATGGCCTGTGGTTGGCGGTGGCCGTCCTCTACTTCCTCGCGGCGGTGATGCTGACCCTCGGCATGCCGTCGATCCTGACGTTCTTCCAGGTGCGGGGAACGAAGCTGGGTCTGACGGCCATCGGGGTGTTCACCGTCGGCTGCATCGGCCTCGCCGGCTTCGCGATGATGCTCGTCTTCTTCCAGGCGCTGGCAAAGAACCACGCCATCAGAGCGGTGGCGATCGACAAGGCGAGCTCCGAGCCCGGGCTCACCGTGTTCCTCTTCGGCTGGATCGGGGCGTTCTACCTCGGAGAGCTGTTGATCGCGATCGCGCTCCTTCGCGCGGGAAATGTGCCGCTGTGGATACCGGGCGTGCTCCTCCTGCACGTGGTGCTGTTGCCGACTACCGCCATCCTGGGGGTCCAGGCTCCGCCGATCACCGCTCTGCTGATCACGGTTGCCTTGTGTGGAGTCGGCATCACGGCCAACCAGAACGCCGCCAGGGCCCCCGTCCCCGTCTAGTTGTACCCGGCCATGACGTTGTTCCCAGTTGGCGGCTGACCCTGGCTGTTGACGTGAGGAGAGCCCCCGAGTGGGGTGTGGCTTGTCTAGGACCGCATCCACCTCGGAGGCTCTCGTGTCTCACCGTAATGCCCGCACCACGTTCCAGGGTCGGCTGCTGATCGTGCAGCGCCATCACGCCGGCTGGCCCCAAGCCCACATCGCCAAGGCGATGGGAATCTCGCGCCAGTGCGTGAGGAAGTGGATCAACCGGTACGCCCTCGAAGGCGAGGACGGCCTGCACGACCGATCCTCACGCCCGCGAACCTGCCCACGACGCACCAGTCCCCAGATCGAGCAGGCCATCATCGACCTACGCCGCCGGGAGCGCCGTGGCCCTGACTGGCTGGCCGCCGAGCTGAGTGTCCCGGCGCGGACGGTGTCCCGGGTTCTGGCCCGTCACGCGATGCCCCGACTGTGCGCCCTGGACCCGATCAGCGGAGTGGAGCTGCGAGCATCGAAGACCACCGCGGTGCGCTATGAACGCGACCAGCCCGGGGAGCTGGTCCACATGGACGTGAAGAAGATCGGCCGGATCCCCGACGGCGGCGGCTGGCGAGTCCACGGCCGAGGAGCAGAATCGATCACCCGAACCCGAAACACCGTAGTCGGCTTCGACTACGTGCACTCACTCGTCGACGACCACTCCCGCCTGGCGTACTCCGAGATCCTGCCCGACGAGAAGGGCGCCACCTGCGCCGGCTTCCTGGCCCGTGCCATCGCCTACTTCGCCGGATACGGAATCACCTGTATCGAACGACTCATGACCGACAACGCCTGGGCCTATCGCTACTCGCTGCGCGACTTGTGCACCATCCATGACATCCGACAGGTCTTCATCCGACCCCACTGCCCCTGGCAGAACGGCAAGGTCGAACGCCTCAACCGCACCCTGCAGACCGAATGGGCCTACCGCCAGGTCTTCACCAGCAACGACGAACGCACCGCCGCCCTTGCGCCCTGGCTCGAGCACTACAACACTCAACGCCGTCACAGCGCACTCGGAGGACTCCCGCCCATCAGCCGACTGTCACCAACCTGATGGCCGGGTACATCTAGTCGGACGTGGGCCGCCCCGGCTCGCGATCCGGACGTCCTCGTTGGCCTCCAGCCCGTCGCTCGCTGGCATATCGCGGCGTCGGCAACGCATCTAGACTCCCCGGTGGGGGTCAGCGACACGGCAGCCCTGACAGGGCAGCCTCCACTGACCGGGGAGGTGTCCGGACGCGACCATGCGCTTCGACTGGGTTCCCTACTCCGCGACCTCCCTCGTGCTCGGTGCGTGCGCCCTGGCGGTCGGGTCGCTGCTCCTGCCGTCGTACGCCGAAGCGGCGACGACGGTGCAGATGACCCAGTCACAAGGTGGCCTCTGGCTGGCGGTGGCCGTCCTCTACTTCGTCGCGGCGGTGATGCTGACCCTGGGCATGCCGTCCATCCTGACGCTGTTCCATACGCGTGGAGCAAGGCTCGGTCTGACGGCCGTCGGGATCTTCACCGCCAGCGCCGCCGGGACCGCCGGATTCGCGATGCTGCTGCTGTTCGTCCGTGCTCTGGTGATGAACACCGAGGTTCCGGATGTGACGGTGATGGACGTGACCCAGGACGCCGGGTTGACCGGATTCCTCTACGTCTGGATCGGCACCCTCGTGGTCGGCGAGCTGCTTCTCGCAATTGCGCTGCTCCGAGCCCGAGCCGTCCCGCGCTGGATCCCGGTGCTGGTGCTGATACACGTCGGACTGCTGGGGCTGGCTCCGATCCTGCCCGAGTTCATCGGGTCGGGGTCGCCGATCCTGATCACCTTGGCGTTGTCCGCCCTTGGCATCCGCGCGGCCGCCCAGCGCACCCAGCCGGCCCTCTGACGCGTCGTTACTTGGACTTGCGCGCCCGGCTGGCCATCTTGGCGCGCTCGTTGGCGTCGAGCACCACCTTGCGGATCCGCACCGTCTCTGGGGTGACCTCGACGCACTCGTCCTCGCGGCAGAACTCCAGGCACTGCTCGAGGCTCAGCCTGCGCGGCGGGACCAGCTTCTCGAAGTTGTCGGAGGTGGCGGACCGGATGTTGGTCTGCTGCTTCTCCTTGGTGATGTTGACGTCCATGTCGTCGGCGCGCGAGTTCTCGCCGACGATCATGCCCTCGTAGACCTCGGTGGTCGGCTCGACGAACATCGTGCCGCGCTCCTGCAGGTTCGTCATGGCGTACGCCGTCGCCGCGCCGGCGCGGTCGGCCACCAGGGAGCCGGAGGCGCGGGAGCGGATCTCGCCGGCCCACGGCTCGTAGCCCTCGAACACGTGGTGGGCGATGCCCGTGCCGCGGGTGTCGGTGAGGAACTCGGTGCGGAAGCCGATCAGGCCGCGGGCGGGGACGATGAACTCCATGCGCACCCAGCCGGTGCCGTGGTTGGTCATCTGCTCCATGCGGCCCTTGCGCGCGGCCAGCAGCTCGGTGATCGTGCCGAGGTACTCCTCCGGCGCGTCGATCGTCAGCCGCTCGACCGGCTCGTGGGTCTTGCCGTCGACCTCGCGGGTGACCACCTGCGGCTTGCCGACGGTCAGCTCGTAGCCCTCACGGCGCATCTGCTCGACGAGGATCGCCAGGGCCAGCTCGCCACGGCCCTGCACCTCCCAGGCGTCCGGGCGCTCGGTCGGCAGCACGCGCAGC
>DASSJR010000358.1:0-6874 GCA_035691135.1 Nocardioides sp. | reverse complement strand
CGCAGCCAGCCGCCGCCCACCAGAATGGCCGCGACGAAGCAGATCGTGCGGATCGTCATCGAGATGACGTAGCGGCGTTGCCGTCCGGCGATCTCCTCGTTGCGGCTCGCCGAGGCGGTCGTGATCCTGACCGCGTCCCGGTCACCGTGCTGGTCCCGGGCCATGCCACTCATCGTACGTCGCTACGATCGGATCCCCGCGGGCCACTCCGCCCGTCACCACGTCGTCACCGGGAGGCACCCATGTCCAACCGCACGTACCGCGTCACCGAGATCGTCGGCACGTCACCCGACGGCATCGACCAGGCCGTCCGCAACGGCATCGAGCGCGCCTCGAGGACCCTGCGCCACCTCGACTGGTTCGAGGTGACCCAGGTGCGTGGACAGGTCAAGGACGGCGTGGTCGAGCACTTCCAGGTCGGGATCAAGGTGGGCTTCCGCCTCGAGGACGACTGAGCGCCACCCGACCGCGACCGGCCGTGACGGCCGGGTGAACGACCGGCCGCCGGGCATGCTGGAGGCATGAACCTCGCCAGCGCGGAGTCGCCCTGATGAAGGTCCTCGTCGCCGAGGACGACGAGCGCCTTGCGTCGCTCCTCGAGCAGGCCCTCGGCGAAGCCGGCTGGGACGTCGAGACCGTCGGCGACGGTCGATCGGCGTACGGCCGCGCCCTCCCCGGTGGGGTCCCGTACGACGTCCTGCTGCTCGACCGCATGCTTCCCGGGCTCGACGGGACCACCGTCTGCCGGCGTCTCCGTGAGCTCGGCGTGAGCACGCCCGTCCTGATGCTGACGGCCCGCTCTGCGGTGCGGGACCGGATCGAGGGGCTGGACGCGGGCGCTGACGACTATCTTCCGAAGCCGTTCGACGTCGAGGAGCTGCTGGCGCGCCTCCGCGCGCTGCGACGCCGGGCGTACGCCGACCCCGTCGGTGTCGTGGAAGTCGGCGGGCTGGTCGTCGATCCCGCCGCACGGCGCGTGACACGGGACGGATCGGTGATCGAGCTGTCCGCTCGTGAGTTCGACATCCTTCACCTGCTGGTCTCCCGCGCGGGCTCAGTGGTCTCCCGGTTCACGATCCTCGATGAGGTCTGGGACGGGGAGACCGACCTGCGCAGCAACGTGATCGACGTCCACCTCGCGGCGATCCGGGCCAAGATCGACCGGCCCTTCGGCACGCAGACGATCACCACGCTGCGGGGCGCCGGCTACCGGGTCGAGCGGGACGTGGACTGATGTCACGGCTCCCGCTACGGGTCCGCCTGGTTGCCGGCTTCTCGGCCACCATGCTGCTCGTCCTCACCGCGGCGGGCGCCTTCGTCTACTGGCGCGTCGAGTACGCGCTCGACCGGGGACTGGACACCGAGCTGGACTCCGCCGCGGCGACGCTCGAGCCGCTGGTCGCCACCGACGGGACGATGAGGGACCCACAGGCTGCGGACGCCACCGGGGTCGCGTGGCAGGTGGTGCGTCCGAGCGGAGCGGTGGTCGGCCACGGTGGACCGACCGGGGCGGCGCCCATGGTGGGCCCAGCGGTCCTGGACCGTGCCGCGACGGCAGGGGCCGTGGTCGACACCGGTCGCTTCCTGCCGGCCGGCGACACGACGTTCCGCCTCCACGTGGACCCGCTGCCGGGCACGCAGGACCTCCTGGTCGTGGGCGTGCGCCGCGACCACCGGGATGAGGCACTGCGCGAGCTGCTCCTCCAGCTGACGCTGGCGGGCCTTGCCGCGCTCGCCGTCACCGCTCTCGTGGGTGACCGGCTCGCAAGGGCCGCCCTCGCGCCGGTCGAGCGCTACCGGCGGCGCGCCGAGGAGATCTCACACGGAGCCGCGGGGCTGCGGCTCGACGTCCCGCCCGGGCGCGACGACGAAGTCACCCGACTCGGCCATACGCTCAACGAGATGCTCGCCGAGCTCGAGCGATCGATCGAGCGTGAACGACGCTTCGTCGACGAGGCCAGCCACGAGCTGCGAACCCCCCTGACACTGCTGAGCAGCCGGATCCAGGTGACCCGGCGCCGGTCGCGCACGGTGACCGAGCATGAGGCCGTCCTGGACGAGCTGACCACCGACGTGGCCCGGCTCGCGGATCTCGCCGAGCAGCTGCTCGCCGTCGGCGAGGCGTCGTCGCCAGAGGACCCGGCGGACGCGGTCACAAACGTGGTGGCTGCGGTGGAGAGGGCGGCGGCCGAGCGCCAGGGCGGGCAGGTGATCGTGGATCCGCCGGGCGGGGAGGTGCCCGAGGCCGCCGTGCACGCGGGCGTCCTGGACAGGGTTGTCACCAATCTCGTCGACAATGCACTCACTCATGGCCGACCGCCGGTCACGATCCGGGTCCGGGGTGTGGCGGGCGACGACGGTGACTGGGTGTGCCTCGAGGTCCGCGACGTCGGCGATGGCATGGAACCTGCCCTGCTGGCCACGGCCACAGGCCGGTTCACCCGGGCCTCCGAGGCCCGCTCACGCCCCGGCGCCGGTCTGGGCCTCGCGCTCGTCGACGGCCTCGTGGCACGCGCGGGTGGAGAACTGCGGCTGTGTCACGCCGGTCACCACCAGCCTTCGGGGAACGTCCACAGCGGGGTTCGCTGCGACCACGGTCCCGAGATGACGGCGACCGTGCTGGTCCGCGCTGCGCGTTCCGGCTGACTCCCGGCAACGCGGTTCATCGTCCCTTCATGGACGTTCACCTACGGTCCCACCCATGCCAAAGGAGACCACGCCCCGCGCCCGGCCCGACCACCCGGTCGTGTCCGCGACCGGGCTCACGAAGCGCTACGGCGACCTCGTCGCCGTCGACGCCATTGACCTCCGGGTCCGCGCCGGCGACGTCTACGGACTGCTCGGCCCCAACGGCGCCGGCAAGACGACGTTCATGCGGATGCTGTTCGGGCTGGTGCGTCCCGACCATGGAACGATCGAGATCGACGGGATTCCGGTGCAACCCGTTCCCGTGCGGGCGCTGGATGGCGTCGCGGGCTTCGTCGAGACCCCCCGGTTCTACCCCTACCTCTCCGGGCGCAAGAACCTCGAGCTGCTGGCGAAGCTGGACGGCAGCGGGCGGTCCCGGATCAACGAGGTGCTCGAGGTGGTCGAGCTGAGCGACCGGGCCGGCAGCAAGGTGCGCGAGTACTCCTACGGCATGGTCCAACGACTCGGTGTCGCGGCGTCACTCATGCGCGAGCCCCGGCTGCTGGTGCTCGACGAGCCGACCAACGGTCTCGACCCGGCCGGAATCCGCGACATGCGGGCGCTGATCCAGCGGCTCGCCGACTCGGGGCTGACCGTCCTGCTGTCGAGCCACCACATGGACGAGGTCGACGAGATGTGCACCCGCGTCGCGATCATGCGACGCGGGCAGCTCGCCTTCGACGGATCCATGTCGGAGCTGCGAGGGCGAGCCGGTCGTGCCACTCGGCACCTGGTCACCAGCGACGACGCCACGGCGCTGACGATCTGCCACAGGACTCCCGGCATCGTGCACGCCGAACGGGAGGGCGCGCGGATCGTCTTCGACGCCGATGACGTCGCCGTCGAGCGGCTCTCGCGGGAACTGGTCGCGGGCGGCGTGGGCATCCGGCTCCTGCACGCCCCCACCTCGGCGCTCACGACCCTGTTCTTCCGCCTCACCGATATCGAGGCCGGCGCCGACGAGGAGGCCGCATGAGCTCCACCGCCAGCCTCGAGACCCCGACGGCCACCGCGTCCCAGCTCACGCAGCGCCGACCTGGCGTCGGCGCCGTGTACGGCGTCGAGCTCGGCAAGCTGGTCAGGCAGACCAAGGTGCGCGTGATCAGCCTCGTGATGATCGCCGCGCCATGGGTCTTCATCCTGCTCGTGCTCCATCAGGACCGTCTGCCGCTCGAGACGCTCTACGGCCGGTACCTGAAGACCACCGGCTTCGCGACCCCGATGGTGGTCCTCGTGGTCGCCGCGCAGTGGCTGCTGCCGCTCATCGCGTCGTTCATCTCCGGCGACATGTTCAGCAGTGATGACAACCACGGCACCTACAAGACGATCCTGACCCGGTCGGTCGCCCGGGGGTCGGTGTTCTGGGGCAAGGTGCTCGCTGCCCTGAGCGCCACCGTCGTCCTGGTGCTCGCCATCGGCGCGAGCGCACTGCTGGCCGGGCTCGTGTGCGTCGGTGGCCAGGACTTCATCAGCGTCGGCGGCACCCTGGTGTCCCCCGGGGCGGCGTTCGCCGATGTCGCCGTGAGCTGGCTCAGCGTGCTGCCGGGAGTCCTCGGCTTCGCAGCGCTCGCACTCTGCGTATCGATCCTCACCCGCAACAGCGTCCTCGGCGTGGTGGTGCCGGTCGTCGTCGGACTGGTGTGCCAGATGTACATGTTCCTCAACGCCTGGGACACCGTTCGGCACCTGATGCTCAACTGGACGATGACCGCGTGGCGAGGCCTGCTGGACGATCCGTCGTACACCGAGCCGCTCGTCCGCGGCGTCCTCGTGTCGATCGTCTACATCGCCCTCTTCGTGACCGTCGGTTACCTCGTGTTCCGCCGCCGCGACGTCAAGGAAGGCTGACCCATGCCCATCATCAGCAAGCGACGGATCGGTTCGATCACGACGGCCGTGGTCGCCGCGGCCGCCGTCGGGCTCGGTGCGTCCGCCTGCACTCCCGACACCACCCGCGCCCGGGTCGAGGCCGACGTACCCCAGACGTTCGCGAACTCCTACGCCCTGAGCGAGCAGCTGCAAGGGCACTCCGCCACGCGTCCGGACGTCACGTCCACCGAGTGTCACAGCTCGGTGAACCCGGCACAGGACTCCGGCCCGGGTTCGTGGGCCTGCGACCTCACCTACACGGTCGGCGGGAAGCAGGAGAAGACCGAGCTGCTGGTGCTCATCGACCAGCTCGGCTGCTACCAGGCACTCGGCGAGAAGCGCGACGCCACCATCACCGACAAGGCCACCGGCGCCGTGCTGCCGGACCCGAAGCAGGGATTCGACGGCTGCTACGACGTCTACGACGGGCGTACCTCGGTCAGCAAGAAGTGACCCGGGCAGACCCCGTTTTAGGGCTACCGCCGGGTAGTCGCTAGCGTCGCATGACGTGAGTCAAACCACTGAGCAGGAGTCCAGGTCTGTCCTGGTGACCGGCGGCAACCGTGGGATCGGCCGGGCCATCGCGGAGGCATTCCTCGCGAACGGCGACCAGGTAGCGGTGACCAGCCGGAGCGGCGGCGCTCCCGACGGCGCGCTGGACGTCCGGTGCGACATCACCGACGCCGACGCCGTGGAGGCCGCCTTCCAGGAGATCGAGGAGAAGCAGGGCCCGGTCGAGGTCCTCGTGGCCAACGCCGGCATCACCGCCGACACCCTGTTGCTGCGGATGTCCGACGACGACTGGTCCTCGGTGATCGACACCAACCTCACCGGTTCGTTCCGGCTCGCCAAGCGCGCCACCAAGGGGATGCTGCGGCTTCGCCGCGGCCGGATCGTCTTCATCTCCTCGGTGGTCGGGCTCCTGGGATCGGCCGGCCAGGTCAACTACGCCGCCTCCAAGGCCGGTCTGGTCGGGATGGCGCGGTCGCTGGCCCGCGAGCTCGGGTCCCGGTCGATCACCACCAACGTCGTCGCGCCGGGGTTCATCGAGACCGACATGACCGCGGTGCTCACCGACGACCAGAAGAGCGCGATCAAGACCCAGGTGCCACTCGGCCGGTACGGCTCGGTGGACGAGGTCGCGGACACGGTGCTGTGGCTGACCGGTCACGGCGCAAGCTACGTCACCGGGGCGGTCATCCCCGTCGACGGTGGACTGGGAATGGGGCACTGAACCATGGGAATCCTCGACGGCAAGCGCATCCTCGTCGCCGGCGTCACGATGGACAACTCCATCGGCTTCGCGGTGGCGAAGACCGCTCAGGAGCAGGGCGCGACGGTACTGATCTCCAACTTCGGGCGAGCCCTCGGGATCACCAAACGGATCGCCAAGCGGCTGCCCAGTGAGCCGCCGGTGCTCGAGCTCGATGTCACCGACGAGTCCCACCTCGCCGGTCTGGAGGACGCCGTACGTGAACACGTCGATGGCCTGGACGGGGTCGTCCACTCCATTGCCTTCGGCAACCCGGAGACCCTGCTCGGCGGAAAGTTCATGGGTGGGCCGTGGCCCGACGTCGCCCAGGCGGTCCAGGTGTCGGCGTACTCCCTGATGTCGCTGTCCAACGCCTGCCGGCCGCTGATGGGCGAGGGTGGCTCCATCGTCGGGATGACGTTCGACGCGACCGTGGCGTGGCCTGCGTACGACTGGATGGGCTTCGCCAAGGCCGGCCTGGAGTCGTGCTCGCGCTACCTGGCCCGCGACCTGGGTCCGGACGGGATCCGCGTGAACCTGGTGTCCGCGGGTCCGCTCAAGACCCTGGCCGCCAAGGCGATCCCGGGCTTCGAGGAGCTCGAGGCGATGTGGGGCACCCGCGCGCCGCTCGGCTGGGACGAGAAGGACCAGACGCCGACCGCTCGCGCCGTGTGTGCGCTGCTGTCCGACTTCTTCCCCGCCACCACCGGCGAGATCGTCCACGTCGACGGCGGGTTCCACGCCATGGGAGCCTGACCGGACCAGTAACTGTCCAACTGCGATCCGTGGCAGCCCTCGTTCACAAGCGTTGCGGTGCCGCGCGGCAGGCCCGGCGCCGGTCGGATGAACTCCGAGGGCATGAGGGTGATCCCGTCTGAACTGACCGTCGGGCCGCTCACGCGCGCGCGCAGGCGCTTGCTCTCGGAGTGTCGAAGAGCATGTGCAGGGCAAAAGGTTCGTCCGGGTCCATCCCGGCGTCTGGCGCCACGTCGATCACCACATGTCATCCGCGGACTGGGTGGAGGCCGCCCGGCTTGCGCTGCCCCCGACGGCCCGCACCACCGC
>DASSJR010000357.1:0-10415 GCA_035691135.1 Nocardioides sp. | reverse complement strand
CATCGTGACCGGCTCGTCGTGCTCGGAGGAGACGACGAGGCCCTTGAGGTTGAGGATCACCTCGGTCACGTCCTCCTTGACGCCCTCGATGGTCGAGAACTCGTGGAGGACGTTGTCCACCTTGATGCTCGTGACCGAGGCACCGGGGATGGAGGACAGGAGGGTACGACGGAGCGAGTTGCCGAGCGTGTAGCCGAAGCCGGGTTCCAGCGGTTCGATCACGAACCGCGAGCGGAACTCGTCAACGGATTCTTCCGACAGGGTCGGGCGCTGAGCGATAAGCACTGAATCTTTCCTTTCCGGGCCCAACCACCATTTGATGGGCCCGAACTGCAGTGGCGAGGAGTTGTGGTGCGGTCCACGGGGGCCACCCCCGTGGTTACTTCTTGGAGTAGTACTCCACGATCAGCTGCTCCTGGACCGGGATGTCGATCTGGGCCCGGACCGGGACCTGGTGAACGAGGATGCGCATGCGGGACGGGATCGCCTCGAGCCACGCCGGGACGACTCGCTCGCCGTGGGTCTCGCGAGCCACGATGAACGGCGTCATTTCGAGGGACTTCTCCTTCACGTCGATCACGTCGTGGGCGGAGACCTGGAAGGACGGGATGTCCACCTTCCGGCCGTTCACCTTGAAGTGACCGTGCGCCACGAGCTGGCGCGCGTGGCGACGGGTGCGGGCGAAGCCGGCCCGGTAGACGACGTTGTCGAGCCGGCACTCCAGCAGCTGCAGGAGGTTGTCACCGGTCTTGCCCGGGCGACGCGACGCCTCGACATAGTAGTTGTGGAACTGGCGCTCGAGGATGCCGTACGAGTAGCGCGCCTTCTGCTTCTCGCGAAGCTGGAGGAGGTACTCGCTCTCCTTGATGCGGCCGCGGCCGTGCTGGCCGGGCGGGTAGGGGCGACGCTCGAACGCCGAGTCGCCACCGACGAGGTCGACACCGAGACGGCGCGACTTCTTGGTCATGGGGCCGGTGTAACGGGCCATAACTCCTGTCTCCTTGTCAGTCTCGGGTCGTCAGACGCGCCGGCGCTTGGGCGGGCGGCATCCGTTGTGGGGGGTGGGCGTGACGTCCTGGATGGTGCCGACCTCGAGGCCGATCGCACCCAAGGACCGGATCGCCGTCTCGCGACCCGAGCCCGGGCCCTTCACGAAGACGTCGATCTTCTTCATGCCGTGGTCCATCGCCCGGCGACCCGCGGCCTCGGCGGCCATCTGGGCGGCGTACGGCGTGGACTTGCGCGAGCCCTTGAAGCCGACGGTGCCGGCTGAGGCCCACGAGATCACCGCACCGGTCGGGTCTGTGATCGTGACGATGGTGTTGTTGAACGTGCTCTTGATGTGGGCTTCGCCCATGGCGACGTTCTTCTTGACCTTGCGGCGCGTCTTGCGGGCGCCGGCCGCTGCGCGGCTCTTGGGGGGCATTCGGTAACTCCTGAGGTAGCTGGTCTGAGTTCGTGGCGGTCAGCAGTGATCCGCGACTGCGGTCACTTGGTGGCCTTCTTCTTGCCGGCGACCGTCCGCTTCGGACCCTTGCGGGTGCGGGCGTTGGTCTTGGTGCGCTGACCGCGGACCGGGAGGCCCTGACGGTGGCGGCGGCCCTGATAGCTGCCGATCTCGATCTTCCGACGGATGTCGGCCTGGACCTCACGGCGGAGGTCACCTTCGATCTTGATGTCGGCGCCGTCGATGGCGTCGCGGAGCTTGACCAGCTCCTCGTCGCCCAGCTCGTGAACTCGCAGATCGGGGCTGACCCCGGTGGCTGCCAGCACTTCCTGGGCGCGGGTACGGCCGATGCCGTAGATGTAGGTGAGCGCGACCTCGATGCGCTTGTCGCGCGGGAGGTCGACACCGACGAGGCGTGCCATTGGCGTTCCTTCTCTGTTTCGCACAGTGGTTTCGGTCGTGTCGCGCCCCAACCCGCCTCGGGGTGGGCCCCGGCCACTGCTCCGGGGGTGTCTTCAGCCGGTAGGAGCCGACCTAGCGATCACGATGATTTGTTCAGTTGTGGTGCGCGACCTAGCCCTGGCGCTGCTTGTGGCGCGGGTTGTCGCAGATCACCATGACGCGGCCGTGGCGACGGATCACCTTGCACTTGTCACAGATCTTCTTGACGCTCGGGTTGACCTTCACGTGGAGGTCCTTTCGGGTTCGGCTGCTTACTTGTAGCGGTAGACGATGCGACCCCGGGTGAGGTCGTAGGGCGAGAGCTCCACCACCACGCGGTCCTCGGGGAGGATCCGGATGTAGTGCTGACGCATCTTGCCGCTGATGTGGGCGAGCACCTTGTGTCCATTGGTCAGCTCGACCCGGAACATGGCGTTGGGCAGGGCCTCCACGACGGTGCCCTCGATCTCGATCACGCCTTCTTTCTTCGGCATGCTCCTCCACAATCCGTAATCGTCGGCCACCGGATATTGGCCGGTGGTCTACCGTTCGACCCGGGAACCTCCGGGGCTGGTGCCCCGGTGGACCTCGTAGAGCCGTTCCTGGTCCTCATCCCGGGCACGCCGCAGAACGCCTCAAGCGAAGCGATGATTGCTTGTGATCCGGGCAGCCGCGAGGCACCACGAAACAGACCCACGTTGGGCCGACGCACCAGTCTAGGGGGAAGCGGACCCGAAACACGAATTCGGCCGGGTTCACCCCGCGAGCAGCCGGAGCGTCTGCTCGCGGCCGGGTCCGGTCCGCGGGTCTCCCCCGGAGTGTGCCCCGGCCACCGGGTGCACCATCACCTCGTCGACGTCGTACGTCGCCGCCAGGCTCGCCACCTGGTCACGTACGCCAGAGCCGTCACCGATGACCCAGCGCGAGCGCATGGCCTCGAGCAGTCCCCGGTGCTGCTCGGGCACCGCGACCGTCTCCGCCTCCTCGACCAGGCGCTGTGCCGTCAACGGGGCTCCGGTGCGCAGCGCCACCATCGCGAGCAGCTGGGGAAGGGCGAGCCGCTCGGCTTCCTCGGCCGTGTCCGCCGCGGCCACGTTGACGGTGAGAAAGGTCCGGGGCTCGGAACATTCGGGTGATGGCCGGAACTGCGTGCGATAGAGCTCGAGGGCCTCGGCCGTACCCGAACCCGAGAAGTGATGGGCGAACACGTAGGGCATGCCCTTGGCGGCGGCCAGCCGTGCGGAGAAGTCGGACGAGCCGAGAAGCCAGATCGCCGGCACGGAGGTCGCGGCCGGGGTCGCCCGGAGCTCGTGGACCCGGCCGTTGAGCTGGAGACCGACCCCGGCCGCGTCCATCATCGCCAGCACGTTGTCGACATACTCAGGGAACCTGTCGACCGCCTCGTCGGTGACGCCGCCGGCCCCGTGCCGCAGCGCCCAGGAGGTCACCGGGTCGGTGCCCGGTGCCCGGCCGATGCCGAGGTCGATCCGGCCGGGGTGCGCGGCCTCGAGCAGCGCGAACTGCTCGGCGACCACGAGCGGCGCGTGGTTGGGCAGCATCACTCCGCCCGAGCCGACCCGGATCGAGCGGGTGGCGCCGGCCACCAGCGCGATCAGGACGGCCGGGTTGGTGGCGGCGACGGCCGGCATGTTGTGGTGCTCTGCCAGCCAGTAGCGCTCGAAACCCAGCTCGTCGGCGACCCGGGCGAGCGAGAGGGTCGCGGCGAGCGCGTCGGCGCTGGTCTGGTCGCTCCGGACGGGGACGAGGTCGAGCACGGACAGCCGGGGCGCAGGGGTGGTCATCCCAGGGGCAACGAGCCGCCACCGCCGGCTATTCCGGTCAGGTGGCCGCCTGCTCCTCCTGCCGGGTCTTGCGGAGGCTGGCCACCGCGGTCACCGCCAGGGTCACCACGATGACGCCGAGGCTCATCAGCGTCGGGATCTCGAAGTCGATCAGACCTCCCTCGTGCATCGCGTGGACGATCAGCTTGACGCCGATCCAGCCCAGGACGAACGCGAGACCGAGCGACAGGTAGACCAGCCGCTTGAGCAGGCCCCCGAGCAGGAAGTAGAGCTGCCGCAGGCCCATGAGCGCGAAGACGTTGGCGGCGAAGACCAGGTAGGGCTCCTGGGTGATGCCAAAGATCGCGGGAATCGAGTCCAGGGCGAACATGAGGTCGGTGAAGCCGAGGGCGATGATCACGATCAGCATCGGCGAGATGACGCGTTTTCCGTTCTCCTTCCACCACAGCTTCAGGCCACGGAACTCCTCGCCGGCCTTGAGGTGGCTCTGGGCGAACTTCACGACCCGGCTGTTCTCCGGATGCTCGTCCTCGTGCGAGCGGTAGCTGCGGACGAGGCCGATCGCCGTGTAGATGAGGAACGCCCCGAAGGCGTAGAAGACCCACGAGAAGCGCTCGATCATCTGGAAGCCGACGGCGATGAAGATGCCGCGGAACACCAGGGCCAGGATGATGCCCACCATCAGGGCTTCCTGCTGGAACTGACGCGGCACCTTGAGCGCCGCCATCAGCACGATGAAGACGAACAAGTTGTCGACCGACAGGCTGTACTCGACCATCCACCCGGTCAGGAACTCGATTCCGAAGTCGTGGCCATAGTAGATCCAGATATAGGCGCCGAAGACGAGTGCGGCACCCACGTAGAACGCCAGCGCGATCGCGCACTCCCTCATCGAGGGTTCGCGCGGGTGGCGGGCAATGACCACCACGTCGAACAGGAGCACGGCGACGGTCACGCCGATGGTGATGGTCCATTCAAGGGTGCTGACGTCCACAAGGCCTCCGATGATGTCGCGGTGTGCTGACTACACCGGAGGTCTCCTCCGCCGCGACGCGCGGCCCACGGCCCCGGATCACCCCAAGGGCGATCGTGATGACGAGACCGGGTCGTGGGAGTACTCCCCTCCTGGCCTCCTCATCCTCGCACAGGAGTGGTCAGCCGCCGAACGGGACTCCCAGCCCGGCCAGACGCTCCTTGCCGCCGTCGACGGCGGTCAGCACCCAGGTACCGGTCGGGGTCAGAGTGAACGTGTGCTCGTAGTGGGCGGACCTGCTGCCGTCGCTGGTGACGACGGTCCACTCGTCCTCGAGGACCGCGGTGCGCTTGCTGCCCAGCGTGACCATCGGCTCGATCGCGAGGGCCATGCCCTCGACCAGGGTGGGCCCCCGGCCGCGGCGACCGTAGTTGGGCACGTTGGGCGGCATGTGCATCTCGGTCCCGATGCCGTGGCCGGTGTAGTCCTCGAGGATGCCGTAGCGACCCTGGGAGCGCACGTGCGACTCGATGGCGTGGGAGATGTCCGAGACCCTGCCCCCGAGGCGAGCCGCAGCCAGGCCCCGCCACAGGGCCTCCTCGGTGACCCGCATCAGCTCCCGTACGTCCTCGGAGACCTCGCCCACCGCGACCGTGGTCGCCGCGTCGCCGTGCCAGCCGTCCACGATCGCGCCGCAGTCGATGGAGATGACGTCGCCGTCGACGAGCTCACGCGAGCCGGGGATGCCGTGCACCACCTCGTCGTTGACCGACGCACAGATGGTGCCGGGGAACGGCGGGTGGGAGTAACCCTTGAACGACGGGACGCCGCGGTGCGACCTGATGTGGTCCTCGGCAAGCGCGTCGAGCTCTCCGGTGGTGACCCCGGGGCATACCGCGTCGCGCAACAGCTCGAGCGTCTCACCGACGAGCAGGCCGGCGACCCGCATCAGGCCGATC
Source organism: Nocardioides sp. (assembly GCA_035691135.1). Lineage (GTDB taxonomy): Bacteria > Actinomycetota > Actinomycetes > Propionibacteriales > Nocardioidaceae > Nocardioides. The sequence continues at coordinate 4,793 of DASSJR010000357.1, read as the reverse complement.
TGCTCAGGGGTCTTGATCTCGATGTTGCGGTCGGCCCATCCCATCGTGGTCCTCCGTGGTTCCGGTCGGCTGTTGTCTCACCGGGTTTCGACACGCTCGCTCGCGGCCTCGTTCCTCAGCGGCGCTCGCTGCTCAACCCCCAATGTTCCTCAGTCCTGAGCTCCGCTCAGGACTGTGGAACGACGTCAAGCGCCTCGAAGATGCGCTTCGTGACCTGGTCGACCTCGCCGATTCCGTCGACCTCGAGCAGGATCCCGCGCTCGCGGTAGACCTCGATCAGGGGCTCGGTCTGCTCGCGGTAGACCTCCTGGCGGCGGCGGATGACGTCCTCGGTGTCGTCCGCACGACCCTCGACCTCCGCGCGCTGGAGGAGCCGCTGCACGATCTCCTCGTCGTCCACGGTGAGCACCACGACGGCGTCGAGGCGGTGCCCGGTGAACTCGACCATCCCGTCGAGCTCCTCGACCTGGGCAAGGGTCCGCGGGTAGCCGTCGAGCAGGAAGCCGGGGTTGGCATCCGGCTCGTCGATGCGGTTGCGGACCATCTTGTTGGTGATCTCGTCGGGGACGTACTCACCGGCGTCCATGTAGCGCTTGGCCTCGACGCCGAGCGGGGTGCCCTCGGCGACGTTGGCCCGGAAGATGTCGCCGGTGGAGATCGCGGGGATGCCGAAGTGTTCGGCAACGAACGTGGCCTGGGTGCCCTTCCCGGCTCCCGGGGGGCCCATCATGATGACTCTCATTTCAGCGCAGGAAACCTTCGTAGTTGCGCTGCTGGAGCTGGCTTTCGATCTGCTTCACCGTGTCGAGTGCGACACCCACCATGATCAGGATCGACGTGCCGCCGAACGGGAAGTTCTGGTTGGCGTTGATCAGCACGAGCGCGATCAGCGGGATCAGGGAGATGAGACCGAGGTACAGCGCACCCGGCAGCGTGATGCGGGACAGGACATAGGACAGGTAGTCCTCGGTCGGCTTGCCCGCCCGGATCCCGGGGATGAAGCCGCCGTACTTCTTCATGTTGTCTGCGACCTCCGTGGGGTTGAAGGTGATCGAGACGTAGAAGTAGGTGAAGAAGACGATCAGGAGGAAGAACGTCGCCATGTAGACCGGATGGCTGCCGCTGACGAAGAAGCGGTTGATCCACTCGACCCACGTCGAGGTGCTGTTGGCGTTGAACTGCACGGCCATGGCGGGGAGGTAGAGGAGCGACGAGGCGAAGATGACCGGGATGACGCCGGCCTGGTTCACCTTCAGCGGGATGTAGGTCGAGCTGCCGCCGAACATCTTGCGGCCGACCATCCGGCGGGCGTACTGGACGGGGATCCGTCGCTGCGCCTGCTCGATGAAGATGACCGCGGCGATGATGACCAGACCGATCACCATCACGACCCCGAAGACCCACCAGCCCTGGCTCTTCTGGACCTGCCACATCGAGGCGGGGAAGCTCGCGATCACCTGGGTGAAGATCAGCAGCGACATGCCGTTGCCGATCCCGTGCTCGGTGATCAGCTCGCCCAGCCACATGATCACGGCCGTCCCGGCCGTCATCGTGATGACCATGACCAGGAACGTCTGGGTGCCGTCGTCGTAGAGCAGGCTCTGGTCACACCCCTGCAAGAGGTTGCCGGAACGGGCGAGGGCCACGATGCCGGTGGCCTGCAGCACCGCCAGGCCGAGCGTGAGGTAGCGGGTGTACTGGGTGATCTTCGTCTGCCCGGACTGGCCCTCCTGCTTGAGGGCCTCGAGCCGGGGGATGACCACCACCAGCAGCTGCAGGATGATGCTCGCGGTGATGTAGGGCATGATCCCCAGCGCGAAGATCGTGAGCTGGAGCAGCGCGCCGCCCGAGAACAGGTTGATCAGGCTGTAGACACCCTGGTTCTGGACGTCGTCGAGGCACGACTGGACGTTTGCGACGTCGACACCGGGTGCCGGGACCTGGCTGCCGAGCCGGAAGACCGTGATGATCAGCAGCACGAACAGCAGCTTCTTACGCAGGTCCGGCGTCCGGAAAGCGTTGGCGAACGCGCCTAGCACGACATCCTCTTTCTCCAGGCGGGGCAAGCCCCTCGGCGGGTCTCCACGGGCTCGACCGACGATGGGCGAGTTGCCACGGGAAGCCTAACAGTCATCCCGCGCCCCCTCACTCGGCGACGATCAGACGACCGTGGCGGTGCCGCCGGCAGCCTCGATCTTCTCGCGGGCTGACCCGGAGAAGGCGTTGGCGCTGACCTGCACGGACACCGAGAGATCGCCCTGGCCCAGGACCTTGACCGGCTGGCCCTTGCGCACGGCACCGCGGCTGACCAGTTCCTGGACGGTCACCTCTCCGCCGTCGGGGAACAGCTCCCCGATGCGGTCCAGGTTGACCACCTGGAACTCGACCTTGAACGGGTTCTTGAAGCCCTTGAGCTTGGGCAGCCGCATGTGGATCGGCATCTGGCCACCCTCGAAGGAGGCCGGCACCTGGTTGCGGGCCTTGGTGCCCTTGGTGCCGCGACCGGCGGTCTTGCCCTTGGAACCCTCGCCTCGGCCGACCCGGGTCTTGGGGGTCTTCGCGCCGGGCGCGGGACGCAGGTGATGAAGTTTCAGTGTCATGTCAGTCGACCTCCTCGACCGTCACCAGGTGGCGCACGGTCTGGACCATGCCCCTGATCTCGGGACGGTCCTCCTTGACGACCACGTCGCCGATCCGCTTGAGCCCCAGGCTGCGCAGGGTCTCGCGCTGGTTGGCCTTGCAGCCGATGGTGGACCGCTTCTGCTGGACCTTGAGCTGCGCCATCAGCCGGCCACCTCCTGCGAGACGCCCTCGGGGACCTCGGCGCGGGCCTTGAGCAGAGCGGCCGGGGCCACCTCCTCGACGGGGAGACCCCGACGCAAGGCCACCGCCTCGGGCTGCTCGAGCATCCGGAGCGCCTCGACGGTCGCGTGGACGATGTTGATCTGGTTCGACGAGCCGAGCGACTTGCTCAGCACGTCGTGGATGCCCGCGCACTCCAGCACCGCACGCACCGGGCCACCGGCGATCACACCGGTACCGGGCGCGGCCGGGCGCAGCAGGACGACACCCGCCGCCTTCTCGCCCTGGACCGGGTGCGGGATGGTGCCCTGGATGCGGGGGACCTTGAAGAACTGCTTCTTGGCCTCCTCGACACCCTTGGCGATCGCGGCCGGGACCTCCTTGGCCTTGCCGTAGCCGACGCCGACGAGACCCTCGCCGTCGCCGACGACCACCAGGGCGGTGAAGCTGAAACGCCGACCACCCTTCACGACCTTGGCGACCCGGTTGATCGCGACGACGCGCTCGATGTAGGCGGTCTTGTCGCCTCCTCCACGACGGTCGTCGCGTCCGCGACGGTCGCCGGAGGTGCGCTCGCCACCGCGCTGTCCGCGCTGGGCTCCGCTCATGAGACTGTCCTCAACTCTCTCTAAGTTCTCTTGCTCGATCTGCGATCAGAAGGCCAGGCCGCCCTCGCGGGCGCCGTCGGCGAGGGCCGCGACGCGGCCGTGGTAGCGGTTGCCGGCACGGTCGAACGTCACCGACTCCACGCCCTTCTCCTTGGCCCGCTCGGCGACCAACTCGCCGACCTTCTTGGCCTTGGCGGTCTTGTCCCCGTCGAAGGACCGCAGGTCGGCCTCCATCGTCGAGGCCGAGACCAGCGTGTTGCCGACCAGGTCGTCCACGACCTGCACCGTGATGTGCTTCGTGGAGCGGGTCACCACGAGGCGGGGGCGCTCGGCGGTGCCGAAGACCCGCTTGCGGCCACGGACCTGGCGACGCAGGCGCGACTTGACGCGCCGTGCGGTGTGCTTGTTCTTCGAAAGCGTGATCGCCATCGTCACTTACCAGCCTTTCCGACCTTGCGACGGATGTGCTCGCCCGCGTAGCGGACGCCCATGCCCTTGTAGGGCTCCGGCTTGCGCAGCTTGCGGATGTTGGCCGCGGTCTCGCCGACCAGCTGCTTGTCGATGCCCTGGACACCGAGCCTGGTCGGACCGTCCACCGTGAAGGTGATTCCTTCCGGGGCGTTGAACGTGATCGAGTGGGAGTAACCGAGCTGGAACTCCAGCTGGGTCGGCCCCTTCGACAGGACGCGGTAGCCGACGCCGACGATCTCGAGCTTCTTCTCGTAGCCGTCGGTCACGCCGATCACCATGTTGTTGATCAGGGTCCGGGTCAGGCCGTGGAGCGAGCGGCTCTCCCGCTCGTCGTCGGGTCGCTTGACCTCGAGCGTGCCGTTGTCGTCCTTCGCCACCGTGATGGGTGCGGCGACCTGGTGGGACAGGGTGCCCTTGGGGCCCTTGACGGTCACGAGGCGCTCGTCGATCGCCACGTCGACACCCGAAGGCACCGCGATGGGCAGCTTGCCAATGCGCGACATGCTTGTTCTCTCCTTCGCAGTCTCGGGCTACCAGACGTAGGCGAGGACTTCCCCACCCACGCCCTTCTGGTTCGCCTGGCGGTCGGTCAGCAGGCCCTGGCTCGTCGAGATGATCGCGACGCCGAGTCCGCCGAGCACCTTCGGAAGACCGGTGTGCTTGGCGTACACGCGCAGGCCCGGCTTGCTGATCCGGCGGACGCCCGCGATGGAGCGCTCCCGGTTGCGGCCGTACTTGAGCGTGATCGTCAGGGTCTTCCCCACAGCCGTCTGGCCGTCGTTGCCGTTGTCGGCGACGTCGTACGAAGTGATGTAGCCCTCCTGCTTGAGGATCTCGGCGACGCCCTGCTTCAGCTTGCTGTAGGGCATCGTCACTTCGTCGTGGTACGCCTGGTTGGCGTTGCGCAGACGG
>DASSJR010000356.1:0-3009 GCA_035691135.1 Nocardioides sp. | reverse complement strand
CCCCCCATCAGTCGAGCAGGCCCCGCCGGCGACCGATCGCGGCGGCCTCGGTGCGCCCGGCGGCGCCGAGCTTGGCCAGGATGTTGGAGACGTGGACGCTCACGGTCTTGGTGCTGATGAAGAGCTGGCGGCCGATCTCGCCGTTGGACCGACCCTCGGCCACCAGCCCGAGGATCTCCCGCTCGCGGGGGGTGAGCGCGTCCGAGCCGGCGGCCGCCCGGGACGGCGTACTGCCGAGCGCCCGCAGGTCATCGAGGAGTGGCCGGGCTTCCAGTGCGTGGGCGGTCTCCCGGGCGAGGTCGCCCAGCTCCCGTGCCGCCGCGGTGTCGCCCGCGGCGCGGTGGATTCCCGCCAGCGCGGCCCGGACTCGGGCCAGCTCGTAGACGTCGCCGAACTCCTCGGTGAGCGAGACCGCCTCCTGCCAGGTGGAGACCAGCACATCGACCTCGGGTGGCTCGAGGCCGGCCAGCCACCGCACGCGCAGGGTCTCGGCGTCCACCCGCTTGAACCACGCCTGCCCCTCCGGCCCCCAGGAGTCCTTGGGGTGGGTGTAGCGCTCCAGCACCGTGTGCCCGTCCGCCTGTAGTCGCTCGGCGTGCTCCACGTACCTCGGTCGCTCGGCGGCCGGAAGCTGCGGCATCACCCTCGCCAGCTCCCCGATCGCCACCGCGGCCAGCCGGATCCGGGCGCCGAACCACGGGCGCCAGATCTTGCTGATCGTGGCCACCGCGTCGTCGTACGGCGTCAGCACGCCCGCCGCATCCCCGCGCCGTCCGGCGAGCTCCATCTCCATCGGGCTCGCGTGGATGGCCACCAGCCCCTCCTTGTGCCAGTAACGGCGGAGGTCGGCGAGCAGGCCGCCGACGTCCTCGCCGCGGGCGAGCGCCACCGTGGCGCGCAGGGTGTCGAGCAGTGCCCGGGGTAGCGGCGGTGGCTCCTGCCCGGCGATGTCGGTGAGTGCCAGCACCTCGTCCCACTCCCCCTGGGTCCGGTGCACCCAGGCCAGCTGCCAGCGGGCGTCGAACGACCAGGGCGCCCAGGGAAGCCCCGCCGCCTGACCACGGTCGATGGCGCTGCGGAACCATCGCTCCGTCTCGGCGAACTCCGCCCAGTCCTGGTAGGAGCGACCGAGCAGGACCCGTCCCCGCAGCTCCGCCTCGATCGCGCCGGCACTCTCCGCCCGGGCGACCGCCTCGGTGAGGGCCTCCCGGAGCCCCTCCTTCGGCCCCGTCCGCTTGAGCCCGCTGAGAGTGGTGATGGCGTCGGAGGCGAGCTCGGACAGGTCGTGCTTCTCGGCCATCTCCAGCGCCTCGAGGCCGATCGTCTCGGCCTCACGGTCCCGTCCCATCGCCGACAGGATCCGCGCATGCAGGGCCAGAACCTTGACCCGAAGCTGCGGGAAACCCTCCGGCACGAGCGCCAGCGCCTCGGCCGAGACGGCGGCCGGGTCCTCCTGCGTCTCGGTCATCACCAGGGCGTCGGCCCGGGCCGCCAGCATCCGGGCCCGCCACTCCCCCGGGGCGTCGTCCGGCAACCGTTCGAGCTGCTCTTGGGCCAGGGCCGCGCCGCGGATCGGGTGGCCGCTGGCCGTCAGCGAGTCGACCGCCTTGACCACCAGCTTCGACAGGTCCACGTCGGCGTTGCGCGCCCGCTCGGGGTCGGCCATCAGCTCCAGCGCCTGCTGGTAGTGGTGGGCCGCCTCGTCGGGTCCGCCGACGGCGCTGGCCTCGTCGCCGGCCTCGACGGCCGCGGTCAGGGCGGTGACCAGGTCGAGCGCGAGCCGGGCATGGCGGGCGAGCTCGGCCGCCGTACCGGTGGCAGCACCGCTGCTCAGCGCCTCGGCGTACGACGCGTGCAGTCGCACTCGCTCGCCGGGCAGCAGGTCGTCGTAGACCGCCTCGCCGAGCAGGGCGTGCCGGAAGGCGTAGCCGCGCTCGTCGGCGACCAGGACGTTGGTCTCCACCGCGCCGCGGAGACCGGCGTCGAGGTCGCCGGCGGCGAGCCCGGCGGCCGCGACCAGCATCTCGTGGGACACCCTCCGTCCCGCGACGCTGGCCGCCCGCGCCACCTGGCGGGCGGTGTCGTCGAGCCGGTCGAGGCGGACGAGGAGCACGTCGGCCAGCTCGGCGGAGACCCAGCGACCGGGCACCGCCGTGGCTCCGACCAGCTCCTCGACGAAGAACGCGTTGCCCTCGGCCCGGTCGACGATGCCGGCGACCGCCTCGGGCGCGAGTGGCGCCGGGTGCAGCTCGGAGATGAGGGTGCGCACGTCGGGCGCCTCCAGCGGCTGGAGCTGGAGACGCTCGACGCCCCGGATCCGGGACCACTCCGCGACCTGGGCGCGGAGCGGGTGGCGGCGGTGCAGGTCGTCGGAGCGGTACGACGCCACCACCGCGACCGAGCCTTCGAAGGGCCGTGAGAACAGGAAGCTGAGCATGTCGCGGGTCGACTGGTCGGCCCAGTGGGTGTCCTCGACCACGAGCAGGACAGGTGCCTTCGCCGCGGCCTCCTCGAGCAGCTCGTGCACCGCCTCGAACAGGTCGGCGCGGTCCAGCGCGGAGGAATCGCCCTCCTCGTGGGAGGAGAGGACCCGGCGTCCCGGCTGCAGCCGGGTCAGGGCCGGGTGGTGGCCGGTCGCGGTGTCGACGACGTCGGGGAGGGCCGTGGCCATCCGGCCGAGCACCTCGGAGAACGGCAGGTAAGGCAGGGCGCTGTCGCCGAAGTCGAGGCAGTGGCCGGCGAACACCTGCCAGCCATCGGCGTTGGCGAGGTCGCGCAGCTCGGTCAGCAGCCGGGTCTTGCCGACGCCCGCGTCGCCGGAGAGCAGCACGGCGCGCGGTCGGTCGCTTCCAGGTCCCTCCTCCGCACGCGGACGGACGCCGAGCAACGAAGCGATCTCCGTCAGCTCGGCGTCCCGTCCGACCAGGGTTCTGCTGGGGTGTCCGGGCACGGCATCCATCATGTCGCGAACGGCCGCTCCCGCGCTCACTGGGCGCTGGTGGCGACCTG
>DASSJR010000355.1:0-2207 GCA_035691135.1 Nocardioides sp. | reverse complement strand
CCACGACCGGGGACTCCCGGATCGACATGGCCATCGCGGTGACGTAGCTCGTCGCGAGCCCGGCGAACCCCGCCACGAGCCCAGCCAGAGGCCACGCGCCCCGGAACGTCTTCACGTGTTCGATTGTCGCTCAGGCATGATCGGCCCGTGCAACGAACCCCGCGCCCGCCCCGCGTCGGCATCGGCACCGACGTGCACCGACTCGTCGACGGCCGCCCGCTGTTCCTGGCCGGAATCGCCTGGCCCGACGAGCCCCAGGGGCTCGAGGGCCACTCCGACGCCGACGTGGCCGCCCACGCTGCCTGCGACGCACTGCTGTCGGCCTCGGGCCTCGGAGACCTCGGCAGCAACTTCGGTACGACGGACCCCGCGTGGGCCGACGCGAGCGGCGCCACCCTGCTGGCGGAGACCGCTCGGCGTGTGCGTGAGGCGGGCTACGAGGTCGGAAACGTGGCGATCCAGGTGATCGGCAACCGCCCCCGGGTCTCCGCCCGCCGTGCCGAGGCGGAAGCCGCCCTCGCCCGGGCCGTGGGCGCCCCTGTGGCGGTCTCGGCCACCACCACCGACGGGCTCGGCCTCACCGGGCGCGGCGAGGGCATCGCCGCCATCGCCACCGCCCTCGTGCTGTGACCCGTCGCGCTCGTCACCTGATCGGAGTGGACCGATGAAGACCCACGACGGCCTCGAGCTGGCCGTGTGCCCACGCGGTCCCGAGGAGGCACCGGTGACGGTGGTGCTCGCGCACTGCTGGACGGCTGACACGGAGGACTGGCAGTACCAGGTCCGCGACCTGCTCGACCGGTTCGGCCACGACGTCCGGATCCTCACCTGGGACCACCGCGGCCACGGCGCGTCGGACCCCGCACCATTGCGCGCCTGCACGATCGAGAACCTCGGCCGCGACATGGCCGACGTCATCGACCAGTACGCCGGGAGCGGCCGGCTGGTCATCGCCGGCCACTCGATCGGGGGGATGGCGACGCTGGCGCTCGCCGAGCAGCGTCCGGACATCCTGGGCCGCACCGACGGGGTGCTGTTGGTGTCGACGTCCTGCGGTGACCTCGACCAGGTCACGTTGGGCCTGCCCGAGGCCGGCCGGTGGGTGAAGGCCCAGATCCCCCGGGTGCTGGCTGCGCGGGCCCGGCTCCTGTCGCGCCGGGTCCGCCGCCGCAACCCGTGGATCGAGAGCCAGGTCGTGCACCGCTTCCTGTTCGGCCAGCCGATGCGGCTGCGTGACTGTGGCTTGGTGATCGATCAGCTGATCAGCTGCCCGCCGGCGACGATGGAGGGCTTCTACCGCGACTTCATGTCCCACGACCGCGGAGCCGTCCTTGCGAGGTTCGACGGGATCCCGACCCGGGTGCTGGTCGGCGACCGCGATGTCCTCACGCCGGTCGACCACGCACGCCGGCTTGCGGCCGGGATCGCCTCGGCCCGGCTGATGATCGCTCCCGGTGCCGGCCACATGCTGCCTCTGGAGCGCGACCGCCTGGTCTCCGACGAGCTGGTCGAGCTGGTGACGGCCTCGCTGGAGGCGGCACGCGATCGCGGTGCGGTCACCGAGCCGGCCTGAGCCCCGGTCAGTGGCACTCCGGCTTCCGGCGGCCCACGAGCACCATCCCGTCCTCCACCCGGACGTCGTAGACGGGAACGCCGACCTCCGCGTCGTCCAGGCAGCGTCCGGTGCCCAGGTCGAAGGCGTGACGGTGCACCGGGGAGGCCACGAATGGTGCCCCCGCGCGGGTCGCGACGATGCCGCGGGCCAGGTACGACGTCCGGTCGAACGGATCGTGGTTGCCGATCGCATGGACCTCGTCGTCGTGGGTACGAAAAAGTGCGACCGCCTGGCCATGGACCAGTGCGGTCGCGCCACGTTCGGGCTCGAGATCCTCGAGCCGGCACACCGGCTGCCACTCCTCATCGGCCCGATCGCGGCTCACGGCTCCACCTTCCGCGGGCCACGTTTCGACGGCTCGCGTCTCGTGTAACGCCGGTGTCACGGCTTTCCCTCGTCAGTTAGGTTTCGATCGTGTCCGCAGCCGTCGTGATCCTCGCCGCCGGCACCGGCTCGCGGGTGGGCGCGGCAGTCAACAAGGTGCTGCTCCCCCTCGGCGACCGCCCGGTGCTGGCCTGGTCGGTCGCGGCTGCCCTCGCCCTCGAGGACGTCCAGCGCGTGCTGTTGGTCGTCCGTCCGGGTGAGCAGCCCG
>DASSJR010000354.1:0-5242 GCA_035691135.1 Nocardioides sp. | reverse complement strand
GCGCGGTCGGCGCGAAGTACGACGTGACCTGGTAGCCCCAGGACCCGCCGAAGGGGTGCTCCATCACCGGCAGGAACTCGACGTGCGTGAACCCGAGGTCGGTCAGGTAGGGGACCAGCTCGTCGGCGAGCTCGGTGTAGGACAGCGTCTCCCCGCCGCGTTTGCGCCACGACCCCAGGTGCATCTCGTAGACCGACATCGCCTCCTGGACCGGCTTCCGCGTCGCGCGGGCGTTCATCCACTCGCTGTCGCTCCAGGTGTACGTCGACTCGAACACGACCGAGGCCGTGGCCGGCGGGATCTGGGTGTGGAACGCCATCGGGTCGGCCTTCTCGCGCCACTCGCCGTCGGCGCCGAGGATCTCGTACTTGTAGCCGGCTCCGGTGCCGACGTCGGGCACGAACAGTTCCCAGACGCCGGACTCTCCGAGCTGGCGCATCGGGTGGGACCGGCCGTCCCAGCTGTTGAAGGTCCCCTTGACCCGGACGCCACGTGCCGACGGTGCCCACACCGCGAAGGCGGTGCCGGAAATCGTCCCGCCCAGGGGCGTCTCGTAGTGGTGCACCCGGGCTCCGAGGACCTGCCACAGCTCCTCGTGCCGGCCCTCGTTGATCAGGTGCAGGTCGACCTCGCCGAGCGTCGGCAGGAAGCGGTAGGGGTCGTCGACGACCATCGGCTCCTGGCCGTAGTCGACGCGCACCCGGTAGTCGGGCACGTCCACCTTCGCGCCGTTCTCGCCACCCGGCAGGACGCCCACCCACACGCCGGAATGCTCGTGCTCCAGCGGCACCGACTCATCGCCGTAGACGATGTCGACCGACGACGCCAGCGGCTTGAGCACCCGGACCGTGACTGCGCCGTCGTGCAGGTGCGGGCCGAGCACGCCGTGCGGATGGCCGTGCCCGCCGCTCACGAGCTGTTCGAGCTCGGCACGGGAGACGGGCCTGGTTCCAGTCACGACTTCTCGATCCTCCTGATGGCCTCCAGCGGGATTTCCACCCAGCCGGGCCGGTTGCGGGCTTCGTAGACGACTTCGTAGACCGCCTTGTCGGCGACGTAGGCGGACAGCAGGGTCTCCTGGTCCACGGTGAGGTCGCCGCGGGAATAGGCCGAGAGGAACGCCGCACGGTTGCGCTCGGCCCACTCGGCCGCCCGGAACCTGCGCTGCTCGGCGCCGACGTACTCGCTCTCCTTGGCGGTGCGCTCCACCACCCGCGGCGCGTAGTCGAACGACCGCAGCATCCCGGCCACGTCTCGCCAGCGAGAGTCCGGGAGCAGCCGCTCGGACAGTGGCTTGGCCGGCTCGCCCTCGAAGTCGACGATCTTCCAGCCCTTGACCGTCCGCAGGGTCTGGCCGAGGTGGAGGTCGGCGTGGATCTGCTGGACCGTCAGGTCGCGGATCCGGCGGACGTGGTCGTACGTCGTTCGCAGCCGCTCGGCGTGCTCCGCGAGCTCCGGTACGACATCGAGCGCCGCGTCGAGCCGGCGGTGCATGGCGTCGACCAGCGAGGTGATCTGCTCGGTGGACCACTGCTCGGTGGGGAAGTGCTCCCGGAGGCTGTCATGGGTCTCGGCCAGGGCCACACCGAGACGCGACGACTCCCCGGCGAAGTCGCCGCCCACCTCGTCGGCGTGCAGGTCGGCCTCGGCGAAGAGGTTGCGGACACTGTTGAGGGCCAGTTCCCAGCCGTCGCTGGCCGTGCGGAGGAACTGCTGCAGCATGCCGAGCTGGAGCAGCTCGTCGCCCTCCTCGACGTCCAGCCAGCCGTAGAGCTGCGCGATGTGCTCCGAGCCGGCCCGGGTGAGCACCTCGTGGACGGAGATGTCCGGGTTGCCGCCCGGGGTGATCTTGCGGAAGACCTTCAGCAACGAGTCCTCGCCGAACCGCACCGACGAGTTGGACTGCTCACCCGAGAACAGCGTCGAGTGCGCCTCGAGGTCGAACTCGTGGCCGGGGAGGCTGTGGAACCGGAGCGGCCCATCGCAGGCTTCGGCGAAGCAGCTCAGCCAGTGGGCCATCGCATGGCGATCGTGCACTGCGTCGTAGACGTGGCTGGGGCCGAAGTCCTCGTCCTCCCACATCCCGATCAGGGCGTGGGTCAGGTGCTCCTGCGGCTCGTCGTAGAACGACAGCGGCAGCTGATACATCTCCGATCCACCGACGGAGTCGGCGTACTCCACCGTGACGAGGTCGATGGCCGCCCGAGGTCCGGTCTGCTCACGGTCGGCAGCTGCCTTGCTGGCGGGCACCTCGCCCAGCCGGCGCTTGCCGGAGAGCGTGAAGGGTCGTCCCTTGCCGCCGAACCAGCGCGCGTTGCCGACGTACGCCGCGATCAGCTCGAGAGGGTCTGCGATGGGGTTCGTCATGGGGCGGTGAGGTCCTCCGTGGCCGGGTTGGTCATCCGGAACCAGTAGAAGCCGTACCCACCCAGCGTCAGGAGGTACGACAGCTCTCCGATCCTCGGGAACGGGACGCCACCGAGCAGCTCGACGGGAATCATCCCCTCCCAGGGGCGCAGGTCGAGCTCCACCGGCTGGGGGAAGCGGGACAGGTTGTTGACGCAGACGATGACGTCGCCGTCATGCTCCCGAGCGTAGGACAGGACGCTGGGGTTGGAGCCACCGAGGTCGGTAAACGTTCCCAGGCCGAACGCCGGGTGCTGGCGGCGGGCGTGGATCATCCGTCGTGTCCAGTGCAGCAGCGAGGAGGAGTTCTCCAGCTGCGCCTCGACGTTGACGCTCTGGTATCCGGTGACCGGGTCCTGGATCAGCGGGAGATGCAGCTTGCCGGGCGTGGCCGACGAGAAGCCGGCGTTGCGGTCGGAGGTCCACTGCATCGGCGTGCGCACGCCGTCGCGGTCACCGAGCCAGATGTTGTCGCCCATGCCGATCTCGTCGCCGTAGTAGAGCACCGGCGACCCGGGCAGGGACATGAGCAGCGCGGTGAACAGCTCCATCCGGTTGGTGTCGTGGTCGAGCAGGGGGGAGAGCCGTCGCCGGATCCCGATGTTGGCCTTCATCCGCGGGTCCTTGGCGTACTCGTCCCACATGTAGTCGCGGTCCTCGTCGGTGACCATCTCCAGCGTCAGCTCGTCGTGGTTGCGCAGGAAGATGCCCCACTGGCAGCCGCTCGGGATGGCGGGCGTCTGCTCGAGGATCTCCGAGATCGGGAACCGCGACTCGCGCCGGACCGCCATGAAGATGCGCGGCATGACCGGGAAGTGGAAGCACATGTGGCACTCGTCGCCACCCTTCTCGAAGTCGCCGAAGTAGTCGACGACGTCGGACGGCCACTGGTTGGCCTCCGCGAGCAGGACCCTCCCGGGGTAGTTGGTGTCCACGAACTCGCGCACCTGGCGGAGGAACTCGTGGGTCTCGGGGAGGTTCTCGCCGTTGGTGCCGGGTCGCTCGTAGAGGTAGGGGACGGCGTCGAGCCGGAACCCGTCCAACCCCATGTCGAGCCAGAACGCGAGGGCGTCGAACATCGCCTCGCGCACCTTGGGGTTGTCGAAGTTGAGATCGGGCTGGTGGGAGAAGAACCGGTGCCAGTAGTACTGCTGGCGGACCGGGTCCCACGTCCAGTTTGACGGCTCGGTGTCGACGAAGATGATCCGGGCCTCTTGATAGAGGTCGTCGGTGTCGGACCAGACGTAGAAGTCCCCGAACGGGCCGTCGGGGTCCTCCCGGCTGGACTGGAACCACGGGTGCGCGTCACTGGTGTGGTTCATGACGAAGTCGATGATCACGCGGATGTCGCGCTTGTGGGCCTCGTCGAGCAGCTCGTGGAAGTCGTCGACCGTCCCGCACTCGGGGAGGATGTTGGTGTAGTCGGCGACGTCGTACCCGCCGTCGCGGAGGGGCGAGGTGAAGAACGGCGGGATCCACAGGCAGTCGACACCCAGCCACGCGAGGTAGTCGAGCTTCTCGATCAGCCCCTTGAAGTCGCCGGTGCCGTCCGCGTTGGAGTCCCGGAAGGAGCGGACCAGGACCTCGTAGAACACGGCGGTCTTGAACCACTCCGGACCGTGATGCGCTGCCTCGGCCGCGTCCTCGACGGACTTGGAGGTGCTCAACCCAGCCTCCTGACGGTCAGCACGTGCGCCGGTTCGTGTCCGGGATCCAGCCTCACATAGTTGTGCTGACCCCAGGTCCACGTCTGGTCGGTGAACGCGTCGTGCACCAGGAAGGAGTCGTGCCAGTCCATCCCGAGCGCCGGGAGGTCGAGGTGGACCATGGTCTCGCGCGCGGCGTGCGGGTCGAGGTTGATCACCACGATCACCAGGTCCCGGTCGCCGGTCGGGAGGTCCGCCTGCTTGGTGTAGACGAGGATGTTGTCGTCGTCGCTGCTGTGGATGGTGATGTTGCGCAGCAGCTGGAGGGCCGGGTGGGCCCGGCGGATCTCGTTCAGCCGGCGGAGGTACGGCGCCAGGGTGCGGCCCTCAGCGGTCGCGCCCTCCCAGTCCCGGACCCGGATCTGGTACTTCTCCGAGTCGAGGTACTCCTCGCTGCCTGGCTTGACGGCGACGTGCTCGAACAGCTCGAAGCCGGAGTAGACCCCCCAGCTCGGCGAGGAGGTGGCCGCCAGCGTGGCCCGTACCTTGAACGCGCCCGGACCGCCGTACTGCAGGTAGGCGTGCAGGATGTCGGGCGTGTTCACGAAGAAGTTCGGCCGCATCATGTGGTCGGTCTCGTGCGACAGCTCGCGCAGGTAGTCCTCGATCTCACCGCGGGCGGTGCGCCACGTGAAGTAGGTGTAGCTCTGCTGGAAGCCGATGGCGCCGAGTGCGCGCATCATCGCGGGGCGGGTGAACGCCTCGGCCAGGAAGATGACGTCGGGGTCGGTACGCCGGATCTCGCCCAGCAGCCACTCCCAGAACGCGACCGGCTTGGTGTGCGGGTTGTCGACGCGGAAGATCCGGACGCCGTGCTTCATCCAGAGCTTCACCACCCGCAGGATCTCCTTGGAGATTCCCTTGGGGTCGTTGTCGAAGTTGAGCGGGTAGATGTCCTGGTACTTCTTCGGCGGGTTCTCCGCGTAGGCGATGCTGCCGTCCGCCCGGGTGGTGAACCACTGGGGGTGCTTGGCGACCCACGGGTGGTCCGGGGCGCACTGCAGGGCGAGGTCGAGGGCGACCTCCAGCCCGAGCTCACCGGCCCGCGCCACGAAGGCGTCGAAGTCCTCGAAGGTGCCCAGGTCGGGGTGGATCGCGTCGTGGCCGCCGTCGCGGCTGCCGATCGCCCA
>DASSJR010000353.1:0-2271 GCA_035691135.1 Nocardioides sp. | reverse complement strand
CGGGCCCGGGAGCAGCGCAACTTCCTGGCCACGCTGCTGCTCAGCCAGGGCGTGCCGATGCTGGCGCACGGTGACGAGCTCGGCCGCACCCAGAACGGCAACAACAACACCTACGCCCAGGACTCCGAGATCTCGTGGGTCCACTGGGACCGGGCCGACCAGCCGCTGGTGGAGTTCACCGCAGCGGTGGCGAGGCTGCGACACAGCCATCCCACCTTCCGCCGCAAGCGCTTCTTCACCGGCACGACGGTGCGCACCGGCGACGGCGAGCGCCTCAACGACATCGTCTGGCTCCACCCCGAGGGTCGGGCCATGGAGGAGACCGACTGGGAGAGCGGGTCGAAGACAATCGGGATGTACCTCAACGGGGACGGCATCGCCGGCAAGGACGATCGTGGCGGGACCATCACCGACGACCACTTCCTGCTCTACTTCAACGCCGGAGACTCGCTGGAGGTGACCCTCCCGCCCGAGGAGTACGGCGACGCGTGGGACGTCGTGCTCGACACCGGCGACGTCTTGGACGACGCGGAGATCTGCAAGGCCGGGACGCCGATCGCCCTGGAGTCGCGGAGCCTGGTGGTGCTCCGCCAGCACGCCGGTCCCGAGGAGGAGCCCGACCACTCGGTGGCCGCGTCCCTCGCCTCACAGGCGGCCAACGGCTGATCCGTGCGCACTCCCAGGAACACCTACCGGCTCCAGATCACCGAGGACTTCGATCTGTTCGAGGCCGCCCGGCGGCTGGCCTACCTGCACGACCTCGGCGTGGACTGGGTCTACCTGTCGCCGCTGCTCGCCGCTGAGCCCGGCAGCACCCACGGGTACGACGTCGTGGCCCACGACCGGATCGACCCCGCCCGTGGTGGCGAGGCGGGACTGGCCGCGCTGTCGAAGGAGGCCCGCCGGCTGGACATGGGCGTGCTCGTCGACATCGTCCCCAACCACGTCGGGGTCGCGACGCCCGCCGAGAACGCGTGGTGGTGGGACCTCCTCGAACACGGCCGGGACTCCGTCCATGCCACTGCGTTCGACGTCGACTGGGCCGCGGGTGACGGGAAGATCCGGATCCCGGTGGTCGGGGATGACGACGAGAACTCGATCCACGTGACCGATGGGGAGGTCCGCTACCACGAGATGCGGTTCCCGCTGGCGCCCGGCACCACCTCCCCCGACGAGCAGCACTACGAGCTCGTGAACTGGCGGGTCGCCGACCACGGGCTGAACTACCGACGGTTCTTCGCCGTCAACACCCTGGCCGCGATCCGGGTGGAGGACCGCGACGTGTTCGACGCGTCCCACGTCCAGATCAGGCGCTGGTTCGACGAGGGACTCGTCGATGGTCTCCGCGTCGACCACCCCGACGGCCTGCGCGAGCCCGGCCGCTATCTCGACGACCTGGCCGGGATCACCGGCGGCGCCTATGTCCTCGTCGAGAAGATCCTGCATCCGGGCGAGGTCCTGCCTTCCACCTGGTCCACTGCCGGCACCACCGGGTACGACGCGCTCGCCCTGCTCGACCGCGTGCTCACCGACCCGGCGGCCCGCGAGCCGCTCGACCTCCTCGAGACCCGGCTCCGCCGGTCCTCCCTCGACTGGGAGCAGATGGTGCACGACACCAAGCGGGCGGTCGCAGACGGCATCCTCGGTTCGGAGGTCCGGCGCATCGTGCGGGACCTGGAACCGGTGGACGAGCCGGCGGACGCCCTCATCGCCGCCGTCGCCGAGCTGCTCGCCTGCTTCCCGGTCTACCGCTCCTACCTGCCCGAGGGCCGGGCTCACCTCGACGAAGCCTTCTCGCTGGCGCTCCGCCACCGCCCCGACCTGGCCGACGCCCTTGAGCAGCTCCGGCCCCAGCTCTCCGATCCGGAGTCCGCTCCTGCCCTGCGGTTCCAGCAGACCAGCGGGATGGTGATGGCCAAGGGCGTCGAGGACTGCGCGTTCTACCGCTGGTCCCGTCTCACCTCGCTCAACGAGGTCGGTGCGGACCCGAGCATCTTCTCGATCACCCCCGTTGAGTTCCACCACCAGATGACGGCTCGACAGGCCGACTGGCCGAACGCGATGACCACGCTCTCGACCCACGACACGAAGCGGGGCGAGGACGTCCGCGCGCGGATCACCGCCCTCGCGGAGATGCCCGAGCGCTGGATGCACGCGCTGGCCCGGCTGCTCGAGCTGGCGCCGCTCCCCGACCCCGGCTTCGGCAGCCTGCTGTGGCAGGCGGCCGTGGGGGCCTGGCCGATCTCCCGCGAGCGCCTGCACGCCTACGCG
>DASSJR010000352.1:0-7878 GCA_035691135.1 Nocardioides sp. | reverse complement strand
CTGGTCGCAGAAGGACGTCGACGACGAGGCGATCCAGGCCGAGGTGGTCACCCTGCCGCTGTCGGGCAACGCCCGCGCCAAGATGCAGGGGATCCGCGACGGCTTCGTGAAGCTGTTCTGCCGGCCCGGGACCGGCATCGTCGTCGGCGGGGTCGTCGTCGGGCCGCGCGCCAGCGAGCTGATCCACCCCATCTCGATCGCGGTGACCGAGTCCCTGACCGCCGACCAGCTGGCGCAGGTGTTCACGGTCTATCCCTCGATCAGCGGCTCGATCGCCGAGGCAGCACGCCGCCTCCACCGAGTCTGAGCGGTCGTCGGCTTGCTCGGTAGTCCAGTGGGAAATGGCTGCGAAACGCGGCCGGGAACAACCAATTGTCACTGGACTACCCACCCGGGCATAACTACTGACGTGTAGTTCACGAACTTCGATTGCGCACCCTCGGTCGCCGTGGTCCGATTTCCCTCTGACCACATCTGTCCCAACCATCACACGCACCGTCGTGACCTCCCGAGAGGCCCCCATGCGCCCCGCTGCCCGCATCGCCCGCGCGCTCGCGGTGGCGTGCGCCGTACCGCTGGTGCTCACCTCGCTGGCCACGCCCGCGCAGGCGGTCGACACCTGGCCGGTCCCCCGGCAGGCGTGGATCAAGATCAAGGGCCACGGTTACGGGCACGGCCACGGCATGTCGCAGTACGGCGCGCAGGGTGCCGCACAGCAGGGCCTCGGGTTCCGCCGGATCGCGCAGTTCTACTACCCGGGGACCGCCTGGGGGACCGCCCGGGGACCGGTGCGCGTCGAGATCTCCGCCGACACCACCGACGACCTGGTGGTCCTCGCCCGTGACGGCCTCAGGGTGCGCGACTCCGCCACCGGCACGGTGACGCAGCTGCCCGCCAACGGGGCTACCCGCTGGCGGATCCAGGTGAACGGCACGGGCCAGGACCAGGTCGCCTACTTCCGCGCCGGCAGGTGGCGGGCCTGGGGCGGGCTCGAGGGTGAGGGTGCCTTCTCGGCCGCTGGTGCGCCGGTCACCCTGGTGACGCCCTCCGGCGAACGTCAGTACCGGGGACGCCTCGCTGCCGTGGCGCCGCCGAGCGGGGGACGGGCCCGCAACACGATCAACACCCTGAGCCTCGAGAACTACCTCAAGGGGGTCGTGCCGCTCGAGATGCCGGCCCTGTGGAAGCCGGCCGCCCTCCAGGCGCAGGCGGTCGCGGCCCGCACGTACGCGGCGTACGAACGCGATCACCGGACCGGGCCGCTGTGCGACACCACCTCCTGCCAGGTCTACGGCGGCTTCTCCGCGGAGCACCCCGCGTCCAACGACGCCGTCGCCAGGACCGCCCACCTCGCGCTGATGTGGCAGGGCGCACCGGCGTTCACGCAGTTCGGCTCGAGCAGCGGTGGCTGGACCTCCGCGGGGTCGGTGCCCTACCTGCCTGCCCAGGCGGACCCCTACGACGACTGGGCGGGCAACCCGGTGCACTCCTGGTCGACGCGGATCAGTGACACGCTCCTCGAGGCCCACTGGCCCGGAATCGGCAACCTGACCCGGATAACGGTCCTCGGGCGGGACGGGCACGGCGAGTGGGGAGGCCGCGTCCAGAGTGTGCGGCTGGTCGGAGGGAAGGGCCAGGTCCAGGTCAGCGGCGACACGCTGCGTTCGGTCCTGGGCCTGCGCTCGACCTGGGTTACGTTCGTGGTGACGCAACGCGGCTGAGCCGCACACCGCACGCATCACCTGGGGGTCTTCACGGTGAGCGCCGTACGACGCACGACACCCGTCCTGCTCCTTCTCGCCGGCCTCGCCTCCGGCGCGCCGGCAGGGATGGCGGGCGCTGCGGTGCCCACCTGCGATGGTGCGCGGGCCACCCTCGCGGGCACGACCGGGTCCGACCACCTCGTTGGCACCCCCGGCCGGGACGTGATCGTGGGCAGGGCCGGCGACGACGTCATCGACGGCCGGGGCGGCGCCGACCTGATCTGCGGGGGCGGCGACGCCGACACGCTCCGGGGTGGGCCCGGCGACGACGCCCTGCGTGGGGGCGCGGACCGGAGCGGCGCCGGCGTCACCGGCACGTTCCTCATGGGCGACGTCCTGCTCGGCGGTGCCGGTGACGATCTGCTGGTGGGCGGCTTCGACGACCGGTCGGTGCAGACCCGCCGACGCCCCGACACCCTCTCGTGGGCCGACTCGCCAGGTGGCGTCGTCGTGGACCTGACGGCCGGTACGGCGTCGGGGTTCGGCACCGACACGATCCAGCCGGAGACGAGGCTGGGCGTCCAGGGCTCCCCGCACGCCGACCAGATCACCGGTTCGCCCGGCCCCGACGTGATCGCGGGTGAAGAGGGCGACGACCAGATCTCCGCGGGCGATGGGGCCGACGAGGTGTTCACCGAACGGGCGACGCTCCGGGCCGGCACGGTCGACGACGCCGACGTGGTCGACGCGGGGCCGGGCCCCGACCTCGTGAGCAGCCAGGCGGGCCAGGACCGGGTGCGGGGCGGCGAGGGCGACGACTTCCTCGAGGCCTACAGCCCGGCCCCCACCAGCGTGCTGGCAGGCGCCGGTGACGACTACGTCGCCCAGGACCTCGTCGACACCTCCGGCGCGCAGACCCTCGGTGGGACGGGCGACGACGTGGTCTCGCTCTACGGAAAGCTCCTGGAGGACCGGTCACCCCGCGTCGAGGTCACCGTCGATCTGCGGGCCGGCAGCACCTCCGCCGACGTCGTACCTCCGGCCACCGGTCGGGTCGGCGGCTACGAGCAGCACCGGCTGATCGGGGACCTGGCCTGGGTGTTCCACGGTACGACGGTGGCCGACCGCGTCTGGGCGATCACGGGGGGCCCGTTGCGCGCCTGGACCTACGCCGGCAACGACTCGGTCACCGCCACCGACCGGCCTGATTTCGTCAACGCCGGCGACGGGACCGACGTGGTGTGGGGGCGCGGCGGAACCGACACCTGCCGCAACACCGAACGGGGCACCTGCTGACGCCAACCCCTTGATTTCCGACCGCTGACTACCGTCGCGGGAGTGAGATCGAGGATCGTGGGCGCGGTGCTGGTGGTCGCCGCGCTGGCTGGTGCCGGGCTGGTGGCCGTCCAGCTCCACGGCTCCGCGCCCGCGACGGCGCCGGAGCCCGCGCCGGTCGACTACGTGGCCCTCGGCGACTCGTTCAGTGCCGGTCCGCTGGTCCCCGACGCGCGTTCCGACCCGGCCGGGTGCTTCAGGTCGACGAACAACTACCCGGCGTACCTC
The DNA here is from genome assembly GCA_035691135.1 of Nocardioides sp. Classification (GTDB taxonomy): domain Bacteria; phylum Actinomycetota; class Actinomycetes; order Propionibacteriales; family Nocardioidaceae; genus Nocardioides. Next base: position 4,612 of record DASSJR010000352.1, on the reverse strand, counting down.
GCGGGATATCTCGGGGTGCGGACCTACCGCGACGTCACGTGCTCGGGCGCGCGGACCCGGGATTTCCTGCGGCCGCAGCAGCTGCCGTTCGGTCAGGCAACCCCGCCCCAGCTCGACGCCCTCTCCGCCGGGACCGACCTGGTGACGGTCGGGATCGGTGGCAACGACTTCGGACTGTTCGGCTCCCTCGTCGGGACCTGCGCCGCGCTGCGGGACCGCGACCCGGGCGGAGCTCCGTGCCGGCAGTCGTTCATCCGCCGGATCGGCGGCCGGCAGGTCGACACCAGGCTGCGCGACGCCCGACGGGTGGAGGACCACGTCGCCCGGGCCCTCAGGGCGGTGGCACGTCGTGCTCCCGACGCGGAGGTCTACCTCGTCGGGTATCCGCGGCTGCTGCCGGACCGCGGCCGGTGCGTCGCGGTGCCGTTCGCCGCCGGTGACTACACATGGGGTGGCCGGGTGGCCCGGCAGCTCAACGCGTCGCTGCGCGGGGCCGCGGATCGCGCAGGCGCGACCTTCGTCGACCTCTACCCCGCCTCACGGGGCCACGACGCGTGCGCGGGACCACAGGCGTGGCTCAACGGGAGCGAGGCCCTGTTGGGGCTGGCGGCGGGGTTCCACCCGTTCCAGGCGGGGATGCGGGGGATGGCGCGGAAGGTGTACGACGCCGTCATGGGCGACCCCGCCCCTCGCGAAGCCGGGGCCGATGCCGAGCCGCCGCCTGGCTCCGCGGTCCGCAACCCTCACCCGGACGCCGGCTGATCGACCACATGCTGATCGGCCCGAGGCTGATCGACCAGGAACTGATCGACCAGGCCCGGCACGGCCGTGGCCGCCACGCCCACCGCGTCGTTCTCGGGTACGTCGAGTGCGGTCACCGACTGGCTTCCGCCCGCCGTGGTGGCGCTGAGCGTGGTCAGGCCGGCCCGTCGCTGGAACCACGAGGACCGGAAGTTCCAGCCGATGATCGCGGTCGTCTCGAGTGCCTGGCGCTGCCGGAAGAGGCTGCCCGACCTGGCCACGAAGTGACGCTCGGTCAGGGTGTGTCCGAGCGACCTCGCCCGGTCGGCCGCCAGGGCTGCGCCGATCGCCGGCAGGATCACCGCGCCGACCAGGAGCCAGGGCGGTGCCCCGGCCACCACGGCGAGGATGAGGGCGAGCGACAACAGTCCCGTGGGCACCAGCGCGCGAGAGAACCGGCGGGTCCGGGCGCGGGGTCCGTGCGAGCGCAGCTCCGAGGTCACCGGCTCGTCTGCTCCCAGGACCTGGCCGGCGACGCCGGTCACCACGGTCTGGGGCGCCGGGGGGACCAGCATCGAGCTGCCCGACGCCTGGCGGTCGAGGCCGGTCACGATCGCCGAGAGTCGCCCGCCGCGGACCAGCCGCAGCCCGATCGGCTCACCGATGCTGATGCCGCTGACACGCTCGTCGTCCAGGCTGGTCTCCCGGGTCGTGACCAGTCCGCGGCGCAGGTGCCAGGATCCGTCGCGGGCGGCGTGGGTGAGCGTGAATCCCCAGTTGCTGACCAGGTAGCCCGCGACTGCGAGCACCGACATGCCGGCGACCAGGACCGGGATCGCGACCAGGGCGAGCGACCAGGGCACGCCGAACCCGCTGGCCGCCGGGTCGACGTCGACCCTCGGCCCGGTGCCGAAGCCGTCGAGCACCTGGCTGCCGACGCCGAGGATCGCCACGGTGGCGACCAGGCCACTGCTGGTCAGCGGCGCGAACCTGGCCCAGGCCGGGTCGAGGCGCAGCACCACCCGGACCGGCGGCGCCACCACCGCCTCGCGGCCGCCGGGCTCGTCCGTGGCGACTGTCCCTTCGATCGTCGGGGACTCCTCGATGGTTGCGGGGGCGGCGTGGAGCAGGTCGGCCCGCAGCCGGCGAGCCCGGTCCACCGGCAGGCCGTCCAGGTCCAACCGGTCGGCCTCGCTGGTCGAGGCGGTGCCCGTACCGACCCGCACCGTGGTGAGGCCGAGCAGCCGCTGGATCGGCTGGGCGGTCAGCTCGACGGTCCGGACCCGTTCCAGACGGGTGGAGAGCACGTGTTTGTTGAGCAGCCCGCGCTTGAGCTCGATCCGGCCCTCGCTGATCCGGAAGCTGGTGGTGAAGTAGCGCAGGATTCCGAGCGCGACCGGGAACGCGATGCCGAGCAGCTGCCACCGGACGTCGGAGCCGCTGGAGTCGCGGTTGGAGAAGAAGAACAGGCCCACCAGCACGGGGAGGAAGCGCAGCAGCTCGCGGATCGGGTGGACCAGCAGCATCCGCTGGTCGAGGCGCTGCCACTGGGTCTCCACGCCGGGGCCGGCCGGCGACGTGGTCATGTGGCGTCGCCGGGGACGGCGTCGGCCTGGACCGTGAGCTCTTCCGCCAGCCGCTGGGCCAGCTCGCGGTCCAGCCCGCTGATCTCCAGGGCGCCCGCCGCCGAGGCCGTGGTCACCGTGACGCTCGCAAGGCCGAAGAGACGCTCGATCGCGCCCTCGGAGTAGTCGACGGTCTGGATCCGCGACATCGGGGCGATCCGCCGTTCGCGGGTCCACCAACCGACCTGGGTGTAGACCGCGGTGTCGGTGACCTCCCAGCGGTGGACGGCGTACCGCCACAGGGGGACGACGACGACGTACGTCGCGAGCGCGAGGACGACCAGCACCGACACCCACCACGGGACGTCGAAGGGCGCCCAGACGTAGGCGATCAGCAGGAACGCGAGGAGGAGGAACACGCTCTCGAGAAGTGCGCCGACCACCCACATCCATCGAGCGCTCGGGCTGACCCGCTGGCTGGGTTCACGCAGCCTGGATTGGGAGGGGGCCGTCGTGCTCACGGGACGAGCCTAGACATCGGGTACTACTTGAGCTCGCAGATCACCGCGCCGTTGGTGACGGTCTGGCCGACCTCGGCCTGCAGGCTGGTGACCGTGCCGGACTTGTGGGCCTTGAGCGGCTGCTCCATCTTCATCGCCTCGATGACCACGATCGCCTCGCCCTCGGCGACCTCCTGGCCCTCCTCGACGACGACCTTGACGATGGTGCCCTGCATCGGGCTGGTCACCGAGTCGCCGCTGGCCGCAGCGCCGGCCTTCTTGCCGCCGCTGCGCTTCGGCTTCTTCGCGCCGCCACCGCCCGTGGCGGCGAGGCCACCGAGTCCGGCGGGCAGCACGACCTCGAGGCGGCGCCCGCCGACCTCCACGGTCACCTTCTGCCGTTCCTCGGGTTCCTCGGTCTCCGCCGTCTCTCCCGCGTAGGGCGGGATCTGGTTGTCGAAGTCGGTCTCGATCCAGGTCGTGTAGACGTCGAACTTGCCCACCCCGTCGGCCTCCGGCTCGCCGATGAACGCCGGGTCGTCGACGACCGCCTGGTGGAACGGGATGACGGTGGGCATGCCGTCGACCACGAACTCCGACAGCGCACGTCGGGAGCGCGCCAGTGCCTGGGTGCGGTCGCGGCCGGTGACGATCAGCTTCGCGACCAGGGAGTCGAAGGAGCCGGGAATGGTCTCGCCCTGGTCGTAGCCGCCGTCGACGCGAACGCCGGGTCCGGACGGCTGGTGCCACCGGGAGAGGGTGCCGGGCGCGGGCATGAAGTTGTTGCCGCCGTCCTCGGCGTTGATGCGGTACTCGATGGAGTGGCCCCGGATCTCGGGGTCGTCGTAGCCGAGCTCCTCGCCCGCGGCGATCCGGAACATCTCACGGACCAGGTCGAGGCCCGTGACCTCCTCGGAGACCGGGTGCTCGACCTGGAGCCGGGTGTTGACCTCGAGGAAGGAGATGGTGCCGTCGGTGCCGACCAGGAACTCGCAGGTCCCGGCGCCGACGTACCCGGCCTCCTTGAGGATCGCCTTGCTGGCGTCGTAGAGCTTGGCCACCTGGTCGTCGGTGAGGAAGGGCGCGGGCGCCTCCTCGACGAGCTTCTGGTGCCGACGCTGGAGCGAGCAGTCTCGGGTGGAGACGACCACGACGTTGCCGTGCTGGTCGGCCAGGCACTGGGTCTCGACGTGGCGCGGCTTGTCGAGGAACTTCTCGACGAAGCACTCGCCACGGCCGAACGCCGAGACCGCCTCGCGGACCGCGGACTCGTAGGCGTCGGCGACCTCGGACATCTCGCGGGCGACCTTCAGACCCCGGCCGCCACCGCCGAATGCGGCCTTGATCGCGATCGGGAGGCCGTTCTCCTCGGCGAACTTCACGGCCTCGTCGGCGTTGTCCAGCGGGTCCTTGGTGCCGGGGGCGAGTGGGGCGCCGACCTTCTCGGCGATGTGGCGCGCCTTGACCTTGTCGCCCAGGTTCTCGATTGCGGCAGGGGGCGGCCCGATCCAGACCAGGCCGGCGTCGAGGACGGCCTGGGCGAAGTCGCGGTTCTCGGCGAGGAAGCCGTAGCCGGGGTGTACCGAGTCGGCCCCGGATTCCTTGGCCACCGTGACGATCTTCTCGATGTCGAGGTAGGAATCGGCCGGGGTGGCCCCGCCCAGGGAGTGGGCCTCGTCGGCCAGCCGGACGAAGAGGGCGTCGCGGTCGGGATCGGCGTAGACCGCGACGCTGCCGATGCCGCTGTCCTTGCATGCGCGGATCACGCGGACGGCGATCTCACCGCGGTTGGCGATCAGGACCTTC
>DASSJR010000351.1:0-4700 GCA_035691135.1 Nocardioides sp. | reverse complement strand
CCGTCTGCGAGCAGCTCCATGACCTCCCACTCCCGAGCACTGAGCTTGGAGGCCTCGGGGGAGCCGCGCCGGAATCGCTTCCTCGTCGGCGCCCGGAACTCGTCGATCATCCGCGCCACCAACCGGGCGTCAATCGCCGCCTCGCCGGCCAGTACGCCGCGGAGCGCGTCGCCAAGCCGGCGCGGGTCGTCTCCCTTGAGCAGGTAGCCCTCGGCGCCGGCTCGCAGCGAGTCGAAGAGATCGGCGTCGTCCTCCGACTGGGTCAGCATCACCACGGAGGTCTCGGGCAGCGCGTCGGTGATGATGCGCGCCGCCCGGATTCCGCTGCCGGGCATGTGGATGTCGAGCAGTGCCACGTCGGGGCGATGCTCGGTGGCGAGGGCGATCGCGTCGTCCGCGTTGGCCCCTTCCGCGCACACGTCACACCCGTCCGCCTCCAGCGCTGCACGGACTCTGGCCCGGATCCGGGCGTGGTCGTCGGCGATCACCACGCGGACGGGAACCGGGTTCACCACGCCACCACCACCGTGGTGCCGCGGCCGGGCGCGGAGGAGACCTGGAAGGTGCCGGGCAGGCTCTCGGCCCGTTCGCGCATGCTGGTCATGCCGTATCCCGTGCTCTCGGAGGTGTCCGGGTCGAATCCGCGGCCGTTGTCATGCACAACGAGCCGACACCGCTCCCGGTCACGCAGGAGTCCAATCCCGATGTTGCGGGCCTTCCCGTGCCGGATCGCGTTGGACACCGCCTCGCGCGTGATCCGCACGAGGTCGTGGCCCTGGGCGCGGGTCGTCTCGACGGACACGTCGAGGTCGACCACGACGTGACCGCCGTACCTTTCGGCGACGTCGCGGGCGGCGCGATGCAGCAGCATGCCCAAAGGTAGGTCGCCGTCTCGTCCGAGGGTCTCGATCGCCGCCCGCGCCTCGTCGCTCGCCCGGTCCACGGAGTCGACGATGCGACCTCTCACGTCGTCGTCGACGGTGATCAGGTGGGCCTCGGAGCGGATGTAGCCCAGCTCCTGCACGACTCCGTCGTGCAGTTCCCGCGCCAGTCGCCTCCGGTCCTCCAGCACAGCGATCCTGGCCTGGGCGCGCCAGTACCGGTCGATCTCCCGGGCGGCGCCGACGAGCAGGAGCAGGTAGCACCCGGTCCGCAGGACGTCGCCGGTGTAGATCCAGCCGCTGTAGATGGACGGGAACAACACGTAGTGGAGGCGGGAGAACGCGCCCAGGACGCACGCCGGGCCCAGCCATCTCAGGAGCACGTCGTCCCGTCGGGCCGCCTGTGCGCTGAACGCGACGGCCGCGACGATGAAGGCCAAGGCACCGGCTGCGTGTCCGGCCAGAAGGAGGGGATGTCCGGACACGACGGGTCGTGCCGCCGACGCGGGGATGGTCTCGGCCACCGCAACGGGAAGGGAGGCATGGAACGCGAGCAGGGCCACCACCATCACGCCGGCCAGGAGCAGCGGCGCCATGACAACGATGCTCCGGGACGGCCGGAGGAGCTCCCGGTTGCCGGAAAGCGCTGCGACCGCGATCAGCCAGACGCCGACGATCCGGAGGGACAGGGGCACCCACACCTCGAGCGTGTAGGGCTGCGCGACACCGGCGGTGGCGACAAGGCCGGCGGCGATGCTGGATGCGGCCATCAGGGCGAGTCCTTCGGCCAGCAGCGCGTCCTGGCTCCGTCGGCTGCGGGTGAACCGCCCGTAGAACAGGTAGGCGACCAGGCCTGCGATGCAGGCGTCGACCGAGTCCAGGGCCAGGTGAAGCGACGGACTGCGATATCCGAAGAGCAGGTGGGGTGAGGTCAGGATGACGACCGTCGCCACCATTCCGAGTGCTGCGGCGATCGCCGTGACGGCAGGAGTGGACAGCCGGGTTGCCTCCCCCCGACCGCCATTCACCACCGGTCGATCCAGACCGGCGCCCCCCGGTGCCATGGCCGGAGTTTAGAGCGGTTTAGACCACCGCGCCCCAGACTTGAGAACCTCTTGAAGCATCGGCGGCCGCAATGACTACTGTTCCACAAGACTTTGCACAGCTTGTGGACATCGGATCGGGAACTGTGGACGGACCGCACCGAAGCTGTGGGCGACACGCCGGAACCAGAAGAATGTGAACGAAACCCTTGCGGGGATGGGTTTCCGGGGCATAGAACTTCTCCCACGCACTCCCTCCGGGGAGAGCGGGATCGGTCGGAGAAGAGGATCCGTACGACGAGTTCTGCTCGTCGCGGTGGCTGGGTGACGAGGCCGCCGGGACCCTCGGACGCCGACTGGATCGACTGGGAGCGTCACCTGCACCGGTCGCCGAAGGGCCCTTGTAGCTCATACCTCCAAGGGCCCTTCACCTATTTCCGAGCCCCTGGCTCGAGCTTGCTCGGGCCAGGAAAGGCGAGGAGATTGAGGAGGCTGGGCGTGGAGCGGAGCGCAGCGACGGGCGACCCCAGCCGTCTCGAAATCTGCCCTGCAAGTGGCGCTTGCAACAATGGCGACGTGCTCTACACAGTCATGCATACAGTGGTCCCGCCGGTCGCCCGGACGATCTGGCGCCCCACGGTGACCGGTCTCGAGCACGTCCCCGCGTCGGGCGGGGTGATCCTGGCCAGCAACCATCGCAGCTTCGTCGACAGCGTCGTGATCCCGTGCGTCGTGCCGCGCAAGGTGGTCTTCCTCGCCAAGTCCGACTACTTCACCGGCACCGGCGTCAAGGGCGCCGCCCAGCGGGCGTGGTTCGAGGGGCTCGGGATGCTGCCGGTGGACCGCGACGACACCAAGGCCGCGATCGCCAGCCTCGAGACTGCGCTGGAGGTGCTGGGCCGGGGAGAGGCGTTCGGCATCTACCCCGAGGGCACGCGCTCCCGTGACGGGCGGCTCTACCGTGGTCGGACCGGCGTCGCCCACCTCGCGCTGACCGCCGGCGTACCGGTGATCCCGGTCGGCCTGGCCGGGACCGAGAACATCCAGCCGGTGGGCTCGCGGCTGCCGCGGCTGGCCGACGTCACGGTCACCTTCGGCGAGCCGATCGACTTCTCCCAGCGGTACGACGGTGTGCCCCTCGGCCGCGCCCGCCGGGAGGTCACCGACGAGATCATGGCCGCGATCGGAGCCCTCACCGGTCAGGAACCGGCCGGCGTCTACAACGAGCGGCCCCCGGACATGTGAGCGGTCAGTCGGTGCGCCGCACCGCTTCCGCGCGGACCATCGTCACGTCGAACTCGATCACCCGCAGGGTCGCTGCGTGCCTGGTGACCGGGAACATCCCGGTGATCTCGAAACCTTCGGCCTCATAGGCAGAGATCTGCTCAGGCAGGCGAGGCATGTGGTCGTAGATGGGCACGCAGGACACCTCCGACTGCATGCCGGCGATCTGCTTGAGGCAGTCACCCCCGCCGGCGAACGCCTGGAGGTCGTAGCCCTGGGTGTCCAGCTTGAGGTAGACCCTGGGCTCGTCGATCCCCGCGACGACGTCGGTGAACAATCCGTCGAGCCGACGGACGTCGATGGTCTGTCGCTCGGTCTCGCGCAACTTCTTCGACCAGTTCTTGCCGAAGTCGCTGGACGGCAGCAGCGAGCTCATCGCGCCGGGCCGGACGTTGATCTCCGTCTGCTCGTCGACCTCGCCGAGCGCGCACTGCACCACCTGCCAGTCCGGGTCGTCCTTCGCGGTCCGACGCAGCTCGTCGGCGAGCGCAGCGACCGGTTCGAAGGAGACGATGCGTCCGGCGTACCCGCCCTTGCGCAGACGCTGGGCGAACTGGCCGACGTTGGCACCCACGTCGAGCACGCAGTTGACGTCGAGCTCCCTCAGCACCCAGTCGACATGCTGTTGTCCGAGGTAGTGACCCAGCACGCGTTGTTCCTGGAAGATGCGTCGCCGGTCCTTCTCGCGACGGACCACCCAGGTGTGGCCGTCCACCTCGTCCACCCGAATCGGGCTGCGCGGCCGGGCCACCACCGCAGCCCCGGCGCCGAGCCGCGTCACCTCCAGCCCGAGTCGGCGCAGGACGGACAGTCGCGGGTGCCGGAGAGACATGCGAGCAACCTACAACGCGGGCAGGAGGTGCCAACGGAGTGGCAACTCGTCGGCAGGTTGTGCTGTGGCAGCGCACCGCGCGTACCGATTGAATCGGGGCATGCGACGGATCCGGATCGGGATCGACACCGGTGGCACCTTCACCGACGTCGTGGCCCTCGACGAGGAGACCGGCGAGCTGGTCACCACCAAGACCCCGTCGACCCCTGGCAACCCGGCCGACGGGTTCATGACCGGCATCGACCGGATCCTCGGACAGCTCGGCGCGGACGGGGAGGCAGTCACCGCCATCAGCCACGGCACCACGGTCGCCACCAACCAGTTGCTCGAGGGCAAGGTCGGGCGGCTCGGGTTCGTCACCACCCTCGGCTACGAGGCGATGCTGGAGATCGCCCGGCAGTCGGTGCCGGACGGCTACGGCAACTCGTACTTCTGGGTCAAGCCGGAGCGCATCGTCCCTCGCCACCTGGTCAAAGGGGTGGAGGGCCGGCTCGACTTCACCGGCGCGGAGGTGCGGCCGTTCGACGAGGACGGGGCCCGTCAGGTGGCCCGCTGGTTCCGCGGTCAGGGCATCAACACCCTGGGCGTCTGCTTCCTGCACGCCTACGCCGATCCCGCCCACGAGCACCGGATGCGCGAGGTCCTGACCGAGGAGCATCC
>DASSJR010000350.1:0-4837 GCA_035691135.1 Nocardioides sp. | reverse complement strand
CATGCCTTCCAGCGCGGCGGGCTACGACTACCCGCCACTGGCCAAGCTCTACGACCCGAAGCTGCTCGCGCTGTTCCAGCAGAGCCTCGAGCGGGCCGCGCCGCGCACCGTCTCGCCGTACTGGAGCGACATGTCCGGGGCGATCCTCAGCACCTGGCACCCCCCGTCTGGCGTGAGCGACAACACGCCTGACGAATCCGCGACGTTCATGGAGCAAGTGCTCCAGGGAGAGAGCCTGTTGTGAGCGAAGCGAGCGAGCGCAGTCGCCGCGGGCCGAGCTGGGACCGCAGGAATGCGCTCGAACTGCGAGCGAACGGAGCCGAACTGTGAGCACAACTGTTGCCCCGGACCGGGAGGCGAGGAAGGCCAAGGCGCCGAGACCGGTGGTGACCGACCGCGCCCGGGCCGAGAACCGGCTCGGGCAGCGGCTCGTCGCGCCCGCCGTGGTCCTGATGCTGATCGTCACTGCGTGGCCGATGGGCCAGGCCTTGTACCTGTCGCTGTTCCGCTACCGGCTGACAGCGCCGGACGACCGGGAGTTCGTCGGGCTGGGTAACTACTGGACGGTGCTGACCGACCAGCTGTTCTGGCAGGACACGGTGAACACCCTCCTGATCATGATCATCACCGTGTCCGTCGAGCTGGTGATCGGCTTCGCCTTCGCGATGGTGATGCACAAGATCGTGTTCGCCCGGGGTGTCATCCGCACGTCGATCCTGATCCCCTACGGCATTGTCACGGTGGTCTCGGCGTACGCGTGGCAGTTCGCGTTCAGCCTCAACAACGGCTTCATCAACGGCTGGCTCCCCTTCGTCCCGGACGACTACAACTGGTTCGGCTCCCACTGGCCGGCGATGTTCGCGATCATGGTGTCGGAGATCTGGAAGACCACGCCGTTCATGTCCCTCCTGTTGCTGGCCGGTCTGGCCCAGATCTCCGAGGACATGATCGAAGCGGCCAAGGTCGACGGCGCCACATGGTGGCAAAGGCTGTACAAGGTGATCCTTCCCAACATGCGGGCGGCGATCATGGTGGCCGTCCTGTTCCGGGCTCTGGACGCGTTCCGGATCTTCGACAACATCTTCGTGATGACCAAGGGGGCACAGGACACCGAGTCGTCCTCGTTCCTGACCTATCGGCAGGTCATCGAACAGGTGCAGCTCGGACTCGGCTCGGCGCTGTCGGTGCTGCTCTTCCTGAGCGTGCTGCTGATCGCGTTCCTGATCGTGAGGCTCTTCAAGGTCGACCTGGCGCAGGCAAGGGGTGAGGGGTGATGAGGAACAAGCCCGGATGGACCACCTGGCTCGGCTTCCTGGCAATCATGGTGTGGTGCCTCTTGCCCGTGGTCTGGATCATCTCGCTCTCGTTCAAGGGGGTCGAGGAGACCGCCGCCGGTAGCCCGCAGTTCCTGCCTGAGGACCCGACCACCGCCAACTACAGCGACATCCTGGCCAATCCCGACTTCAGGGCGGCGCTCATCAACTCGTTCGGCATCGCCGCCATCTCGACGCTGCTGGCGGTCATCTTCGCGACGCTGGCGGCCTACGCCATCGCCCGGCTGGACTTCAAGGGCAAGCGGCTCGTGCTGTCGCTTGCGCTGGCCATCGCGATGTTCCCGGTGGTCGCGCTGGTCGGTCCGCTGTTCGACATGTGGCGCGTGATCGGCCTGTTCAACACCTGGCCCGGCCTGATCATCCCCTACATGTCCTTCACGCTGCCGCTGGCGATCTGGACGCTCTCGGCGTTCTTCCGGGAGATTCCCTGGGAGATGGAGCAGGCCGCGCAGGTCGACGGCGCGACCTCATGGCAGGCGTTCCGGAAGGTGATCGTGCCACTGGCCGCACCCGGCGTCTTCACGGCCGCGATCCTGACCTTCTTCTTCGCCTGGAACGAGTTCGTGCTCGCGATCTCGCTGACGTCGACGACCACCGGCGGAGCCACCGGTACCGGCTCGCGGACCGTCCCGGCCCAGCTGTCCTACTTCGTCGGGCCTGACCCGTTCAATCCGCCGTACGGCCAGCTCGCCACCGCCTCGGTGATCGTCACGATCCCGATCATCATCATCGTCCTCTTGTTCCAGCGAAAGATCGTCGCGGGTCTGACCTCCGGCGCAGTGAAGGGTTGAGACATGGCAGCCATTGACATGAGGAACATCGTCAAGGAGTACGGCGACGGCTTCAAGGCCGTCAACGACGTGAGCATCGACGTGGCCGACGGGGAATTCATGATCCTCGTCGGGCCGTCGGGGTGCGGAAAGTCCACGCTGCTGCGGATGGTCGTCGGGCTCGAGGACATCACCTCCGGCGACATGGTCATCGGAGACCGGACCGTCAACGACCTCGCGCCGCGTGACCGCAACCTGGCCATGGTGTTCCAGAACTACGCGCTCTACCCGCACCTGTCGGTCTACGAGAACATCGCGTTCCCGCTTCGGTTGGCAGGCGCGTCCAACGAAGAAGTGGACAAGAAGGTGCGTGAGGCCTCCGCGACCCTGGAGCTCGACGAGCACCTCGAGCGCAAGCCGGGCAACCTGTCCGGGGGCCAGCGGCAGCGGGTCGCCATGGGCCGAGCCATCGTCCGGGACGCGGACGCGTTCCTCTTCGACGAGCCGCTTTCGAACCTCGACGCCAAGCTGCGGGGCCAGATGCGCACCGAGATCGCCCGGATGCAGAAGCGGCTCGGGATCACCACCATCTACGTCACCCACGACCAGACCGAGGCGATGACGCTGGGCGACCGGGTTGCCGTGCTCAAGCGCGGTTTCCTCCAGCAGCTCGCCACCCCGCGGGAGCTCTACGAGAACCCCGGCAACCTGTTCGTGGCCGGCTTCATCGGATCCCCGCCGATGAACTTCATGCCCGCCACGGTCGAGGGCACCTCCCTCAAGCTGCCGTTCGGCACGGTGAAGATCCCGGCCGCGAAGGCGGAGAAGGCGGCCGACAAGGGCCTGCTGATCGCCGGAGTCAGGCCGGAGCACTTCGAGGACGCCTCAGTGGTCAGGGGCGGCACGTCAGGCGACACCTTCCGGGCCACGGTCGACGTGGTGGAGTGGCTGGGCAACGAGGCCTACGCCTACATCCCGTTCGACGTCGAGGCAGAGCTGCGCGCGGAGCTGGACCAGCTCGAGCGCGACCTCGAAGGCGAGGGGACGCGCACGCAGCTCGTGGTGTCGCTCGACGGCGCCAGCGAGATCCAGGAGGGCGACGAGGCCGAGATCTGGATCGACGCGGAGCGGATTCACCTGTTCGACCCCTCGACCGGCGAGAACCTCACGGTGGACCGCGCCAAGGCCGGGCTGATCCCGAACCAGGAGGACCAGGAGCCGGCCCCCGCCTGAGCTTCAGTCGCTGAGCCGCTCCCCGGTCTCGGTGTCGAAGACGTGCACGTGCCGCGGGTCGGTGGTGACGTACAGCGTGTCACCCCGGGAGGGGTGTGACCGCCCGCTGGCCCGCACGATCACGTCGGAAGGAGTGCCCTCCACACCGCAGGTGCCGTAGACGTAGGTGTCGGCTCCGAGCTCTTCGACGACGGTGACCTTGACCGGCATACCGCCCTCGTCGTCGGAGACCAGACGCCAGTTCTCGGGCCGGACCCCCACCGTGACCTTGCCGTTCATCTTCTTCTCCGCGGTCTCGTCGACCGGGAAACGGTAGTCGCCGAGCCGCACTTCGCCGTCGTCGGCGACGCCCTCCATGAGGTTCATCTGCGGTGAGCCGATGAACCCGGCCACGAAGAGGTTCTCCGGCCGGTCGTAGAGCTTGAGGGGGGTGTCGACCTGCTGCAGCACACCGAGCTTCATCACGGCCACGCGGTCCCCCATCGTCATCGCCTCGACCTGGTCGTGGGTGACGTAGCACGTGGTGACCCCGAGCTCGTTCTGAAGCTTCGCGATGTCGGTGCGGGTCTGCACGCGCATCTTGGCGTCGAGGTTGGAGAGCGGCTCGTCCATGCAGAAGACCTGCGGGTTCCGCACGATCGCGCGGCCCATCGCCACGCGCTGGCGCTGACCTCCGGAGAGGGCCTTCGGCTTGCGGTCGAGGAAGTCGGTCAGCCCGAGCATCTCGGCGGCGTCATCGACCCGCTTGTTCCTGTCGTCGTCGGGCACCTTGGCCATCTTGAGGGCGAACGCCATGTTGTCGCGGACGGACATGTGGGGGTAGAGCGCGTAGTTCTGGAAGACCATCGCGATGTCACGGTCCTTGGGCGGGGTGAAGGTCACGTCGCGGTCACCGATGAAGATGCGGCCGGAGTTGACCTCCTCCAGCCCCGCGAGCATCCGCAGGGTGGTGGACTTGCCACAGCCCGACGGACCGACGAGCACCATGAACTCGCCGTCATTGATCTCCAGATCGATACCCGGGACGGCGGGTTCGTCGGCGCCGGGGTACCAGCGTTGGGCGTTCTCGAACTTTACGGTTGCCATGGACTCTTCGACTCCTTCACCGGCAGGAACGTGCCGGACGATCCGTTGTGAGGGATGGTTGGTTGATCCTGCGAACGAGCGCCTCCCGTCGGCGCCACAACATGTACCCCATTCCGACGAACACAGCCGCGACCAGCGACTCCGGCGCGGACGGGACGCCCTGCAAGGTCGACGCGGCAGTCCTGATCACCGCGAAGAGCGCGAAGAACCCGAGGAAGCCCAGGGCTACGTCGATCTTCTGCAGCCGGGCGGCGGGTTCATGGGAGCCGAGGGTCCTCATGATGGCCATGAACAACGACCCCTGGCTGGGTGGCGGTATGCGTCGTCGCATCAGCCCTTCACCCCGCCCGCCGTCAGACCGGCCACGATCCGTCGCTGGAACGCCAGCACCATGATGATCAGCGGCACGGTCAC
>DASSJR010000349.1:0-2145 GCA_035691135.1 Nocardioides sp. | reverse complement strand
AGCCGGTCGCGGAGCTCGCCTGGTCGAGGACGTCGCTGATGCTGCCGGCATGGTCGGGATGCTTGTGTGTCAGCACGACGTGACGCACGCCGCCCCATCCCGGTCCGGCCTGGTCGAGCACCTGCCCGATCGCGTCGGCGCTCCCACCGACCCCCGTGTCGACCACCGCGGCTTCGTCTCCGCGCACGAGCACGTACGCCGACACGAAACCGAGGTTGACCCGCGACCAGGCCATGCCGCCGGGGGTGTCAGCCGTGCCGGAGTCGGCGGGCGCTGACCCGGTGGGCGAGGTCTCGTCCTCGGCGGTGTCGGACGTGCTTCCGGGGTCACTGCAGGCGGCCGCGACCCCCAGCACGGCGATGCCCACGACCCCGCGACCCGTCTGCACAAGCAACCACCGACGTCCGACCCTCTGACCGGCCCAGATGCCCATGAAACGACGATCCGCCGCGGAACCGCGATTTGCAAGGCGGACAACCCCGGCAAGGTGCAGTGACCCGGAGGGTTTGAACCCCGGCCCCGCGGGCTACGGTCGGCGCATGAGTGGAGACCAGCTGCAGCCACAGGACACACTCGACGACCGGGGTGTGGACGACGTACTCGACGAGGGGATCTCCCCACCGGAGGAGCTACGCGGCTCCAAGGCCAAGGGCGTCACGCCGGCCGAGGCCGCCGAAGGCGAGACCATCGACGACCGCCTCCGTCAGGAGGAGCCGGAGGTGTGGGAGGACGCCGAGGCGGAGGCCGAGGCCGAGATCGTCGACGGGCCGGTCGGAGGTGAGGTGGGCGAGGAACGCTCCGGACGCCTGCTGGCCCCCGACGAGGGTGTGCACGAGGACGTCGAGAAGGACCTGGTGGCCGAGGACGAGGGCATCGACGGCGCGGGTGCCAGCGCCGAGGAAGCCGCCGTCCACACCATCGAGGAGTAGGACTCGCAGACTTCGTCAGTGCGCAGTCAGCGTGTACGTGAAGGACTGCGCGTCGTCGCGAGAGACCCCTCTGCATGAGTACGCCGTCCCCTGCCAGCAGCGGAAGCGCGTCGACGCATCGGCCAGCGTGACCCTGGCCCTCCTGTCGAAGGGAATGGTGATGGAGCCATCGCCCTGGGCGTCCAAAGGGATCGGCCGAATGACGACGTTCCCGTCGACGTTGTGCACCACCACGCTGGCGACCGGACTGCGTTTCAGAACGGGGCCGTCCACGCTCACGTCGAGCTGCGTTCCGGGGTCACCCAGCCCGTCCCCGGGCACGACCAGGACAGTTCGGGAGGCCAGGTGGTCGATACTGCGGAACGTGGCCACCTCGTCGCGCCGCGCGCTGGTGAGCACGTGCGTGCGGGCCGGTGGAGCAGGCTTCCACTCACTGCCTTCGGGATAGAACGCGGCGGGTTGGGTGTTGGCCGCGACGTAACTGCCGAACACCTGCGGAAAGGTCCCCGCGGGGAGCGCGGCCTCGATGGCCTCGAGGGAGTACAGGCGACGGTCGTCACCCACCGCCGCCGCCGCCTGCCAGGCGCCGCGGACGACCTCGCGACCGAAGTGCCGGGACAGGTACTCGAAGAACGGCCAGTTGCCGTACTGGGCTGACCCGATGTCCTGGAACTCGTCGAGGGGCGTGTTCGGCACGCCGATCTGTCCGAACGGGATGTAGCGGCGGTTGTCGTTGGCGCCGTCGAAGACCTGCTCCTCCATCCACGTGGCCGTGGCCTCCATCCACCACGCGTCCTCGCCGAAGTCGAGGGCGAACTGGATCTCGTGGAAGAACTCGTGGGCCGCGGTCGCCTTCAGGCTGACCCTCGGCGGCGCACCGAACTGGGACCTGGCGAAGTCGTCATCGAGGACGCAGTAGCCCGATGCCTTCCACTTCGAGGTCTGGGACCGGCGCTCGGTGGCGCAGTAGCCGAACAACCCCTGGACGCCGACGTCCTTGAGGTAGACGTCGAGCCGGCCGTCGCCACCCCGGTGGCCGTCGCGGAGCGGGCGGCGGTAGTTCATCGCCCCTACTTCGCGCGCCCAGACCTGCTTCATGACGTCCATCGTCGTGCTCACCCAGGCCCTGCTCGGCGGGGCGTCAGTCGTACGGGTGACCCAGTGCATGCAGATGTTGGGCGAGCACGCCCGCTTCGCGGGCGCCCGGTAGGAGTCG
>DASSJR010000348.1:0-19685 GCA_035691135.1 Nocardioides sp. | reverse complement strand
GTCGCCGACGAAGACGACCGACTTGATGCCCTCCTCGAAGGAGTCGAACGCCGCGAGCGGGTTCAGCGTGTTCGTGAGCTGATCCATGCCGGGCGGCAGGTTCTTGGCGTCGGAGAGGTCGTAGGAGACGAACTTGTTGTTCGTCATCTGGCCCATGTTCATGTAGAGCACCTCGTCGACCAGTCGCATCTCGATCGACTGTTCGGCCAGGGCCGGGGACTGCATGGTCATGGCCATGTTGGGCGGCGTGGTGGTGTAGTCGACGGCGCCGTCGGCGTCGATGGCCTGACCACCCATGTTCAGCTTCATCGTCATCTTGGCCGTGGTCGAGGCCTTGAGACCCGCCTGCAGGTCGTCGACGAACGCGGCCGGGTCGACCTCTTTGCCCGCCGAGGTGTCTGACTGGGCGTCCGGAGACTGCTCGGACTCGGAGGCGGAGCTCGACGAGGCGGCCGGCTCGGCCGAGTCGTCGTCGGATCCGCAGGCGGCCAGTCCGCCGATCAGCAACGGCAGTGCGAGGGCCGCCAGGCCCCGGCGCAGGGTCAGGGAAGTACGCATGAGGTCTCCGAGGTCGGGTCGCGGGGTTTCCACCACGGTAGCCGCGGGGCGAAAACGACGAGCCACTTTGGTCAGGTTGACGGCCGGATCGTGACCGTCACCGATCCCGCCGCCAGGTCATGCAGGCCGCGTCCGTCCGGCCGGAAGACCAGCGGCGGGATCACCAGGCACACGAGGACCTGGCGCAGCAGCGAACGGAGGAGGTCGATGGGCCGGCCACTGCCGTCGTTGCGTACGACGCGCAGCCGGGTGGCCAGCTTGCCGAAGGATCCGCCGGCCACCGCGGTCAGCACGGCGGATTCGAGTGCGAAGACCAGCAGGGTGTAGAAGCTGGAGCCCGGATTCTCGCTCCAGCCCGCGGGTCCGAGCACGACCACCACGACCAGGGTGGAGGCGAACCAGTCGACGATCAGGGCGATGATGCGGCGGCCCCAGGACGCGGTCTCGTCGGGCGGGGATGGCACCGCGACAGGCTATCCACGGACCGGGCTGTACCGGGTCCCGGACCCTGTTACATGGGCGAAACAAACCGGATACGGTCAAGAAACTGCCTCTACCTAGGTTGCGGGCAGGTGCGGTGCAGAGTCGCACCGACAAATTCGCACGCACTACTTTTGCTGGTCGCCGACGACGCGGCCGAGGAGGACGAATGTTCGCAAACAGCGACGAGTTGCTGAAGTTCATCTCGGACGAAGGCGTCGAGATGGTCGACGTCAGGTTCTGTGACCTGCCGGGGATCATGCAGCACTTCACGGTGCCGGTCTCCTCCTTCGACCAGTCGGTCTTCGACGACGGACTGAACTTCGACGGCTCCTCGGTGCGAGGCTTCCAGGCCATCCACGAGTCCGACATGTCGCTGTTCCCGGACCCGACGACGGCCTACCTCGACCCGTTCCGGTCCGCGAAGACCCTGGTCGTCAACTTCTTCATCCACGACCCCCTCACCGGCGAGGCCTACTCCCGCGACCCACGCAACATCGCCCGCAAGGCCCAGTCCTATCTGGCCAGCACCGGTATCGGCGACACCGCCTACTTCGCGCCCGAAGCCGAGTTCTACGTCTTCGACTCGGTCCGGTTCGAGACCAAGCAGAACGCCGGCTTCTACCACATCGACTCCGAGGCCGGCGCCTGGAACACCGGCTCCGCGGACAACAACCGGGGCTACAAGGTGAAGTACAAGGGCGGGTACTTCCCCGTCGCGCCGTACGACCACTTCGGCGACCTCCGCGACGAGATCGTCACCGAGATCGAGAAGAGCGGTCTCGTCGTCGAGCGGGCCCACCACGAGGTCGGTACCGCCGGACAGGCCGAGATCAACTTCAAGTTCGACGAGCTCCTCGTGACCGCCGACAACGTCATGAAGTTCAAGTACCTCGTCAAGAACGTCGCCTGGCGCAACGGCAAGACCGCGACCTTCATGCCGAAGCCGATCTTCGGCGACAACGGCTCCGGGATGCACTGCCACCAGTCGATCTGGAACGGCGACGAGCCGCTGTTCTACGACGAGACCGGGTACGCCGGCCTCTCCGACACCGCGCGCTACTACATCGGAGGACTGCTCAAGCACGCCCCCTCGCTGCTGGCGTTCACCAACCCGACCGTGAACTCCTACCACCGCCTGGTCCCCGGCTTCGAGGCTCCGGTCAACCTGGTCTACAGCCAGCGGAACCGGTCGGCCTGCATCCGGATCCCGATCACCGGCTCGAACCCGAAGGCCAAGCGGGTGGAGTTCCGCTGCCCCGACCCGTCGGCCAACCCCTACCTCGCGTTCTCTGCGATGCTGCTGGCCGGGATCGACGGCATCAAGAACAAGATCGAGCCGCACGAGCCGGTCGACAAGGACCTCTACGAGCTGCCGCCTGACGAGCACGCCGACATCCCGACCGTGCCGACCTCTCTGAACGGCGTCCTCGACTCGCTCGAGGCCGACCACGACTTCCTGCTCGAGGGTGGCGTGTTCACCCCCGACCTGATCGAGACGTGGATCGACTACAAGCGCACCGAGGAGATCGCGCCCGTCGCGCTGCGTCCGCACCCGCACGAGTTCGAGCTCTACTTCGACATCTAAGGGCTACACCTCTTGCTGACCTGCGGCTGAGCGATCAGCCACCCGCATCAGTCCGCAGAGAGTCCGCGAGATTCTCAGCACGAGCCGCGATCACGCCTCGATCGCGGCGCGTGTGCGGTAGCGGGCGCACCACTTGCCGTTCTCGCGACTCTTGATGCTGGCCAGTCGTCCACCCGATCCTCGCCGACGGGGCCGGGCCGTCGTTGAGGAGTGGCTCCCGACTGGTTCCTCGCGGTAGGGCGTCGACCAGCACGCCATGGCATGAGGTGTCCCACACGACGAACCCCCTCTGATCTGCGCCTTCGCGCCGACCAGAGGGGGTCTCGATTGATCAGAAGCGGAAGTCGTTCCTGTTGAGGAATACCTCCTGACCGAAGCTCTCGGAGATCGTGATCTGTCCTCGGCTCGACGAGATCGTCGTCTGGAAATCATCGTTGACGATGGTCAGGTCTGAGAACCGGAGCCCGCTGCCGCGCAGGTCGAACAGGTCCGACCCGTCCTGGAAGCCCGAGACCTGATCGCCGAAGAAGCTTCCCTCGGTGCTCCAGCGTCCGGTCCCCGTGTACACGAAGAGATCCGGCGCGTTGTCCAGGTCGAACCCGAACTCGTCGCGTCCGGCTTCGAGCTGGTCGTCGGCCGCGCTGCTGAACAGCCGGTCGGCACCCTGGCCGCCGTTCGCCGATGACCCGACCGCGCCTGCGTGCAGGTCGTCGTTTCCGGCATCGCCCTGCAGGCTGTTGTCGAAGAAGGAGAACGAGGTGTCGCTCCCGAACAGGACGTCGTCCCCGTCACCACCCGACGCGTTGCCGCCGCCGTCACTGGTGGCGAGCGTCAGCTGGTCGTTGCCCTCTTCGCCGAAGAGGTTGTCAAAGCCTCCCGGGCCCCCGTCGAGGAAGTCAGCGCCGGTGCCACCATGGACCTCGTCGTTGCCGCCGAGAGCGGTAACGCGGTCGTTGCCGCCGGCGGCGAAGATCCTGTCATCCCCCTCGGTGCCCGTGATCACGTCATCGCCGTTCGTCCCGGCGATGATGAAGCTGGTGTTGACGAAGTCGTCGGGTGTGAAGTTCAGGACCCCGCCGAACTCCACGGTGAAGTCGTCCTGGTCGAGCAGACCATCGTCATTGGAGTCGGCGACCAGGAACGTCCGGCCAGGCTGCTGCATATAACCCAGCTGCGTGAGCCCGCCGCCGCCGCCGGGCAGAACCGCCCCGATCCTCGGGCTACCGCTTATCCGACCGACCCAAGCGAAGTCGCCGCTCGTCAGCCGGAGCGTGTCACCGCCCGTCAGCCCCGCCCGCTCGAAGTCGAGTACGACGTCCCGCACGGCAAATGTGGAGTCCGGCTGGAACGCACTCGGGAAGAACTCAAGCTTGTCGTCGCCGCCACCCCCCTCGATCCGGTCGGCCTCTTCCTCGCCCTGCAACTCGTCGACACCCGCGCCGCCGTTCAGCACATCGGCACCCTCAGCGCCGAACAGCTCGTCGTCGCCTCCTTCACCGGACATGTTGTCGTCGCCCTCGAGACCGAACAGGGTGTCGTCCTCCGTGCCGCCTTGCATCCTGTCGTTACCGGCGTCGCCGTCCAGGGTGTCCTCGCCCCCGCCTCCGTTGACCGTGTCGTTCCCGTCCCCGCCGGCGAGCGTGGGGTCGTTGTCTGCGCCTCCGTCGAGCGTGTCGTTGCCCTCTTCACCGAGCAGGCGATCGCGGCCGGACCCACCGGCGAGCTGATCATCGCCGGTGTCACCCGAGACAAAGTCGAAACCGTCGGCGCCATCCAGGGTGTCGTTGCCGGTTCCGCCGTCGATCGCGTCGTTGCCCCCGCGACCGTTGACCTTGTCGTTGCCGCCCAGAGCCTGGATGTTGTCGGCGTCCGGAGTGCCGTTGATGTTGTCGGGCCCGTCCGTACCCGTGATGTCCGCCGCCAGGGCGACCCCGCCGGTCCCGATCGCCGCTGCCAGTGCGAAGGCAGCACCGAGGCGGGCCAGCTGGCGGCCCAGACGCGTCCCTCGTTTGCTGCCAAGTCCGTGAATCGCATGCCTGTTGCGCGAATGCGACATGTACCTTTCCCTTCCCCGTCGGAGGGGCCGCAGGAGCGCTGGCCTCCCGCAGGTGATTAGACACGTGACGCCGATCCGTGTCAGTCGGTTCGCCGAAACAGCTCCACGAGTTTCGGCGAGGCTCCCGGGTAGGCGCATGAGTTGCCACTGCGCTGCGACTAGTCGCGCGGGCCCTCCGGCCATTGGGGGCAGTGTGCCGGAGGGCGGGGACGGCGCACGGACAGCGGCATGTGCGGTCGGCGTGAATCTTGTCAACGCGACTGTCGGAGCTCGACACTGAGCCATGAGCTCACCGATCATCGTGCGACCCGGGCAAGGCAAGGTGCTCGATCTCGGAAACTTCGAGGCGGTGATCTTGGCGAGCGCGGCCGACACGTCCAACGCATTCAGTTTGCTGCAGACGCAGAACGAGCCGCCCGACTTCGGACCACCGATGCACATTCACCACGATGCGGCCGAAGCCTTCTTCGTCCTCGAGGGGAACTACCTCATGTACCTCGAGGACCGACAAGACGAGTGTCCACCCGGCACGTTCGTCTATGTTCCGCGCGGGACTCCTCACACGTTCAAAGTGATCTCCGAGAGTCCCGGCAGGAAATTGAACCTCTTCGCGCCCGCCGCGATGCAGGGCTTCTTCGAGGAGCTCGCGGCGGCCGAGGCAGCCGGCACTGTCTCTCCAGCAGACCTTGAAGCCATCTCCGGTCGCCATCAGATGGAGGTCGTGGGCCCGGTACCCGACACGTATCTCTGACCAGTGTCGCTAACTGAGCAACCCTGACTCCGGTGCACCCGAAGGTCCGATGAGTCCACACCCGCACGTCGGCATGATCGATCAGCGGCATCAGCGGGCGTGCGGACAGCAGCATGGGGACGTTTGCTCCCGCGAGAGCTAGGCGCTTCCAAACTTGCTCTTGACGAGGTCCTCAACAGCCTGGGGGATTCGCGTTTCGAAGTCCTGAATCCTGACCCACGTGGGCGTGATAGAGATGCGCGCCATCCGGTCGTACAGCGATCGCACGCCAGCCTCCCACCGCTCGAACTCATCCGCAGGCGTCAGCCTCTTCGCTCCAGCGATGTATTCGGGGAAGACCTCGTCGACGAACGTCACGGCGGCCAACCCGCGAATGAGGAGCACCTTGGGTGGCCATGTCGGAGGGCTGGTGTCAATGGTGAGCGCCACGGCCGGGTTGGCCTGTAGGGCGGCGACC
Source organism: Nocardioides sp. (assembly GCA_035691135.1). Lineage (GTDB taxonomy): Bacteria > Actinomycetota > Actinomycetes > Propionibacteriales > Nocardioidaceae > Nocardioides. The sequence goes on along the minus strand of DASSJR010000348.1, from coordinate 13,795 downwards.
TTAGCCGACCCGGGAACAGTGCCGATCACCAGGGCTTCGCCGTCCCATTGGAACCCCACAGGCACGACTCGTGGCGTCGAATCGGCAGCGACATACGCCAGTCGGGCCGGGTTAGAGGACTCCAGCAAGGCACGTGCGACAGGGTCCTGCATGGCTGCTTGAACGGCTGCTGGCTCCATGGCTCTCCTTGAAGGTACGGGCCTAGCGTTCCACCGGGACCGCCGTCGCCACAAACGTCGGCACATCGGCAGAGGCGCGCACTATCTGCGGCAGCTCCGTGCGTCCATCGCGGCGCGTGGAAACGACCTGACCGAGCCAAGAGTGAATCAGAAGATGCCGTGCCGTGGCCCGGTCCGCATGCTTGATGGCTCAGCAGTCAGCCGTGATTGCGGAGGAAGCCGCGAACCAGATCGTTGAACGGTCCCGGTGCCTGGAGGTTGCTGACGTGTCCGCAATCGGGGATGACCGCCAGACTCGCTCCGGGGATCCGGCGCACGAACTCGCGCGCCACCGACAGCGGCGACCGTGCGTCGAGCGCACCCCAAATCAGCTGTGTCGGCACCCGAACGGTCGGCAGGACGTCGGTGAGATCCGCCCGCGCCATCGCGGTCAGGGCAGTCAACATGCTGCTGCGTCGGACGTCAGCCGCCATTGCCTCCTGCAAGGGCACGAACCGTGCGGGTGGATCACCCGCGAAGAGTCCGGGCAGCGTCGGGTCGAACCGCTCCTCCGGCTCAGCCAGCGCCGCGCGCACGCCGGCCAATCTGGCATCGGCCTGCTCAGCGCCCAGCGACCCGCGCCATCCGGCATAGCCGTCGGCCAGGACCATGCTGCGGACCACCTCGGGGTGGCGTCGATACAGCTCGAGGATCACGGTGGTGCCCCACGAAAGTCCGACCACCGGCGTCGGGGAGACGCCGAGCGCGCGGATCACCCCGGCGAGGCAGTCGGCGTAGTCGGACAGGCCGAACTCGTCGGGCACGTCGTCGGATCCGCCGGCGCCGGGCTCATCCCAGGCGATCACCGTGAACTCGTCTGAGAGTGCGTCGAGCTGTGGTGTCCAGGCACGGCTGTCCTCAGCGCCACCATGCACGAACATGACTTCTCGACCGTGACCGGCACGGCGGTACGCCAGGCGGAGTCCGTCCACCTCGACGGTGTCCATGGCCCTCGACGGTACCCCCGGTCATGACCGCGGCGGAGCCGGAGACCCGCTGCTCGCCGGGGACGTACCGCTCGCATGACCTCAATCCTGGGCACAGGACTGCGTGGGCCGGCCATGCCGTGGCGGTCACTGTTCACACCTCCGCTCAACGGCATGAGCGGTCGTCCGACCCCCGACCTGTAACCCGGGGGTTGTTCCTGCACTGACAGCGGCAGATGAGCACGGTTCAGGAGGATTCCGAATGGCTGCAGAGGCTCGTCAAGGTCCGCCAGACGGAAACCCGCGCGACGTCCAGATCAATGCTCCGACGTTCCACCGAGGGCAGGTCAATGTGATCGGACGCCGACCGCTCATTGGAAGCAGCCCGCCGATTGAATCGGCTCTCGCGCGGTGCCAATAGCAGACCCGGGACGGCCGCTTGGGCCGACGTCTTGGGTGGGAGCTCCCGTGGGGCGGTCGACGGGCTGGAGTTTCCTGCCGGCCGCCCCGATCGCGGTCAGTTGAGAACGGTGAGCTGGGAGGTGCACGACCCGCGGGTGAACGGGAAGGTTGCCCGGGGCACCTGTGGCAGAGGAAGCCTCAGGTTGGCCGGGTTGGCGATGATGAGATTCGACATCTCGGGGCTACAGAGCCCGCACCAAACGCGAGGAGAGGAGCGGCGGCGCCCCTCAGGGGGTGAGAGTGCCGCCGCTCCTCGAGTGCCCCCTTGTCGGGGGGAACCCGATCGTCCGGGGGGCCAAGGAGCAGCCCCACACGCAGGTAGTGACGAAAGGGTCTGCGCAAGACGTTACGGGCCGTCGACGGCGCGGTCCGTCGCATGAGGATTTCGTGAAGCAGGGTCGGGTGGAGCCGGGCCCAGAGCGCAGTGCCCGACGGAGGACACGGCAGCGACCCCATGTTGGGGTGATGATCGAGGTCGCCGCCGCGCCGCCTTGAGCCCCACTGTCGGAGCAGCAAGGTCGACGGGTGGGCGTGCCGACCCTGCTCTGGGAAAACGCTATGCGGACGGCGTCGAAGAGCGGGCCGACATGACCATTGCGTCATGTTTCTGCCGCATTGGCCGGACAAGGCGACCGAGGTTTGCCCCCGCGGGTTTGGGTGACTGCCGTTCGTGGGCACTTGGATAGAGAGGGAGATTTCGGGAGGGAGACCCAGTGGTTGACGAGTACGGCCACGACTGGCAGAAGCCGCCCCTGCGACAGCGCATGGTGGGCGACTACCTGGAGGTCTGTGTGCAGTGCGGCATCGAGCGCGTGGGACCACGAACGAAGGAGAGCTGCGCCGGCGCGCCCCAGAGCGCACCCTACGTGCCGCGTCACCGAGCCGAGTAGCAGACGCCGAGCATCCCGTCGAGAGCGAGAGCTGACCCCCGGGGCCGCTGAGCCGGGGCACGGTCAACCACCCAGGTGGGTCATGCCGCACCTGGCTGTTCGGACGAGTTCCGGCGATCAGCCTTGCCAGGTCGGCGCGCTCTCATAGGCTTGAGCGAGTGCGGCGTCTACATCGGGTCTCCTCGGGGAGCAGGTCGGCAATTCGTTCTGCGCCCTCGCGGACACGGCTCTTCACACTGGCCATGGTGCTGGCGCTTCCCCTGTCGTTGAACGCTTCCCAGGGGATCCTCGCGCGGGCGTCGCGCACCTCCTTCGACACTGCAGCGGCGGTCGCGAGCCTGCCGCCGACCCCGGATGTGACCAGGGCCGGTCTGGACGACGACCTGCCGGGAGTCTCGAGGTCGAACCACGAGCCACGGAGCGTCAAGGTGTCCAGCCCGAAGGGCACCATCACCTGGACCGCGAGCTCACTCGCAGACAACGGGCTCCCCTCGGCGGCGCGTAGCGCGTACGTGAATGCGGCCCAGGCCATGGCCGCCAGCGATCCTTCCTGCCAGCTCCCCTGGACGCTGCTGGCCGGGATCGGCCGGGTCGAGTCCGACCACGGCCGGTACGGCGGCTCGGTACTCGGCGCGGATGGAGTCTCGCACCCGCTCGTCATCGGAGTACCCCTGAACGGGGCAGGCCCCGTCGCCGCGATCCGCGACACCGACAACGGGCGGCTCGACAAGGACAAGGTGTGGGACCGCGCCGTCGGCCCGATGCAGTTCATCCCCTCGACGTGGGCAGGTGCCGCGCGCGACGGGGACGGCGACGGCGTCGAGTCGCCGAACGACATCGACGATGCGGCGCTGGCGGCGGCGGCGTACCTCTGCTCCGGCAGCGGCTCTGTGCTGGGCGAGAGCGCGATGGGTGCGGCGATCTTCCGCTACAACGCCTCGAAGGACTACGTCGCGCTGGTGATGGCGATGGAGGAGGGCTACCGGACCGGCGTGTTCATCATGCCCGCGTCCGTCGTACCCAACGAGCCGGCCGACCGCTCGAAGCACAAGAAGCGTCCTGACCGGAAGCACGCGCATCACGGGGACAAGAAGCCACACGGCCCCGCCGGAACGTCGTCCTCCGGCGACGAGCCATCCGGCGGCCCGACGCCGCACCCCCACCCGACGGGCGGCTCACCCAACGGCGGAGGTGGCGGCGGAAAGAACCCGTCGCCGTCACCAAACCCCACGCCGACGCCCCAGCCCAAACCGCCTCCTCCGCCGAAGACCGAGGCGAAGATCGGCACCCTGTCGGCCTGCGGCTCCGACTGGTGTCTCGACGGTGCCGTCCTCGATCTCGGTGGCGCTGCCCAGCTCGCGCAGACTGCCACCGGCGACTACAACGGCAACAAGGTGGCCAACGAGACGAACCAGCAGGAGTTCGATGGGTTGTCCGGCGCCACCGTGACCGTCGTGGTGGAGTACGGCACCGCTACCGTGACCAAGATCCAGGGCCTGCCGTACCCATAGCGGTCGGCCCGACGTCGGGGCGTTACGGCCTGAACCCGACCTTGATCGTGACGTTCTCCTTCGCCTGGGAAGTGTCGTCGGAGACGAGGGGCAGAAGGTCGTCGACCTACCGCTTGACGTTGGGCTGACCCATCCGCATCTGGATCTGCTTGTCGAAGAGCGTGCCCATCGGCATGGGATCCCTCCGGCAGGAGGCCAGAGCGCGCACCTCGTCCCCCACGTCGTCCACCTGCGAGAGGTCGATGACCTCGACACCCCCGGCCTGGACCCGGGCCAGCCGTTCCGGCACCTGGTCGACTCCGATCACGCGGTGGCCGAGGTGGCTGGCGATCCGCGAGCCCCTCTCGCCAGTTCAGGGGCCTTGGGTACCCCCGTCCCGCTGAGCCACACCGTCCGGTCTACCGGCGATGTTCCGAGTGGGTGAGGTTCGCACATTCTTTCGCTGTTCCCACCTTTGCTCGAAGCCGGAGCAGCCACACTGGGCCGATGAGCCCCCGTTCCGCCCCCGAAGCCGTCGCGTGGCAGGTCCCTGCGAAGCGGCTGAGCGTGGAGGGAGAGGCGGAGGCGGGATCGCTGACCATGACGGACCGGCGCATGTTCTGGACCCGTCGACAGTCGCCGCTGAGCAAGCTGCCCGCCGCCCCCGGGTCGGAGATCTACTGGCCGGAGCTGGCGGCGATCATCGAGCACCGGATCGAGAAGCACTCCCTGTTCGTTGCCCAGCGCCGTGGAGCCGCAGAGCGATACCGGTTCTGGGTGCGCGACGCCGACGGAGCTCGGCTCCGGGGACATCTCAACCACCTGGGGTTCGACACCCACGCGTGGACATGACGCCAACCGCCCGCGGGGAGTGAGACAAGCCGGTCACAGCTTGAACTCGCGGCCGATCACAATCGTGCGGTCGCGGGGAAGCGAGAGCTGTTCGACGCGGTCAGTGGCCAGACGGTCGAGCGCCAGGTAGAGCCGCTGTCGCCAGAGCGCCATCGTGCCGTCCCGGGAGAGCTGAGGAATCGGTTCCGAGACCAGGTAGCGGGCCGACTCCACATCGACGCCCGCCAACGACTCTGGTTCCTGCTCGCACGCCTCGGTCAGGACATGCTGGGCCGAGAGCCGCTCCCGGTAGCCGAGCGTGACGGTCACGCCCACCACGCCCTCGTAGCGGCCGCCAAGGTCGTGCAGGTCGACCGAGGCATCGCGTGCCGGAGCAGCCGGGGTGTCCGCGACCTGCCACCTGAGCAGGATCACGTGTTCCGGGAGCATCCGGCCGGTCTCAGCCGTCATCCGGAGCGCGAACGGGGCGACGTCCTCGTCGTCGGTGAGGAAGACCGCGGTCCCGGGCACCCGGCGCACGCTGTCTCCCCCGCTCGAGACCTCTCTCAGTACCTCGTCCGGCGATCCCTCTGCCTCCTTGCGTGCGGCGGCGAGCCTGGCTCGCCCGCTCCACCAGCTCCACATCACCACGAAGAGCACCAGCCCGATGCCGACGGGGGCCCAGCCGCCCGAAACCACTTTCGGGAGCGTGGCCAGGAAGAACGCCGCCATGGCCAGCAGGCTGGCGCCGCCGACGACCTGGCGCACTGTGAGCCTGCCCGCCCGGGTGCGGTCGAGGGTCAGGTACAGGGTGACGGTCACGAGGATCGTGCCGGCCACGGCGACGCCGTACGCCGCCGCCAGACGTTCGGAGCTCCGGAAGACCACGACGACGAGCAGCACCACGACGGCGAGAGTCCAGTTGGCGGCCGGTAGGTAGATCCGTCCGCCCTCCTCCTCAGAGGGGTGGATGGTGCGGAGGTAGGGGAAGATGCCGAGACCGCCGGCCTGGTGCAGGACCGTGAACGCGCCGGCGATGACCGCCTCAGACGCGATGATCGTCGCCGCCGTGGCCAGAACGAGCACCGGGATCGTGGCCCACGAGGGGACCACCGCGTAGAACGGGTCGGTCGCCACCGCCGGATCCCGCACGACCGCGGACGCCTCCCCGAGGTAGGCGAGCACGAGGGCAGGCAGGACCACCAACAGCCAGGCACGCGTGATCGCCACGCGGCCGAAGTGGCCGAGGTCCGCGTACAGCGCCTCGGCTCCGGTGACGGCCAGGATGACCGCGCCGAGGGAGAGGAACGCGGTCAGGGGCTCGTCGAGGAAGAAGCGGATCGCCCAGTGCGGCGACAGGGCCTGCAGGGCCGCCGGATCCTGGGCCAGTGAGATCGTCCCGCCCACGGCGAGCACCGCGAACCAGGCAACCATGACCGGGCCGTAGAGCACACCGATGCGACCGGTCCCGATGCGCTGGAGGACGAAGACCCCGGTCAGGATCACGAGGGCCACCGGCAGCACCACCGCCCCCAGCGAGGGGCTGGCGACCTCGAGCCCCTCCGCCGCGGCCAGCACCGAGATCGCGGGGGTGACCACGCAATCGCCGAGGAAGAATGCCGCTCCGCCCATGGCGAGGACCGTCGTGACGACCTTGACGCGGGTGCGGGCCGAGCTTCTCCGGAGCAGGGCGAGCAGGGCGAGCAGACCGCCCTCGCCCTCGTTGTCGGTGCCCAGCAGCAGCCCGACGTAGAGGACCGTGACCACCAGCACCAGCGACCAGATCACCGTCGACGTCATTCCATAGACCGTCGCGGTGTCGAGACCGTCTGCCTCGCCGAGGATCGTGCGCATGGCGTAGAGCGGGCTGGTGCCGATGTCGCCGAACACCACACCCAGTGCACCCACGAGGGCCAGCAACGGGCTGCGGGAGCTGCTGGGGTCGCCCATGCGGTACACCGTTCCCGAAATTCGTGAGTCACGCCAGATGGTCGCCGCCGTCTGGCTGGGCGATACCTCTTCCCCAGATGGGTACGGCCACCGCATGAAGAAGACACTCGTCGCAGCCGCAACAGCAGTGGGCGCCGTGGCCGCACACGACCTCGTGCAGCGCCGGCATGCCATTCTGCGCAACTTCCCGGTGATCGGGCATGCGCGGTTCTGGCTGGAGAGCATCGGCCCCGAGCTGAGGCAGTACATCGTTGCGAGCAACAACGAGGAGCGCCCGTTCAGCCGCGACGAGCGGCGTTGGGTCTACGCCTCCTCGAAGCTGCAGAACAACTACTTCGGGTTCGGGACCGACAACGACCTCGAGCACACGGACGGCAACGTCATCGTGCACCACCGCACGTTCGGGCGCGCCCATCCCACCCACGGCTCCCTCGGCCAGGAGGCGAGGCTTCCGTCGGCCAAGATTCTCGGTGCGGCGCGCGGCCGGCGCGGTGCCTTCCGCCCCGCGTCCGTCGTCAACGTGTCGGGCATGAGCTTCGGCTCCCTGTCCGGCAACGCCATCGAGGCGATCAACCGGGGCGCCGCCCAGGGTGGATGCCTGCACAACACCGGCGAGGGAGCCATCTCCAAGTACCACCACCACGGGGCGGACCTGATCTTCCAGATCGGCACCGCCTACTTCGGCTGCCGGGACGACGAGGGACGGTTCGACCTGCCGAAGCTCAAGGAACTCGTCCAGAGCGCACCGGTCAAGGCTCTCGAGATCAAGATCAGTCAGGGCGCCAAGCCCGGGCTCGGCGGCGTGCTGCCCGGTCCGAAGGTCTCCCGCGAGATCGCCGAGACCCGTGGCGTCCCCCAGGGCGTCGACTGCATCAGTCCCGCCCGGCACTCGGAGTTCGACGACGTCGACTCCCTGCTCGACTTCGTGGAGCTGCTGGCGGACGAGACCGGCCTGCCCGTCGGCATCAAGTCGGCGGTGGGTGACATGACGTTCTGGGAGGACCTCGCCGCCACCATGGAGCGCGAGGACCGCGGAGTCGACTTCATCTCCATCGACGGTGGGGAGGGAGGCACCGGCGCATCTCCGCTCATCTTCACCGATTCCGTGTCCCTGCCGTTCCGGATCGGGTTCGCCCGCGTGTACGCCGAGTTCGCCCGCCGTGGCCTGCACGAGCGCCTGACGTTCATCGGCTCCGGCAAGCTCGGCCTCCCCGACAACGCCATCGTCGCCTTCGCACTCGGAGCGGACATGGTCAACGTCGCACGCGAAGCCATGCTCGCGGTCGGCTGTGTCCAGGCCCAGAAGTGCCACACCGGCGAGTGCCCCACCGGTGTCGCCACCCAGAACCCGTGGCTCGCCCACGGGCTGGACCCCATCGGGAAGGCCGATCGTGTCGCCAACTACGTCAAGACGTTGCGCCGCGACCTCCTGAAGGTGGCCGAGACCTGCGGTGTCGAGCATCCCGCCCTCATCGGCCCCGACTCCATCGAGGTGCTGCACAACCTCAGCGAAGGCAGGTTCCTCGACCAGATCTACGGTTACGAGCCCGGGTGGGGCTACCCCTCGGAGAAGGACCGCGACGAGATCAGCCGGATCATGGCTGCCACCGACGAGGAGGAGGCGGCGACCGAGGGGCCGCCCGAGACCGCGCAGAGCGGTCCGCGCACGGACGAGGCAGCCCCCGACGAGGACGCCGACTAGTCTTCGCGGTGCGGGATCAGCTCCTGCGCCTTGGTCTTCAGTCCCTCCTTGATCACGCCCCACCGGCTGGTGTCGCCCTTGATCAGCGCCTTGGCCATGTCGGTCATCTGCTCGAGGGTGGCGTGCGGCGGGATGGGCGGTACGTCGGGGTCGCAGTGGATGTCGAGCACCGCCGGCCGGTCGGCCGACAGCGCGGACTTCCACGCGCCGGCGAGCTGCTCGGGGTCACGCACGGTCATGGCCTGCAAACCGATCGAGTCCGCGAAGTCGGCGTACGAGATGTCGGGCAGCTGCTGTGACTCGACGAAGCGGGGGGTGCCGCCCATCGCCCGCAGCTCCCAGGTCACCTGGTTGAGGTCGTTGTTGTGGAGCACCACCGTGACCAGGCGCGGGTCCTCCCACTCCTTCCAGTAGCGGGCGATCGTCACCAGCTCGGCCAGCCCGTTCATCTGCATGGCACCGTCGCCCTCGAACGCGACGGCCGGCCGGCCGGGGTGCGCGAACTTCGCACCGATCGCGTAGGGCACCGCCGGTCCCATCGACGCCAGGGTCCCGGAGAGGGATCCCCGCATGCTGCCGCGCATCCGCACCTGACGCGCGTACCAGTTGGCAGCCGACCCGCTGTCGGCCGCGATGATCACGTCGTCGGGTGCCTGCCGCGAGAACTCATGGAAGATGCGCATCGGGTTGATCGGATCAGCGTCGACGGCCGCCTCCGCGTCCATGGTGCGCCACCACTTCTGGACCTGATCGGTGATCGAGTCCTGCCAGCTCCGGTCCTCCTTGCGTTCCAGCATCGGGACCAGGGCGCTCAGGGTGGTGGCGGCGTCACCGACCAGGTTGATCTCGTTGGGATAGCGCATGCCGATCAACGAGCCGTCGATGTCGATCTGCACGGCGCGGGCCTGGCCGAACTCCGGAAGGAACTGGCTGTAGGGGAAGCTCGAGCCGACGGTGAGCAGGGTGTCGCAGTCCTGCATCATCTCGTAGCTGGGCCGGGTCCCGAGCAGGCCGATCGAGCCGGTCACCCAGGGGAGCTCGTCGCTGAGGACGTCCTTGCCGAGCAGTGCCTTCGCGACGCCTGCGCCGAGGAGGTCGACCACCTCGGAGATCTCGGCGGCGGCCCCACGGGCACCCTGACCGACCAGGATCGCGACCCGCGAGCCCTCGTTGAGGATCGAGGCGGCCCGGGCGAGCGCTTCGTCGTCGGCGGCGACGCGTGGCCAGCTGATGCCGAGACTGGACGGCACCATCTTGAACTCGTGCGGCGGGGCGGCGTACTCCAGCTCCTGGACGTCGTTGGGCACGATGATCGCCGTCGGCGCCTTGCGGGTCAGGGCGGTACGGATCGCGCGGTCGAGGACGTTGGGAAGCTGCTCGGGCACGGTCACGGTCTGCACGTAGTCGGAGGCAACGTCCTGGAACAGGCTGTGCAGGTCGACCTCCTGCTGGTAGCTGCCTCCCATCGCGGTCCGGTTCGTCTGGCCGACGATCGCGACCACCGGGACGTGGTCGAGCTTCGCGTCGTAGAGGCCGTTGAGCAGGTGGATGGCGCCCGGACCGGAGGTGGCCAGGCAGATACCGGGACGGCCGCTGAACTTCGCGTAGCCGACGGCCTCGAACGCGCTCATCTCCTCGTGGCGGGACTGGATGAACCGCGGCTGGTCGTCGGCCCGGGAGAAGGCGCCGAGGATGCCGTTGATCCCGTCGCCGGGGTAGCCGAACACGTATCGGACGTCCCACTCCCGGAGTCGGGCGAGCAGCTGGTCGGCAACAGTCGTCGTCATGTGCAGCCCGTACCCGGGTACGGCGTCGTCATGACCTGGCTTCACGCCGTGATCGACGTGCCCGAACCCCACCACTCCGCTCAGGCGACGTTCTGGGCGGCAGCGCTCGGATGGCCGGCTGGCCCCCCGTGGCCCGACCACCCCGAGCTGCGGAGCTTCGAGCCCCCGCACGGGACGTCGTACGTCCATCTCCAGCAGATCGAGGGACCGCCTCGCGTCCACCTCGACGTCGAGTGCCACGACCTCGATGCGGCCGTCTGGCTGGCCGAGGAGTTGGGAGCCCGGCTCGTCGCCGAGAACGAGCGCTGGCGCACCCTGGCGTCGCCCGGCGGACTGCCGTTCTGCGTCCTCGCGGCCGGTGACCACGACCCTCCCGAGCCGGTGGCGTGGCCGGACGGGCACCGCAGCCGGATGGTCCAGGTCTGCATCGACTCGCCCGTCGCGGCCCACGAACGCGAGGTGGCGTTCTGGCGCGCCTTCCTGCCCGGACGCTGGGTCGACTCACCGGCACCGGAGTTCGCCGGCAAGTGCCACGACGACGCCGGCTCACCGATCCAGCTGTTGTTCCAGCGCCTCGACGAGCCGAACGGTCCGGTCCGCGCGCATCTCGACCTGGGGACCGACGCTCTCGCCGCCGAGGTCGACCGGCTCAGCGACCTCGGCGCCGGGGAGATCGGCCCGGGACGCGGCTGGCACGCGCTCCGCGATCCCGCTGGCCTGCCGTTCTGTGCGACCACGAACTCCCCTGCCCAGGTGCAGCTCCGGGATCTCGGTTGAATGGGTGTGCACTGTTGAACCAGGGAGGTGTCATGAACGGCTTCGATGCACGCTCGGGAACCCGGGGAGGGTGGCAGCCCCGCACCGGTGGGCCGATCGGCCGATGGCTCACCAAGCAGGCAATCAAACAGATCCGCCGCAAGGGGATGGTGCCGGGTCTTGGTTTCGACGCCCTGGTGCTGACCACCGTCGGGCGCAAGAGCGGACTCGTGCGCACCACTCCGGTCGGCTACTTCCGCGACGGGAACAGCTGGCTGATCGTGGCGTCGGCGGCCGGGGCCCGGAAGAATCCCGCGTGGTACCACAACATCGCTGCGAACCCGGACAACGTCGAGATCGAGACCGCCGGCCAGAAGGTCGCCGTCGTCGCGGAGCAGCTCCACGGACCGGAGCGCGACGAGGCCTGGCGTCAGATCACCACGGCGGCGCCGCGCTTCGAGAAGTATCGCGAGAAGACCGACCGAGTGCTGCCGATCATCCGCCTGGTGCCCCGGCAGGAGTGACCAGGATCAGGTGCGCACCTCGACCGGTACCGGTCGGGTCGAGCCCATCAGCCCTTCTCGTCGCGCGACGATGGCCGCGAGACCGACCGTCGCGAACCCGGCGAAGACGTTGATCGCCAGCATCGAGATGCTCTTCACCAACAGGAACGTCTCGAGCGACTGGGACTGCAGGAGCCACAGCGTCATGGTCGCCTTCGCAATCCCGAGGACGGCCCAGAGCACCGTCAGGTGCCAGAAGAGCCGCCGGATCCGCGGACGCATCGCGAGCTCGTGGTCCATCGGGTAGAAGTCACCGGCGAGCCGCGCGACCATCGGCCGGGCGCTGGCGAGCGAGAGCAGGAACAGCACGGCGACGGCGCCGTCGCTGATGATCGGCTGCAGGAAGTAGAGCCAGGTGCTGTCGGCGAGGACAGAGAGGGCGGTGCGTCCGGTCAGCAGGATCGCGGCGAGGATCAGCAGGCCCGACGTACGGCGCCCGGTCACCGCGCGCCAGGCGATCGCGCCGTAGGACCACGCGAGGGCGGCGACGATCGCGGTCCACACCCCGGCGACCACGAAGAACCCGTAGAAGGCCACCGTGGGGATCACGACCGCGATCAGGAGGCTCAGCGAGACGCGCCGGATCACGGTCATCAGGCTGGGGCGGTGTGGCGCCTCCGTGGCCGCGGGCGTCGCCATGGACTGGGTGGGGGTAGAAGCCAAGGGGGCCGGTCCTGCCGACCGTCGTAAGGCCGGGCGTGAGTGTGGTTCGCCGCGAAACGACATCGTGGACTCGACGTCTGCGGGTTCCTCGGCTCCTCCACACTACGCCCGCATTGCCCAATGAGCGAGGCGCGGCCACTAGCGTGGGTGTTCCGCGACCACCGGGAGGCGCAGTGACCCCAGGCAAGCCCTTCGACTACTGGCTGACCGACATGGACGGCGTGCTCGTGCACGAGGAGGAGCCGATCAGCGGTGCCCAGGAGTTCATCGACGCGCTGAAAGGGTCGGGGCGCCCGTTCCTCGTGCTGACCAACAACTCGATCTACACGCCCCGGGACCTGCGCTCGCGGCTCCTCGGCAGCGGCATCGACGTCCCGGAGGACTCGATCTGGACCTCTGCCCTGGCCACCGCGCAGTTCCTGCTCGAGCAGAGGCCGGACGGAAAGGCGTACGTCGTCGGCGAAGCCGGCCTGACCACGGCTCTGCACGACATCGGCTACGTGATGACCGACCGCGAACCCGACTACGTGGTGCTCGGTGAGACCCGCACCTACTCGTTCGAGGCGATCACCCGGGCGATCCGGCTGATCGACGGCGGTGCGCGGTTCCTGGCGACCAACCCGGACACCAGCGGTCCGAGCCAGGCGGGCAAGCTGCCCGCGACCGGCTCGGTGGCGGCACTGATCAGCACCGCGACCGGTCGGCAGCCCTACTTCATCGGCAAGCCGAACCCGCTGATGATGCGCAGCGCGCTCAACCGGCTCGGCGCGCACTCGGAGACGGCCGTGATGATCGGCGACCGCATGGACACCGACATCATCAGCGGCCTCGAGGCGGGCATGCGGACGGTCCACGTCGGCACCGGGTCCACGCGTCCTGACCAGGTCAAGGATTACCCGTACCGGCCCACGTGGTCGGTCGAATCCATCGCGGACCTGATCGACCTCGCCGGCAGGACCGACGTGATCGACACCGAGTTCAGGCCGTAGCAGGCCTACCAGTCGTGGTGGTGGGTCAGCGGCAGCACCTCGTCGGCGCTGCGAGGCTCCGCGCGCTTCTGGTGGTTGACCGCATGGCGCAGGAGCGAGGATCGGCGATAGACCTCCTTGCGGGCGCGCATGATGCTGCCCAGCGGGGCGTGCTCGGCGGTGACCCGCCACGGGGAGAACGAGAGCGTGTCCATCTTCTCCACGTTGTCCGGGCCTGAGATGTCCTGCTGCGGGATCCTGAGCCTGGCCACGGTGACGTACGGCGAGAGCGACTCGGGCCACTCCACGGTGAGGTCGCCGACCGGCATCCGTCGCAGGTCCGTGCACAGCTGCACCTGGATGTCGAAGGCGTAGGGGCGCTCCTGCAGTTCGGCCACCAGCGCCGGCCGGGTCAGCTCCGAGGCCAGACCGGACTCGATGTCCCGGTGTACGACGGCGGCGGCGCAGTCGGCTTCTGGGGCGATCCGCACCTTGGCGATGTAGTCACCGTGCCTCATCGCGCCCATCGACCAGTAGCTGGACAGCAGGGGATTGACCGAGGGGATCATCTTCAGCCTGAGCATGGCCA
>DASSJR010000347.1:0-7396 GCA_035691135.1 Nocardioides sp. | reverse complement strand
GGTCAGCCCATGTAGGGGTAGCGGTAGTTGGTGGGCGGGACGAACGTCTCCTTGATCGACCGCGGTGAGGTCCAGCGCAGCAGGTTGACCGCGGCGCCGGCCTTGTCGTTGGTGCCCGACGCGCGGCCTCCGCCGAACGGTTGCTGGCCCACGACGGCGCCGGTCGGCTTGTCGTTGACGTAGAAGTTCCCGGCCGCGAATCGCAGCGCCTCGCTGGCCCAGGCGACCGCCCGCCGGTCCTGGGCGATGATCGCCCCGGTCAGGGCGTACGGCGCGATCGACTCCATCTGCGCCACGACCTTCTCGAACCGGTCGTCGTCGTAGACGTGGACCGACAGGATCGGACCGAAGTACTCCGTCGAGAACATCTGGTCGGTGGGATCGCCACCCTCGATGACCGTCGGCCGCACGAACCAGCCGACCGAGTCGTCGATCTGACCGCCGGCGAGGATGTCGAGGTTCTTGTTGCGCCGGGCGCGGGTGATGGCCGCCTTGTGCTTGGCGAAGGCGCGGTCGTCGATCACCGCGCCCATGAAGTTCGACAGGTTGGTGACGTCACCCACGGTCAGGGCCTCGACCTCGGCGAGGAAGTCGTCCTTCATCTTCTTCCACACCGACCGGGCGATGTAGGCCCTCGACGCCGCCGAGCACTTCTGGCCCTGGAACTCGAAAGCGCCCCGGATCAACGCCACCCGCAGCACGTCCGGGTCCGCCGACGGGTGGGCGACAACGAAGTCCTTGCCGCCGGTCTCCCCCACGATCCGCGGGTAGGCGCGGTATGTCGCGATGTTCTCGCCGACGGTCCGCCACAGGTGCTGGAAGGTCGGGGTGGAGCCGGTGAAGTGGATGCCGGCCAGATCAGGGTGGACCAGCGCCGCCTTCGAGACCTCGAGCCCGTCGCCGGGCAGCATGTTGATGACGCCGGGCGGCATCCCGGCCTCCTCGAGCAGCTGCATGGTGAGGGAGGCGGCGAGCTGCTGGGTCGGTGAGGGCTTCCAGATGACGGTGTTGCCCATCAGGGCCGGGGCGGTGGGCAGGTTTCCGGCGATCGCGGTGAAGTTGAAGGGCGTGATCGCGTAGACGAAACCCTCGAGCGGGCGGTGGTCAGTGCGGTTCCAGATGCCCGGGCTGTTGGCGATCGGCTGCTCGGCGTGGATCTGCTTGGCGTAGTGGACGTTGAAGCGCCAGAAGTCGATCAGCTCGCAGGCACTGTCGATCTCGGCCTGGAAGGCGGTCTTGGACTGACCGAGCATGGTCGCGGCGTTGAGTCGCTGCCGCCACGGGCCGGCCAGCAGGTCGGCGGCCTTGAGCAGGATCGCGCACTTCTCGTCGAACGGCAGCGCCCGCCAGTCGGGAGCCGCCTTGGCCGCCGCATTGATCGCGGCCTTGGCGTCCGCACCGTCGGAGTTCTTCATCACGCCCAGCACGTGCTGGTGGTCGTGCGGCTGGACGACCTTGATCTCGCGTCCTCCCCCAGACCGTCGGCGACCGCCGATGTGGGCCTTGAGGTCGAGCTGCCGCCGCTTGAGCCGATCGATCTCGACGACGAGGGCCTCACGTTCGGGGGTGCCTGGCGCGTAGGTCAGGTTCGGCTCGTTGACCGGAGCCGGCGGAAAGGTGGTCGCGTCCATGGGGGCGAGCGTAGCGAGCCGGGCGTTCCTCTACTTCTTCCGGCCGCGCGGGGCGCGGGGCCGACCGCCCGACGCGGTCTCGAGGAGCTCCTCGAGCGCCTCGACGATGCACTGCCCGAGCACGTCGGCGTCCGGCAGGAGGTCGCGGTCGGCGGTGACGCCGTAATAGACCGCGCCGTCGTACGACGTCACGCCGATCGCGAGCGCGTGGTCACGCGTCAGCGGGTGGACGGGATAGGTCTCCAGCATCCGCGCGCCGGCGGCGTAGAGCGACGACTGGGGCCCGGGCACGTTGGTGATCGACACCTGAGCCCCGCGTCGCAGCTCGTCGGCCGCCACCCGCGAGCCGATGGCGTGGAATGTCGCCGGTGCGAATCCCGCGATCCCCGCCAGCCGGTTGGCGGCGACCGCGCGACCGGTCTCCTTGTGCACCTGGAAGGAGTAGGAGACCTGGTGCAGGCGAACCAGCGCGCTCGGCTCCCCCACCGGGAGCGACACCAGGTGGGCGGCGATCTGGCTGCCCAGCGAGGTGGCCTCGAGCTCCTCGTCGATCACCGAGACCGGGACGACGGCCTTGATCTTCCGCATCCCACCCAGCGACTCCGCCCTGGTCATCAGCCAGCCGCGAAGGCCGCCGGTGATGGTGGCGAGGATGACGTCGTTGATCGTGCCGCCGTGGGCCCTGCGTATCTTGCGGTAGGCCGCGAGGTCGGTCTCGACCGGGACGAACAGTCGCTGCTGGGAGAGCTGTCCGGAGATCGGTGTGTCACCCGGCGCGCGTCGGTTCGTCAGCGCCCGGGTGATCGCGCCCGTGCGGGTTGCCGCGGCGTCGGCGACCCGTCTCGTGGATCCCGCATGGCTGCGCAGGGTGTCGAGCACGGTCGCCGGCCGTTGCACCGAGTCGCGGAGCGCCGAGGCCACCAGTGACGTGGCCGTGGGTCGCTGGGGTGGCCGCCACTCGTCATTGCCGAGGATGCGTTGCTCGGCTCCGACGTCGAGCAGGACCTGCCCGAGGTCTACCGTCTCGACGCCGTCGACGAGAGCCTGGTGAGACTTCGACAGCACGGCCACGAGACCGCCGGTCAGTCCTTCGACGAAGTAGACCTCCCACAGCGGCCGGTGGCGGTCGAGGGGTCGGGAGACGATCCGCGACACGAGCTCACGGAGCTGGTCCATGGAGCCCGGACGAGGCAGCGCGGAGCGTCGTACGTGGAAGCTGAGGTCGAAGTGCGGGTCGTCGACCCACACCGGGTTCGCCAGCCGACCGGGCACCGACTGCACCCGCTGGCGGTAGCGGGGCACGAAGGAGATGCGGTCCCCGATCAGGGCCACCAGCCGCTGGTAGTCGAAGCCGGAGTCGACCGGGTCGAAGATCTCCACCGTCGCGTTGTGCAAGGGCGTGGACGCGGACTCCTCGGCCAGGAAGGCGAGGTCCCTGGCACGGAGTCGCTGGCTCATCGCTGCTCCCTCCCGTCGCCTCCCGCGAGCCGCTGCCCGCGTCGCTTGTTCAACGTGGGATTCTGGCAGAAGGCGGTCGTCCCGGGGGCGACCGCCCCACCACGTGCCACGGACCCGCACCCACTGACGAAGGGGAAACTTCGCCCCATGCGCCGCACTGCCGCCGTTCTCACGGTCCTGCTCTTTGCCCCCCCGGTCCTCGCGGGATGCGGAGACGACACCGCGGCGCCTCCGGCGTCCGGTGACGACGGTCCGACCACCATCACTATCGAGTTCTCCGGCGACTCGGTGTCACCGAAGGGCAAGCGGGTCGAGGTCAAGGCCGGCGAGCCGGTCCAGCTGGTTGTGAAGGCGGACCAGCCCGGCGAGCTCCACGTCCACAGCACCCCGGAGCAGGAGCTCGAGTACGGCGCGGGCACCACGCCCTTGAAGCTGACGATCGACCAGCCAGGGGTCGTTGACGTGGAGTCCCACGACCTCGAGGTCGTCGTCGTCCAGCTCGAGGTCTCGTAGCGGTGCCCGGGGACGGGATCTCGCTGGCGCACGGGATCGGTGGGGCCAAGGACCTGCCGATCCCTGCGGAGCTCGCGATCCTCGGGGCGGTCGCGGCCCTGGTCATCTCGTTCACGGTGCTCGCCATCGCCTGGCGATCGCCGCGCTACGACGAGAGCAGGACCGGCCGGCCGGCGCCCCAGTGGCTCGCGCGGATCGTCGACTCGACGGCGTACCGCGTCACCCTGCGTGTGGTGGGCATGATCCTGTTCCTCTACACCGCCATGGCCGCCGTCTTCGGCCAGGACCTGCTGACCAACCCGGTGTTCGGCATCTTCTACGTGTGGTGGTGGGTGGGCCTCGTGATCGCGTCCGTGATCCTCGGCCCGGTGTGGAAGGCGATCAGCCCGGTCCGCACCATCAACCTCGCCTTCGCCCGACTCTCCGGCAGCGACCCGGACGCGGGCGTGTTCCAGTACCCAGCTCGCCTCGGCCTCTGGCCGGCCGCGTTCGGGCTCTTCGCGTTCGTGTGGATGGAACTGGTCTACCCCTTCTCCACCGAGCTCGGCCCGGTCCGGCTGTGGTGCGCGATCTACGTCGCGCTCATGTTGCTCGGGGGAGCCTTGTTCGGCAGCGGCTTCTACGAGCGGGGAGACCCGTTCGAGGTCTACTCCAGCCTGGTGGCGAAGCTGTCGGTCTGGGGCCGACGCGATGGGCGACTGATCGTCCGCAGCCCGCTCGCCAACCTGGACACCACCCGGGCCCTGCCCGGGCTGCTCGCGATCCTGTCCGTGCTGTTCGGGAGCACCGCGTTCGACTCATTCAAGGACTCCAACTTCTGGGTGACCTTCACCCAGGACAGCAGCATCTCGACGCTCGTCCTCAACAACCTCGCACTGCTGGGTTTCTGCGTGGGCGTCGGCGTGATCTTCATCGCCGGCACCGTGACCACCGGTGTCGGGCCGGGCACCCGCCGCCTGGACCTGCCCAACCAGTTCGCCCACTCGATCATCCCGATCGTCGTCGGCTACATCGTGGCCCACTACGCGTCGTACTACGTGGAGTACGGCCAGCAGACGCTGATCCAGGCCAGCGACCCGTTCGGCGACGGGAGCAACCTGCTCGGCACGGGCGACCTGACGGTCAACTACTGGCTGTCGTTCCACCCCACTTTCCTGGCGGTTCTGAAGGTGCTGGCCGTGGTCGGCGGGCACGTCCTCGGCGTCATCGCGGCGCACGAGAGGGCGATCGAGATCCTCCCGAAGCGGCACCAGCTGACCGGTCAGCTGCCGCTGCTGTTCGCGATGATCGCGTTCACCGTGGGCGGCCTCTACCTGTTGTTCGCCGCCTGACCCTGCCGGACGGCGCGGCCGACGCGGACTCGGGCAGGAGCTCATCGACGATGCCGCTGATCGCGCGACCGAGGGCGGAGTCGCCGGACTCGACCACCGTGCGGCCGGCGACCAGCGCGTGGTCGACCGCGGCGCGGTCGTCGGGGAGGAAGTGGAGCCCGGTGAGGCGGGTGAAGCCCTCGACCATGCCGGCGATGTCCTTGTCGGACCAGCCGAGGGTGGAACGCATCCGGTTGACCACGACCCGCACGGGTGCACCGCCGGTCAGGTCACGCAGCTCGACGAGACCGCGGGCCAGCCGGGACAGCCCGACCGGGTCAGCATTGCCGACGACGACCACCTCGTCGGCGGCTTCAATCGCACCGAGGGTCATCTGGTTGCGGCCCGGCCGCGACCCGAAGTCGGCAGCGGGGTCGTGCTCGAGGCTGAATCCGGTGTCGACGACAACGTGGCCGTGGTCGCGTCCGACGTCGAGCAGGTGCTCCACGACCCCGGACCGGACCTCGACCCATCGGTCGGCGCGCGGCAGCCCGGTCACCACACCGAGGTGAGGACCGATCGTCCGCTGCACTGATCCGAAGCGCTCCGGAAGCATCCCGCCGGCGGTCAGCCGGGCCGCGGCGAGCAGCCCGGAGACCTCGTCCAGGATCCCGAGCTGCTGGGCGATGGCGCCGCCGTAGGGGTCGGCGTCGACCAGGGCTGTCCGGCAGCCGCGCCGCGCGAGCTCGGCTGCGATCCCCGCCGCGAGGGTGGTGCGACCCGGCGCCCCCGCCGGGCCCCAGACCGCCAGGACCCGCCCGCCTGGCGCGGGCTCCGGAATCGCCTCGTCCTGGCCGTCGTCCGGCAGGACGGTCTCTGACCGCGCCTCGTCGGCCAGCACCGCCTCGGGCAGACTCGCGAGCTCGGATTCGGACACCGTCGCGCGGATCCCGATCCGGGTGGCTCGCAACCGGGCCGCATCCAGCCCGACGCCGTCGGGGATGACCGCCACCGGCCGCACGGAGTGCTTGCGCAGGATGTCGACGGCCGCCTGGTCGAGCCCGTGGGTGTCGGCGCCGAGGACCGCGACGTCGGCCTGACCGGCGCTGGCGGCGGCCAGCAGGTCGTCGAGGTCGACACATCGCTTGAGCACGACGATTCCCTGTCGCTCCGTGAGCAGCCCCAGCGCCGTCGACTCCCATGCGGCGCCGGCGGCGACGACCAGGACGACGACCACGGCGCGACCTATCCCCGCCGAACGATCGTCAGGGCCGGGTCGTCGGCCGAGCCGGTCGTTCGGAAGAACTGCTGCGCCTCCGCGTCGGTGACGCCGAGCACCACTTGCCGCTGCCCGCTCACCGCGAAACTCTCGCCGGCCGGCGGCGCGTCGAGGACGGTGACGCCGGTGAGGACCGGCCTGCCGTCGCCCCGACCCACGACGTAGACGTCGACAACCCACCCGGACTGCACGCCCGGCGGCACCCGGGTGGTCTCGACGGCGACCGGCAGCTCCATCGCGCCGGTCTGGCCAGACGTGTCGACCGCGGACCGGGGCAGCAGCTCACCCTCGCCGACGCCGCGCTCGAGGCGGAGGTCGGCCGGGAGCTCCTCGGTGGCGGCGTAGTAGTGGTCGAGGTCGTCGGGGTCGACGAAACGGACCCGTCGCGCGGTCAGGTCGTCGGCCGTGACGGTGTCGCCGGGGCCCAGGTCGGAGGCCACGGCCCACACCGTGACCGAGTCGTCGGCCGACCCGATCAGGCGGGCGCCGGCGATGACCGAGACAGCCATGATCGCGACGCCGATCCAGAGCCGGGGATCCCGCCAGCCGGGTGACGCCGCGCGCACCGCCTGGGTGGCTTCGGACGCCCCGAGGTCGTTGCTCACGCGGACATCATGCCGTTCGCACCGGCCGCGGTCATCCGGTTCTCCACAAGGCCGCTGCGCGGCGTACCCGGATCCGGGCAAACGGTGGGACGATTGAGCCATGGCAGCCCCCCGCTTCCTGACCCTCGGTGAGGTGGCCGAGGTTCTCAACACGTCGTCGGCGCAGGTCTATGCGCTGGTGCGGCGCGGCGAGCTGCGGGCCATCAAGATCGGCGGCCGCGGCCAGTGGCGGGTGGAGGTTGCCCAGCTCGAGGACTACATCCAGCGGATGTACGACGAGGCCGACAGCTTCGTCGCCCAGCACCCGTTCGTCGAGGCACGCACCGGGCGCGACGACGACGAGACCGAGGTCCAGGAGCCCTAGCCGACCTCGGAGCCCAGCTTGATCTCGATCGTGCGCTCGTCGCCGCCGCGCAGGATGGTGAACTCGATCGTCTCGCCCGGTTGGTGGGTCCGGATCGCGACGATCAGCGCGATGCCGTCCGTCACCCGCTCGCCGTCCACGGCGGTGACCACGTCGTCCTTGCGCAGCCCGGCCTCCTGGGCGGGTGTGTCCGGATTGACCTGGTCGATCCGCGCGCCCTCGCCCTCGTCACCGCC
>DASSJR010000346.1:0-10534 GCA_035691135.1 Nocardioides sp. | reverse complement strand
CCGGGGCCGAATCCGACCTTGACCGCGTCGGCACCGGCGTCGACGAAGGCCTGGGCGCCATCGCGGGTGGCGACGTTGCCGCCGATCACCTGCACGTGCCTCGTGGCCGGGTCGGTCTTGAGCCGGGACACCATGTCGAGCAGCAGCCCGACGTGGCCGTGGGCAGTGTCGGCGACGATCACGTCGACGCCTGCGTCGACCAGGGTCGTTGCGCGCTGCCAGGCGTCGCCGAAGTAGCCGACCGCTGCTCCGACCATCAGCCGGCCGTCGGCGTCCTGCGAGGTGTTGGGGAACTGCTCGTGCTTGACGAAGTCCTTGACCGTGATCAGGCCGCCCAGCCGGCCCTCGTCGTCGACCAGGGGCAGTCGCTCGCGCTTGTGCTTGCGGAGCAGGGTGGTGGCCTCCTCGCGGGAGATTCCGACCCGTCCGGTGACCAGCGGCGTCGGTGTCATCACTTCGTCGACCTTGGTGGTCGCCCACTCGGCGACCGGCGTGAACCGGAGGTCGCGGTTGGTGCAGATACCGAGCAGCCGGTTGTCGGTGTCGACGACGGGGAGCCCGGAGACGCGGTACTCGCCGCAGATCTGGTCGAGCTCCTCCAGCGTCGCGTCGGGCCCGATGGTGACCGGGTTGGAGATGATGCCGGTCTGGGTCCGCTTGACCAGGTCCACCTGGTAGGCCTGGTCCTGGACCGACAGGTTGCGGTGGAGCACGCCGAGGCCGCCCTGTCGGGCCATTGCGATCGCCATCCGCGACTCCGTGACGGTGTCCATCGCGGCGCTGACCAGCGGCGCCTTGAGCGTGATCCCGCGGGTGAGGCGGGTGGTGGTGTCGATGTCGGTCGGCGCGAGGTCGGAGCGGCCGGGCAGCAGCAGTACGTCGTCGTAGGTCAGGCCCAGCGCGGCGAACTTGTCGGGGATCTCCACGGCGTCAGTCTACGAGAGCCTCAACCGGCCGACGCGACGCCGCGACGTGCGAACCCCAGCAGGCCAGCCCCACGATCACCAGAACCAGCGATGCCAAGGCCAGCTCGAGCACCGAACCGGTCACCAGCGGTGTCAGCGCGCCCGCCAGCAGGCCGTTGAGCAGCAGCGTGATGAAGGTGAACATCGAGACCGCCGAGCCCCGGCCCGTCGGGAAGAGGTCGAGCAGGATCAGCTGGGTGGAGGGATAGAACGCGCCGGAGCCGACCGCGATCAGGGCAGGACCGATCACCGCGGTCGGCAGGCTCGGCCCGTACGCCGCCGCGAGCGCCACGTTGACCGCGGCGCCCCCGACGCTGAAGAGCATCGCGCCGGTGACCAGCCGCTCGCTGCGGATCTTGCCGGCGGCCCAGCTGCTCACCTGCGAGCCGAGCATCAGCCCGCCGATCATCGGCACGAAGAGCACCCAGAAGTCGAGCTCGCCCTTGCCGAGCAGGTCGATGACGAAGATCGGCGCGGACCCGATGTAGAGGAACTGCCCGGCGAAGCACAGCGCCGCCGCCCAGGCGACCCGGTGGAAGCCGGCGTGGCGGCTGACGCTGAGCAGGCTCCCGGCCAGGGCTGCGAACCGGAACGCGATCCGGCGCTCGACGGGATGGGTCTCGGGGAGCGCCACGCCTACGACGCCGACCAGCAGGACGCCCAGGCAGGCCATGAACCAGAAGATCAGCTCCCACGGCCCGAGCTGGAGCAGGAGCCCGCCCAGCACCGGGGCGATCGCCGGTGCGAGGCTGAAGATCAGCATCACTCGACTCATGAGCCGCTGCGCCTCTGCACCCTCGAAGACATCGCGGATGATGGTCCGGCTGACGATCACACCACCACCGACGACCAGGCCCTGGAGGACCCGGCACGCCAGCAGCACCGGCAGCGTCGGCGCTAGGGCGCAACCGACCGACGCGGCGGCATACGCCGCGAGGCCGCCGAGCATCACCGGGCGCCGCCCGACGGCGTCGGAAAGCGGGCCCCAGAACGGGCTCATCAGGCCGAACGAGACGAGATATGCCGAGACGACCAGCTGCATCTGGGAGCTGGTGACATCGAGATCGCCGGCCATCTCCACGAAGGCCGGGAAGGGCGTGTCGATGCTGAAGGGGCCGAGCATCGACATCGCCGCGAGGATGGCAGGTACCAGGAACGCGAAGCCGGCTGGCAGCTTGGCGCGCGGCTCGGTGACCGGACGGGACATCAGGTCCGCAGCCTTTCACAAGCCCACGCGCTGACCCGCCCGAAACTCTCGGGCGGGTCAGCGCGGTGCGGTCTGCTTCGGGATCAGTGGCCGTGGCCGTGCCCGTGTCCGTGTCCGTGGGCTCCGGCGTCGTCGTCCTCGTCCTCCGGCTTCTCGACGATCAGCGTCTCGGTCGTGAGCAGCAGGCCCGCGATCGAGGTGGCATTGATCAGCGCGGAGCGGGTGACCTTGACCGGATCCAGGACGCCCTGGGCGACCAGGTCGCCGTACTCGCCGGTGGCGGCGTTGAAGCCGGTGCCGGGGCCGGCCTCGCGGACCTTGGCGACCACGACGTGACCGTTGTCGCCACCGTTCTGGGCGATCCAGCGCAGCGGCTCGTCGAGCGCCCGGCGCACGATCCGGATGCCGACGGCCTCGTCGCCGTTGAGGCCGAGGTCGTCCGAGAGAACCGCGGCTGCGTGGATGAGCGCCGAGCCACCACCGGGGACGATGCCCTCCTCGATGGCCGCGCGGGTCGCCGACACGGCGTCCTCGATGCGGTGCTTCTTCTCCTTCAGCTCCACCTCGGTGGCGGCGCCGACCTTGATCACGCACACGCCGCCGGACAGCTTGGCGAGGCGCTCCTGGAGCTTCTCGCGGTCCCAGTCGGAGTCGGTGTTCTCGATCTCGCCCTTGATCTGGTTGACCCGTGCCTCGACGGCGGCGGCTTCACCGGCACCGTCGACGATGGTCGTGTTGTCCTTGGTGACCACGACGCGGCGGGCCTGGCCCAGCACCTCGATGCCGGCCTGGTCGAGCTTGAGGCCGACCTCGGGAGCGATGACCTGACCACCGGTGAGGGTGGCGATGTCCTCCATCATCGCCTTGCGGCGGTCGCCGAAGGCGGGGCTCTTGACCGCGACGGCGTTGAAGGTGCCGCGGATCTTGTTGACCACCAGGGTCGACAGCGCCTCACCCTCGACGTCCTCGGCCAGGATGAACAGCGGCTTGCCCGCGCCCATGACCTTCTCCAGCAGCGGGAGCAGGTCGGTCACCGCGGAGATCTTGCCCTGGTGCAGGAGGATGTAGGGGTCCTCGAGGACCGTCTCCATGCGCTCCGGGTCGGTCACGAAGTAGGCCGAGATGTAGCCCTTGTCGAACTGCATGCCCTCGGTGAACTCCAGCTCGGTGCCCATGGTGTTGGACTCCTCGACCGTGATCACGCCGTCCTTGCCGACCTTGTCGAAGGACTCCGCGAGCAGCGAGCCGATGTGGCTGTCGCGACTGGAGATGGTGGCGACCGAGGCCATGTCCTCCTTGGAGTCGACCTCGCGGGCCGCCTCCTTGAGGGCGTCGCTGACGGCGCCGGCGCCGGCGTCCATGCCGCGCTTGAGGCCCATCGGGTTGGCGCCGGCCGCGACCGCGCGCAGGCCCTCGTGGACCATTGCCTGGGCCAGGACCGTGGCGGTGGTGGTGCCGTCACCGGCGATGTCGTTGGTCTTGGTGGCAACTTCCTTGGTGAGCTGCGCACCGAGGTTCTCGAACGGGTCGTCCAGCTCGATCTCCCGGGCGACGGTCACGCCATCGTTGGTGATGGTCGGCGCGCCCCACTTCTTGTCGAGGACGACGTAGCGCCCCTTGGGGCCGAGCGTCACCTTGACCGTGTCGGCGAGGGTGTCGACCCCACGCTCGAGCGCGCGCCGGGCCCGCTCGTCGAACTCCAGAATCTTGGGCATGACTCTCCTTCAAAAGGGAGATAGTCCGGAACGTTTCGCAGGGCGGGACGGACCCGGGGCCTGCGAAGCGTTCCGGACTATCGGGAAATCAGGAAACGACCGCGAGCACGTCGCGCGCGGAGAGGATGAGGTACTCGTCGCCGCCGTACTTCACCTCGGTGCCGCCGTACTTGCTGTAGATGACCTTGTCACCCACGGACACGTCGAGCGGGACGCGGTTGCCGTTGTCGTCGATGCGGCCGGGGCCGATGGCCAGGACCTCGCCCTCCTGGGGCTTCTCCTTGGCGGTGTCGGGGATGACCAGGCCGGAAGCCGTGGTCTGCTCGGCGTCGAGGGGCTTGACGACCAGGCGGTCCTCGAGGGGCTTGATGTTGATCGACACTCTTGATCGACCTCCACTTTCATGTCTCTGACTGGACGGGGGACGAATCCCTCCGGACGTTTGAGCCTGCGGTTTCGGTACGCCGTCGCGGGGGTCGCACCTGGTCGCAAGCGCTGGCACACTCGGGCTGAGAGTGCCAAGTCAGAACTTAGCACTCACCCCTGTTGAGTGCCAGAGGGGTCCGGTCCACCGGGTGCCGGCCACCCGCGGGCCGAGACGCACGAACCCGCTGGGAGACTGGCCGGGTGGACCTCGACACCTTCCGGTGGCTGCTGACGGACGCCGGGCAGGAGCTGCTGGGGCAGGCGTCGGAGGCGCCCCGGGAGGAGCTGAAGGCCCAGGCCCAGCTGAGGCAGGTCGCGCCTGGCTCGGACGAGGAGCGAGCGGCCCGGGTCGCCGCCGCCATCGGCCAGGTCACACTGCGCCGCAAGGCGGCCGCCAAGTTCGGCGACGACGCGGCCGCGATGTACTTCACCCCCGATGGCCTCGAGCAGGCCACCCGCGCCACGGTGGCGGCCCACCGGGCCGCTCGCCTCGCGGCCGCTTCCGCCGGATCCGTGATCGACCTCGGCTGCGGCATCGGCGGCGACCTGCTGGCCTTCGCCCGAGCCGGGATCACCAGTGCCGGCATCGACGTGGACCCGGTCCGGATCGAGGTGGCACGAGCGAACCTGGCCGCCCTCGGCCTGCCGGGAGCCGTGTCGGTCGCCGACGCCACCAAGGTCGACACCACCCCCTTCGACGCGGCGTACGTCGACCCGGCGCGCCGTACCGGCCGGGGCCGGACGTTCACGATCGACGACTGGACCCCGCCGTGGGCGTTCGTGGAGCAGCTGATGCGCCGCGACACCTGCGTCAAGGCGGCGCCCGGCTTCCCGCACGCGCGGATCCCGGAGGACGTGGAGGCGGAGTGGGTCAGCGACTCGGGCGAGGTGAAGGAGGCCGTCCTGTGGTCGGGTCGGCTGGCCACCACCCGCCGGCGGGCCACGGTCATCGGTCAGGGCGGGCTGGCCACGCTCACCGACGAGGACGATCCGGGCGGGTCGGCCCGCGACGTCGGAGAGTTCCTCTACGAGCCGGACGGTGCGGTGATCCGGGCCGGACTGGTCACCGCCGTCGCCGCCGGGGTGAAGGGCGGGCTGGTCGACGACCACATCGCCTATGTGACCTCGGACGAGGCGTTCCGGACACCGTTCGCCCGGGGGTTCCGGGTCATCGAGACCCTCCCCTACCGCGAGAAAGCACTCCGAGCCGCCCTGCGCGAGCGCAACATCGGCAGCCTGACCATCAAGAAGCGCGGCGTGGGCGTGGTCCCCGAGGACCTGCGCAAGCGGCTGTCCCTGACCGGGGACGAGGCGGCCACCATCGTGCTCACCCGCGCCCGCGGTCACGGGATCGCGCTGCTGGTCGAATCCTTCTGACCGCCCGGCCCAGTCTCGAAACCAGCGATTGCAACCGTTCTCCCCCGAATCGCGTCTTGGAAGCGATTGGATGGGAGGTGCGCAGTGCACGCACAAGGGCAGACCCTCACCGGATCGGGGGTGACCATGGTTGACCGGACACGTGCCCGGGACGAGGAGTTCTCGGCGTACATGCACGCTCGGCAGCCGAGCCTGCTGCGGACGGCGTACCTCCTGACCGGTGACCGGCACACCGCCGAGGACCTGGTGCAGACCGCGCTGGCCAAGCTGTACCTGTCGTGGGACAAGGTGCAGCAGCGCGACTCGATCGACGGCTACGTCCGGCGGATCCTGGTCAACGAGCACAACTCGCTGTGGCGCCGTGGCTGGAAGAAGCGCGAGTACGCCACCGACGACCTGCCGGTCGAGGGGCACTCCACCGACGAGTACGACGAGGGACAGCGCGCCGCGGTCTGGGCCGTCGTGCGGACCTTGCCGAGGAAGGCTCGGGCCGTGGTGGTGCTCCGGTACTACGAGCAGCTGTCCGAGGCCGAGACCGCCGACATCCTGGGCATCTCCGTCGGCACCGTGAAGTCCCAGGCCAGCCGCGCGCTGGCCACCCTGCGCGAGCGCGCACCCCAGCACCTGAACCCCCTCAACCACGAGGAGGAGCGATGAACGACACCGACGACCTCACCCGGTCACTCCATGAGCAGGCGGACCAGATCGGCGGACACCCGATCGACCTCGAGTCCGTCCGCGGACGGGCGCGCGGCATCCAGCGGCGACGGCGAGTGGTCGCGGGCGCCGGCGTGCTGGCGGTGATCGCCCTGATCGTCCCGGTCGCGTTGACGTCCGGCGGTGGGCTGCTGAGCGGCGATGACAACCCCCCGGCGACCAATGTTCCGAGTCCCACTCCAGTGGGTCTGGTCAAGGCGGACGCGGCCTCCGCACCGCGTGGCGAGGGCCCAGCGGTGCCGTGGATGGACGGCAGCGTGCTGCACCAGCCCGATGGGACCACGACGGACCTGGGCAAGGCCTACCAGCAGGTCACGCCGTACGACGGCGGCTGGGCCGTCGTCGACGTCGCGCAGGGCACGACGTCGTTCCTCGCTGCGAACGGCGACGTGCGCGAAAGCATCCCGGGTCAGAGCCTGGCGGTCAGCAGGGACGGCCAGTACCTGGCCCGTGCCATGACCGCAACCGCCGGCAACCAGGACATCGGCCTCTACCCCGTGTCCGGTGTCGGCCCGGGGGGTTACCTCAGCTCGGTGGTCTCCTTCGACGGCACCGTCGACCTGGCCGGGTTCACCGGCGCTCAGGAGGTCGCCTACACGCTGACCGAGCCGAACGGGAAGTCCGGTGCGTGGGTCACCGACTGGGAGCAGGATCCTCGGCGACTGCCCGGCCTCATCGAGGTCACCGCCGCCAACCAGGCGACCGGCATGGTCACCGGCCTCACCTCGATCGACGAGCTGGAGCCCGGCTCGTGCTCGGCGGTCGTGGCCGCGACCACCGGTCAGGCCCGGTGGGAGACCTGCGACTACAAGCTGGAGGCGTTCAGCCCGGACGGTCGCTACGTCATCGGATCCGATGCCTACGGCGACGGCCTCGGCGGCACCACGGTCGCCATCCTGGATGCCACTGACGGGACCGTGCTCGTGGAGTACTCGACCAGGGACCTCGGGTTCACGGGCTCGCCGGTCTGGGAGACCAGCTCGACGGTCCTGGTGTCGACGTACCAGGACGGCCGGTGGTACGCCCTCCGTCTCGGCCTCGACGGCAAGCTGACCCAGGTCCTCGACCCGGTGCGGGCCGGCGACGTGGACGACCCGTGGTCCTGGGAGCTCCGGCCCTGACCGTCAGGCCAGCACGGAGGTGACCGGCAGTGACGAGTCGGCCGGGAGGTCGAGCGCCGAGGGCGCTCGGCCTCTCGTCACCATCTCCGAGCCGAGTGCGGCCACCATGGCGCCGTTGTCGGTGCACAGCCCCGGCCGGGGAACGCGGACCCGGATTCCCCGCGCCGCAGCCCGCTCCTCGGCCATGGAACGCAGCCGCGAGTTGGCCGCCACCCCGCCGCCGATCAGGAGGTGGTCGATGCCGTGCGTGGCCGCGGCGTCGATCGCCTTGCGGGTCAGGACGTCGCAGACCGCCTCCTGGAAGCTGGCGGCGACGTGCTCGAGCGGGACCGGCTCGCCCGCGCGTTCCCGCGCCTCGACCCACCGGGCCACGGCGGTCTTGAGTCCCGAGAAGGAGAAGTCGAAACGGTGCCGCTCGAGATCCCTGCGCGAGGTCAGCCCGCGCGGGAAGTCGACGTAGACGCCGTCGCCGTCGCGGGCCGCCCGGTCGA
Organism: Nocardioides sp.; assembly: GCA_035691135.1. Taxonomy (GTDB): domain Bacteria; phylum Actinomycetota; class Actinomycetes; order Propionibacteriales; family Nocardioidaceae; genus Nocardioides. Next base: position 2,515 of record DASSJR010000346.1, on the reverse strand, counting down.
TGTGCGGCCCGCCGGGGAACGGCAGCCCGAGGAGGCGGGCCACCTTGTCGAAGGCCTCCCCGGCGGCGTCGTCGATCGTGGCGCCCAGGGGGTCGATGTTGCCGGTGACGTCCTCGACCCGGAGCAGGCTGGAGTGGCCGCCGCTGACCAGCAGGGCCAGGCAGGGCTCGGGCAGTGGGCCGTGCTCGAGCTGGTCGACGGCGACGTGGGAGGCCAGGTGGTTGACGCCGTACAGCGGCTTGCCCAGTCCCAGCGCGAGCGCCTTGGCCGCGGCGACGCCGACGAGCAGCGCCCCGGCGAGGCCTGGTCCGCTGGTGACGGCGAGCGCGTCGACGTCGTACAGCCGGACGCCGGCGGTCTCGCAGGCCCGCTCGATGGTCGGCACCATGGCCTCGAGGTGGGCCCGGCTCGCGACCTCCGGTACGACGCCGCCGAAGCGGGCGTGCTCGTCGACGCTGCTGGCCACAGCATCGGCCAGGAGGGTCTGCCCGCGGACGATGCCGACGCCGGTCTCGTCGCAGGAGGTCTCGATGCCGAGCACCAGCGGACCGTCGTTCATGCCGACATCATGCACACCTGCAAGATGGGTCCGTGGGCAGGGTGAACGTCCAGGCGCTGACGGAGTTCGACGACCCGTTCGTCCGGCACCAGCTGGATCATTCGCGAGTCGAGGCGGTGTGGCGTCACGACGACGCGCTGGTGGTGCAGGGCGGTCGACCGAGGCACGACCTGACCGGCCCGGTGTTCACCGCGTTCGGTCCCGCGACCTCGCTCGCGCCCCTGATGGCGGAGGTCGCCGACGAGGCCCCGCCAGCGCACCGGGTGACCGTGGTGGCCCACGCCGCCCCCGACCTTCCCCCCACGTGGCGCCACCGGGACCCTCACCGCTGGCACTGGATGCTGACGCGAAGCATGCCGCCCGACCCCGGCCTGCCGGTCGAGGAGGTCGACTCCGCCGACGAGGTGCAGGCGCTGCTCGACGTGGCCCAGCCGGACGCGCACGCACGACCCGGCACACCGGGGATCGAGTCGTGGCTCGGCGTCCGCCATCGGGACGCACTGCTCGCGGTGGGCGCGCTGCTGCGGCAGCCCGACGGGACCGGCCACCTGCGTGCGGTGTCGGTGCACCCGGCTCATCGCGGGCGCGGCATCGGTCGTGGCCTGAGTGCAGCGCTCACCAGGCGCGCGCTGGACGGGGGGTCGGGCGTGGCGACGCTGGGGGTCTACACCGACAACGTGCCCGCGGTGGCGACGTACACACGTCTCGGGTACACCACCGGCCACACGTTCGTGTCCGGACCGGTCAGCTGACGCCACCACACGCCGGACCGACGCCCCGGCGCATCACGACGGCCGTCCCGCCGTCGCGGTAGTAGCGCGGCCGGCGGTCGATCTCCACGAACCCCCGTGCCGCGTAGAACGCGAGGGCACCGTGGTTGTCCTCGCGCACCTCGAGCAGCAGCCGACCGGCGCCTTCATCCCGGGCGAGGGCGACGACCCCGTCGAGGAGTTGGGTGGCGAGGCCATCGCGCCGGTGAAACGGGTCGACGGCGATCCGTTGCAGCTCGGAGATATCCGCCACCACGCTGACGACTGCGTGGCCGACCACCTCGTCGCCTTCCTGCGCGACGAGGTAGCGGACAGTTGGCAACTCCCCGACGACGCCTTCCGCGACGAGGGCGCGGGACCACGCGTCGTCGCCGAGGTTCTCCCGCTCGAGCCGCGCGATCGCGTCGACATCGGCCCCTGTGGCCGGTCGGATCACGAGGCGGGCTTGCGTGGCCCGGGTGTCGCCGCGTCCGGCCGGCGCAGGTAGAGGGGCTCGGGGTCCCGCAGCTCCGCGCGCTCCTCCGCCACCGCACGAGCCAACCAGGTCGCACTGGGTCGGGTCGGCCCGGCCGCGCGGGGAAAGGCTTCGGGGTAGAGCACGGCTCCCTCGCCGACGGCCGGTCCCTCGGTGGCCAGCGTCATGGGCTTGTCCACCAGGGGACCGTCCAGCCGCACGCCGTCCACGTCGTACGACGCCAGGTAGACCTCCCGTCTCCGGGCGTCGGTGGCCACGACGAAGTCGCTGGTGACGGTCCCCGTGTCGACGGCCTCCAGGGCGAGCACGTCGAGGGAGCAGACGCCGTAGACCGGGATGTCGAGCACAAACCCCAGGGTCCGCGCCGTGACCAGGCCGACCCGAAGCCCGGTGAAGGGGCCCGGCCCGACCCCGACCGCGATCGCGGTGAGGTCCTGCCGGACGATGCCGGCGTCGTTCATGACCCGCTCGATGAGCGGCGCCAGCTGCTCGCCGTGCTTCATCCGTTGCTCCGACGTGTGCTCGACCACGACCTGGTCACCGTCGTGCAGGGCGACAGTGACCAGCGGGGTGGCGGTGTCGAAGGCGAGCAGCACGCAGCCGAGGCTACTGGCCGAAGGCACCGCTGTTGGTTGTGGTCACCGCCCTGCCGGGGTGCGGGGGTTTCGAGGCTCGGGCCCTGACGGCCCTCGCACCTCAACCACCGGACGC
>DASSJR010000345.1:0-2962 GCA_035691135.1 Nocardioides sp. | reverse complement strand
GTCCTCGTCGACGGGGGTGTCGAGGCTGACGTGCTCGCGACCCCACGACATCAGGTCGAGGACGCGGTCGACGTCCATGTCGAGCTCGGCGGCGATCTCCTGGGGCTCGGGGTCGCGGCCCAGCTGGCGCTCGAGGGTACGACGGGCTCCGCCGACCTGGTTGAGCTCTTCGACGACATGGACGGGCAGGCGGACGACCCTGGCCTGCTGCGCGATGCCGCGGGTGATCGCCTGACGCACCCACCAGGTGGCGTAGGTCGAGAACTTGTAGCCCTTGGTGTAGTCGAACTTCTCGACCGCACGGATCAGGCCGGTGTTGCCCTCCTGGATCAGGTCGAGCATCGGCATCTGGGCGCGCCCGTACTTGCGGGCGATCGACACCACGAGGCGCAGGTTGGCGGTGATGAACGTGTCCACGGCCTCGCGGCCCTGCTCGGCCATCCACTCGAGCTCCTCGCGGGAGGCGCGCATGGGGGCGCCGCCCTTGGCCCGGCCGACCCGGCCGGTGGCCAGGAGGTACTCGGCCATCAGGCCGGACTCGATGGTCTTGGACAGCTCGACCTCCTGCGCAGCATCCAGCAGGGGGTTGCGCGCGATCTCGTCGAGGTACAGGCCGACGCTGTCGCGGCCCTCGATCTCCCGCGTCCCCGGTCTTGCGCTGCGTGTTGCCATTCAGCTGCCCTTCCTCTGCGCGAGGCGACGCATCCCGCGCCGCCTCACTCATTGCAACGACTCCGCGTCTCCGTAGATTCCCGGCCGATCACCGGAGCCGTTTCACTGGTCTACAGTCGAAAAGACGTGTGGGAAGGGCGATGAGTTGCCCAATTTCGCAACTCTCAGGGACTTCTCAGGGGAGATGGTCCAGACGGGCGGTGGGCGCAGGTCAGGCCAGGCCCATCCGGTCCAGCATCCAGGCCAGCGAGAACGCGCGGTCACGCCAGGCCTTGTAGCGGCCCGAGACACCGCCGTGGCCGGCCGACATCTCGGTCTTGAGCAGGAAGTCGCGGCGCCCGGTGGCGGTGGCGCGCAGCCGCGCGATCCACTTCGCCGGCTCCACGTAGAGCACCCGGGTGTCGTGCAGGGAGGTTTCGGCAAGGATCGGCGGGTAGTCGACGGCGGCCACGTTGTCGTAGGGCGCGTAGCCGGCGATCAGGTCGAACGCGTCCGGGTCGTCCTCGGGGTTCCCCCACTCCTCGTACTCGGGCACGGTCAGCGGGAGGCTGGAGTCGAGCATGGTCGTGAGGATGTCCACGAACGCCACGTTGGCGACGATCCCACCGAACGACCGGGGTGCCAGGTTCGTGACCGCGCCCATGAGGAGGCCGCCCGCGCTTGCACCTTCCGCGATCGTCAGCTCGGGGGTGGTCCAGCCAGCTTCCACGAGGTGTCGGGCACAGGCGACGAAGTCGGTGAAGGTGTTCGGCTTGCGGTCGAGCTTCCCGTCGTCGTACCAGCGACGGCCGAGCTCGCCACCGCCACGGACGTGGGCGATCGCGTAGGCCGCGCCACGGTCGAGTAGGGAGAGTCGGGGGATGGAGAAGGCCGGATCCATCGAGGTCTCGTAGGCGCCGTACCCGTAGAGCACCAGGGGTAGGGGTGCTGTGCCGCCGCCTGTGCCCTCGCGGGCGCCGCGGCGGCACACGACCGAGAGCGGCACTCGTTCGCCGTCGTCTGCGGTGGCCCACAGCCGGTGCTCCTCGTAGTCGGCGGGGTCGTAGCCGCCGAGCACGGGCGTACGCCGCCGGAGGGTCAGCTCCCGCGAGCGGACGTCGTAGTCGTAGACCGACGACGGGATCGTCATCGAGGTGTACCCCAGACGCACCACCGGGGTGTCGAACGACGGGTTGCTGCCCGAGCCGACCGTGTAGATCTCCTGGTCGAACTCGATGAGGTAGTCGTCGCGGACGCCGCTCTCGTCGAGCTCGAGGATGCGCAGCTGGGTGAGGCCGTCGCTGCGCTGGTGTACGACGAGGTGCCCGGCGTAGGCGTCGATCTCCTCGAGCCGGACCTTGGCGTCATGGGCGATGAGTGGCCGCCAGCCGTCCGGGTCGGTGGGCGCCAGTGGGGCGACGCCGACCTCGAAGTCGGGGCCGGTGTGGTTGTGCAGCACCAGGAAGACGTCCTCGCCGCCGACGACGGCGTGCTCCAGGCCGTACTCCAGGCCCTCCCGGCGTGGGAAGAACACCTGGAACCCCGCGTCGGGGTCGTCGGCGTCGAGGTAGCGGTACTCCGACGTGCTCTTGGAGGCGGCGACGATGACCATGAACCGGTCGGTGCGGCTGCGCCCGACCCCGACCCAGAACCTTCCGTCCTCCTCGTGGTGGACGAGCTCGTCGTCGGACTGGCCGGTGCCCAGCCGGTGCCGCCAGATCTTGTCGGCGCGCCAGGAGTCGTCGACGGTCGTGTAGTAGAGGTCCTGGCCGTCACGGCTCCACGTGGCCCCGCCGAGGACGCCGGTGATCTCGTCGTCCTCGAGCCGGCCGGTGCGCAGGTCCTTGACCCGCACGGTGAAGCGCTCGTCGCCGGTGGTGTCGGTCGAGTAGGCCAGGAGGTTGCCGTCCGGGCTGACCGCCGAGCCCCCCAGCGCGAAGAACTCGTGGCCCTCAGCGAGCTCGTTGATGTCGAGGACCAGCTGCTCCCCGGGGAGCGCGGGCTGGTCGGGGACACAGTCCTCGTCGGGCTGCGGGGGAGTCCAGTCGTCCTCACCGCGCACCGGGACGCGGCAGGTGGCGCCGTACTCCTTCCCGGCGAAGGAGCGGGCGTAGTACCAGTACCCGCGGTTGCGGGTGGGCACCGACAGATCGGTCTCCTGGGTGCGGCCCTTGATCTCCTCGAAGATCGCCTCCCGCAGGTCGGCGAGGTGGGCGACCCGCTCCTGGGCGTAGGCGTTCTCGGCCTCGAGGTAGGCCGTGACCTCGGGGTCGTCCTTGGCCCGCAACCACTCGTACTCGTCGACGCGGGT
>DASSJR010000344.1:0-8926 GCA_035691135.1 Nocardioides sp. | reverse complement strand
CCACGATGCTCATCGTGGCCAACATCGTGGTCGACGTCGTGTACAGCATTCTGGATCCGAGGGTGAGGCTTTCGTGACCGAGCAGACCAGCACGTCCACCGCATCGCTGCGCGTGGGCGCTGACGTGGACGAGGCCTACCTGGTCGTCGACGACCTCACGGTCACGTTCCCCACCGAGGACGGTGCGCTGACCGCGGTGTCGGGCCTGACCTACTCCGTCGAGCTGGGCAAGACCCTCGGCATCGTGGGCGAGTCGGGCTCGGGCAAGTCCGTGTCGAGCATGGCCGTGCTCGGCCTGCACGACACCAAGTCCGCCCGGATCAGCGGCTCCATCCGGGTCGGCGGCACCGAGGTCATCGGCCTGAGCGAGTCCCGGATGCGCAAGCTCCGGGGCAACCAGGTCGCGATGATCTTCCAGGACGCGCTGGCGGCGCTGCACCCGTTCTACAAGATCGGCGGCCAGCTGGCCGAGGCGTACCTCGTGCACCACCCGAACGCCAGCAACCGCGACGCCCGCCGCAAGGCGATCGAGATGCTCGACCGGGTGGGCATCCCGCAGCCCGACCGCCGCGTCGACGACTTCCCGCACCAGTTCTCCGGCGGCATGCGTCAGCGCGCGATGATCGCCATGGGCCTGATCAACGACCCGTCCCTGCTGATCGCCGACGAGCCGACCACGGCCCTCGACGTGACGGTCCAGGCACAGATCCTGGACCTGCTCCAGGACCTCCAGCGCGAGTTCAACTCCGCGATCATCATCATCACCCACGACCTCGGCGTCATCGCCGAGATGGCCGACGACGTGCTGGTGATGTACGCCGGCCGCGCGGTCGAGTACGGCCCCTGCAAGGAGATCCTCACGCACCCGGAGATGCCCTACACCTGGGGACTGCTCTCGAGCGTGCCCGAGGTCGGTGCAGACACCGACGCCCGGTTGATCCCGATCCCCGGCAACCCACCGAGCCTGTTGAGCCCTCCGTCCGGCTGCTCGTTCCATCCGCGCTGCGCCCACATGGGCAAGGTGCCCGGTAACCTGTGCTCGACGGAGCTTCCCGAGCTCACCCCTGGGAGCCGGGGGGGTGGACACCTCAAGCGTTGCCATCTCGCCGAACCCGACCGGGTGTTCGAGGCCGAGGTGCTGCCCGAGATCGCCCCTGAGCTGGTCGAGGAGAACTGATGTCCGACGTGAACGTTGACAAAGCGGACGCCTCCCAGGGACAGCCCACCCCGGGCGAGGGCGAGAAAACCGCTGTCGTCGACCAGCAGGTGTCGAGCTTCGCCGAGCTCGCCGAGCAGGGTCACACCGCTACCCAGCTCGACGTCACGGCGCCGCCGGTGCTCGAGGTCGAGAACCTCAAGATGTACTTCCCGGTCAAGTCGTCCGGCCTCCTCCGACGCACGATCGGGCACGTCCAGGCCGTCGACGGCATCAGCTTCCAGGTGCCGAAGGGTGGCTCGCTGGGCCTCGTCGGCGAGTCAGGATGCGGCAAGTCCACGACGGGCCGGTTGATCACGAGGCTCTACACCCCCACCGCTGGCTCGATGCGGTTCGGCGAGCACGACCTGGCCCAGCTCTCGAGCCGGCAGATGAAGCCCATTCGCAAGCACGTCCAGATGATCTTCCAGGACCCCTACACGTCGCTGAACCCACGGCACACCGTGGGTTCGATCGTGGGTGCACCGCTGGCGATCCACAACGTGGTGCCCAAGAAGGAGATCCTGCCGAAGGTGCAGGAACTGCTCAAGGTGGTGGGTCTCAACCCCGAGCACTACAACCGCTACCCCAACGAGTTCTCGGGGGGCCAGCGGCAGCGCATCGGCATCGCCCGAGCCCTCACCCTCAACCCCCAGCTTCTGGTCGCCGACGAGCCGGTCTCGGCCCTCGACGTCTCGATCCAGGCGCAGGTGATCAACCTGCTCCAGGACCTCCAGAAGGAGTTCGGGATCGCCTTCCTGTTCATCGCCCACGACCTGGCCGTCGTGCGCCACTTCTGCCCCGAGGTGGCGGTGATGTACCTCGGCAAGATCGTCGAGATCGCGGACCGGGAGTCGATCTACGGTCACGCACATCACCCCTACACCCAGGCGCTGCTCTCCGCCGTACCCGACGTCAAGCAGGCGGCGATCGGTGGTCGCCGCGAGCGGATCCGTCTCGAGGGCGACGTACCGAGCCCGATCAACCCGCCGTCCGGCTGCCGGTTCCGCACTCGCTGCTCGCTCGCCCAGGAGATCTGCGCCAAGGTCGAGCCGCCGTTGCTGCAGATCGGCCCCCGGCACAAGGTCGCCTGTCACTTCGCGGGCGAGCTGGGCAAGCACCCCAACACCCCGGTGACCGCCAATCTGCTCGGGGTCGACAACCAGGGCTCGCCCGCCGGCGGCGCCGCGCCGACCCAGGTTCCGGTGGGGCCGGGATACGAGGACGAGTGGTACGACGTGAAGTCCCAGAAGATGGTGCGCGCCTGAGCTCCACCGATCACCTACGGTGACGGGTGTGGAGGGACTCTTCGACGCGATGCCGTCCGGCCGGGGCGGTGGTGGCTCACTGTCGACGGCGCCGCACGCCTCGGCACCGCTCGCGGTGCGGATGCGGCCACGCTCGCTCGACGAGCTGGTCGGACAGCAGCAGCTGAGGGCCGCGGGCGCCCCGCTGCGCCAGCTGATCGAGGGCGACCGGTCGATGTCGCTGCTCCTGTGGGGACCGCCGGGCACCGGCAAGACCACCATCGCCTCGATCCTGAGCCAGCAGACCGACCGACGATTCGTGGAGGTCTCGGCCGTCGCGGCCGGCGTCAAGGAGGTCCGCGCAGCCATCGACGCGGCCCGGGCCGAGCTCGTGGCCGGGGGGCACGAGACGGTGCTGTTCGTCGACGAGGTGCACCGATTCTCCAAGGCCCAGCAGGACGCCCTGCTGCCCGGCGTGGAGAACCGCTGGGTCACCCTCGTTGCCGCGACCACGGAGAACCCGTTCTTCTCCGTCATCTCGCCGCTGCTGTCGCGAAGCCTCTTGCTGCGGCTGGAGCCGCTGACCGACGACGACGTCCGCGCAGTACTCGAACAGGCCCTCGCCGACGAACGTGGCCTCGCCGGGTCGATCGCCCTGGACGAGGACGCGCGGGAGCACCTGGTGCGGCTGGCGGGGGGCGACGCCCGTCGTGCCCTCACCTACCTGGAGGCGGCAGCGGCGGCGGCCACCTCCACCGGCGCGGAGTCCATCGACCTGGCCACCGCGGAGACCGCGGTCGACCAGGCGGCGGTGCGCTACGACCGCCAGGGCGACCAGCACTACGACGTCACCAGCGCCTTCATCAAGTCGATCCGCGGCTCCGACGCCGACGCCGCCGTGCACTACCTGGCCCGGATGATCGAGGCCGGCGAGGACCCCCGATTCATTGCCCGGAGGCTGGTCATCCTCGCGAGTGAGGACATCGGCCTGGCCGACCCGACGGCCCTGCCGACGGCGGTGGCCGCCGCCCAGGCGGTGCAGCTGATCGGCCTGCCGGAGGCCCGGCTCAACCTGGCCCAGGCGACGATCGCCCTCTCCGTCGCACCCAAGTCCAACGCGGTGACCCGGGCCATCGATGCGGCCAGTGCCGATGTTCGCGCCGGGAAGATCGGGCCGGTCCCGCCGCACCTGCGCGACGCCCACTACGGAGGCTCGAAGAAGCTCGGCCACGGAAAGGGCTACCGGTACAGCCATGACGAGCCCTACGGCATCGCCGAGCAGCAGTACGCCCCCGACGTGGTCGCCGACGCGACGTACTACGAGCCGACGGCGCTGGGTTCGGAAGCGGCCGTGAAGGAGCGCTGGGAGCGGATTCGGCGGCTGATCCGGGGTCGCTGACCGGCGACCCCCACGGCTGCCCATCCACCGGGTCGGCCGCTCACTCGCCGAACGCCTCGGCGTTCGCAGACCCGCAGACGGGACAGGCCCACGCCGCGATGTCTGCGTCGGCGTAGGTGAGGGCGCCCACGCTTCCGTTCGGGCCTCCTGTGGTGCGGCTGGTGAGGCGTATCCGCACGCCCCCACCGCATGAGGCGCACGCCGACTCGACCAGTGCAGAGTTCGGGTGGCCGCGCCCGGCAGCCCCGAATCAATGCGGCGGGTTTCAGCCTTCCACCGATGCGTGTGGCTGGTCGATCCACCTCAGCTGCTTCGTGAGACGAATCGAGCCCCCTCCGCCATTGGCCTGGATGCTGGTGCGGTCGCTGAACTCTTCCATCAGCAGCATCCCGCGGCTGTTCTGGGCACTCACCTCGGCAAGAAAGGTTCCCTGGTCATGCCCCCGGTAGCCATTTCCGGATCCCAGGACGTGCATCGTGAGCTCTCGATCGCCGACATTGATCAGGATCTCCAGGCCCTTGCCCTCTGTCAGGTCGTTCCACACCCGGGTGCACGCTTCGGAGAGAGCCACCTCTGCCTCCTGGATGCACTCCGGTGCGACCCGCGCCATTCTCATGGTTTCGGTCAGAGTGTGCCGTGCCAGGGACACACTGGCCGCCTCGGGCGGCACCATCATCACGATCTGGATGCTCATCGAAAAAGGACCTCGAAATATCCGTCTCATCGACGGGGCGAGGTCCGGGTCCCATCACAAGCAACGCCGCTTGTGGGATGTCTGGCTGTCAAACGTACGCGCTGACCAAGTGGGACGCCATGGTTCGATGACGACGTTGCGTCAGGGCTCGCCACCGACCAGCCGTGGGAGCGAGGGGTTATAGGGTCGGTCGGGTGAGTTCCGAACAGGTCTGGGTGCTGGCCGGTGGCGCCCTCGCGCTGGCACTGCTCGTCCTCGTCCTCTTCGCGCGTCGAGCGGCGGCTCGCTCGAACCGGGAGCTGGCCGCGGCGCGTGCGCAGGCTCGGGCGCTCGCCGATCGGCTGGCGCACGTCGAAGAGTCACTGGCACGGGTGCAGACCACGAGTCGTGACAGTGAGAGCTACGTGATCACCCGCTTCGGCGATGAGGAGCCACAGGTCGAGGCGGCGCCCGTGGTCGGCCGGATCGACGGGAAGCTCTTCGCCGACATCGTGGCCCGCGAATCGGCGATCAAGGCCGCCGGTCTGGCCCATGGCCTGCGTCGCGCGCTGGCGCCCGAGGTCCGGAACCGGATCCGGTTCGAGATGAAGCGCGAGGTCCTGCGGGCCCGCAAGCAGCGCCGCGCCGACCTCAAGGCCGCCCTGCGTGAGTTCCGTGCCCGCGAACGGGCAGACCTCACCAGGCACGAGGACGAGCGCCACGACGAGGGAGACGCCGCCTAGTGAACAGGTCCCTGTGGTTCGTGGCCGGGGCGGGGGCGGGCGTCTATGCGATGGTCCGCGGTCGCCGCGCGGCCGAGGTGTTCACCGCAGACGGGCTACGCGACCGGGTCAGCGGCCTGGCCGTCGGCGCCCGGATGTTCCGGGACGAGGTGGCCGCGGGCCGCGCGGAGAAGGAAACCGAGTTGCGCCACCAGCTCGGCCTCGTGCCTCATGGAACTCCCGAACTAGGCGCTGGCCGGCACCGACGAGAGGAAGGCAGCACCTGATGGACACCGCTGAGATCCGCCGACGGTTCGTCGCCCATTTCGAGGGCTCGAAGTGGGGCGGCCACCAGGCGGTGCCCTCGGCGTCGTTGCTGCTCGACGACCCCAATCTCTTGTTCGTCAACGCCGGCATGGTGCCCTTCAAGCCCTACTTCCTCGGTGAGGAGACCCCGCCCTTCGACCGTGCGGTGAGCGTGCAGAAGTGCGTGCGTACGCCCGACATCGAAGACGTCGGCAAGACGACCCGGCACGGCACGTTCTTCGAGATGTGCGGCAACTTCTCCTTCGGTGATTACTTCAAGGAGGGGGCGATCGAGCTTGCCTGGGAGCTGGTCACGAAGTCCCACGGCGACGGAGGGTTCGGCTTCCCCGAGGACAAGCTCTACCCCAGCGTCTACGAGGACGACCCGGAGGCGGTGGAGCTCTGGCGCAAGGTGACCGGCCTGCCCGACGAGCGCATCATCCGGCTGGGCAAGAAGGAGAACTACTGGTCCATGGGCGTCGCGGGCCCGGGTGGACCGTGCTCGGAGATCCTGATCGACCGCGGCCCCGAGTACGGCGCCGACGGGGACTTCTCCGCCGAGGACCGCTACCTCGAGTTCTGGAACCTGGTCTTCATGCAGGACGAGCTCAGCGCGGTGCGGTCCAAGGAGGACTTCGACATCGCGGGCTCGCTGCCGAAGAAGAACATCGACACCGGGATGGGTCTCGAGCGGGTGGCCTACCTGCTCCAGGGCGTCGACAACATGTACGAGATCGACGTGATGTACCCCGTCATCGAGCGCGCCGAGGAGCTGTCCGGGCGTGCCTACGGCGCCGGCGGCCCGCAGAGCCACGACGACGACGTCCGGTTCCGGGTCGTGGCCGACCACGTCCGCAGCTCGATGATGCTCATCGGCGACGGGGTGACGCCGGGCAACGAAGGCCGCGGCTACGTGCTCCGGCGCCTGCTGCGGCGCGCCGTACGCTCCATGCGACTCCTGGGGTACGACGACCCGTCGCTGCCCGAGCTGTTCCCCGTCAGCCGGGACCGGATGGGGGAGACCTACGGCGAGCTGCACCGCGACTGGGAGCGGATCTCCAGCGTGGCCTACGCCGAGGAGGAAGCCTTCCGCCAGACCCTGCGGGCGGGCACGGCGATCTTCGACCTGGCCACCACCGAGGTGAAGCAGGCCGGTGGCTCCGAGCTCTCGGGGGCCAGGGCCTTCTCGCTGCACGACACCTACGGCTTCCCGATCGACCTGACCCTGGAGATGGCCGCCGAGCAGGGCCTGTCGGTCGACGAGCTCGAGTTCCGCCGGCTGATGACCGAGCAGCGGGACCGGGCCAAGGCCGACGCCGCGTCCAAGAAGGGCGCTCACCGTGATGCCTCCGCCTACCGCGAGATCGCCGACTCCCTGGACCGGCCGGTCGAGTTCACCGGCTACTCCGAGATCGTCACCGAGGGCGCGGTGCGCGGCATCGTCTCCGCCGGGGGCGTCGTCCAGTCCGCTCGCGAGGGCGACGAGGTCGAGCTGGTGCTCGACCGGACGCCGTTCTACGCCGAGGGTGGAGGCCAGCTCGCCGACCAGGGCGTGATCGAGCTCGAGAACGGCGCCCGGCTGGAGATCCGCGACGTCCAGTCCCCGGTCACCGGCCTGATCGTGCACCGGGCGGTGGTGGCTTCGGGTGAGGTCACCGTCGGCGTCGGCGCGCACTCCGTGGTCGACGTCGAGCGGCGCAAGTCCATCTCGCGCTCGCACACCGCGACCCACATGGTCCACAAGGCGTTCCGTGAGGCTCTCGGCGACACCGCCACCCAGGCCGGTTCGGAGAACTCGCCCGGCCGGTTCCGGTTCGACTTCGCCGCGCTGGGTGCGGTGCCGGCGTCGGTCATGACCGACGTCGAGGCGCGGGTCAACGACCTGGTCCTGGCCGACCTCTCGGTTCACGCCGAGATCATGAGCCAGGACGAGGCGGTGAAGTCCGGAGCGATGGCCCTGTTCGGCGAGAAGTACGGCGACGAGGTACGCGTGATCTCCGTCGGCGACTGGGCACGTGAGCTCTGCGGCGGAACCCATGCGGGCCGCTCCGGCCAGCTGGGCGTGATCAAGCTCCTGGGCGAGTCGTCGATCGGGTCCGGCGTGCGCCGGGTCGAGGCCCTGGTCGGTGGCGATGCCTACCGTTTCCTGGCCCGCGAGCACGTGCTGGTCGCCCAGCTGTCCGAGGCGCTCAAGGTGCGTCCGGAGGAGCTTCCCGAGCGGGTCAACAGCATCGTGGAGAAGCTGCGCACCGCCGAGAAGGAGATCGAGAAGGTCCGTCTCACCCAGCTCCTCGCCGGTGGAGCGACGCTGGCAGCGCAGGCGGACATCGTCGGCGGTGTCCACGTGGTGGCCCACCGCGCCGACGGCGCCGGCGGTGGCGACGTACGCACCCTCGCGCTCGACGTCCGCGGACGGCTTCCCGCCGGGGAGCCCGGAGTGGTGGTCATCATCGGCCACGAGTCCGGCAAGGTCTCGGTCGTCGCGGCGGTCAACGACGCCGCACGCAACCGGGGCCTGAGCGCCAATGCGCTCGTCGGGGTCATCGGGCCGGTGGTCGGCGGCCGGGGCGGCGGCAAGGACGACCTTGCCCAGGGCGGCGGGAGCGACCCGTCAGGGATCGACGAGGCGCTGGGTCTGGTGCGCGCCGAGGTCGCCCGGGCCACAGGCGGCTGATGCGCTCCGGCACACGTCTCGGGCTCGACCCCGGCGACGCCCGGATCGGTGTGGCGCGCAGCGACCCGGCCGGAGTACTCGCGACACCGGTGGAGACCATCCGCCGGGGCCGCGGCGACCTGGCCCGGATCGCGGCCCTTGTCGACGACGAGGGCGCGATCGAGGTGATCGTCGGACTGCCCCGCTCTCTGTCTGGTGGCGAGGGTCCGGCCGCGGCCAAGGCGCGGGCGTTCGCGGCCGAACTGGTGCGCCGCATCGCACCGATCCCGGTGCGTCTCTACGACGAGCGTCTCACCACGGTTTCGGCGGAGGCTATGCTGCGCGACCGGGGGCGCAAGGGTGGGAAGCGACGCGCTGTGGTCGACCAGGCTGCGGCCGTGCTGATCCTCCAGCAGGCACTGGACCGCGAGCGCACGACCGGGAGTCCTCCCGGAGAGATCGTCGAGGAGAGCGATGACTGACGACCCGATCCTGGGGGCTGACTACGAGCGTCCCGTCGAGGGGCGTCGCCGTCGCAAGAGGAGCCGGCTACCCGGCTGCCTGGCGGTCTTGGCGTCGCTGGCGGTGTTGGCGGGTGGCCTCTACTTCGTCGTGACCCGCGGCGTCGACGCCATCGCCGACCGCTTCTCCGAGCCCGAGGACTTCGCGGGCCCCGGCAAGGGCCAGGTGATCTTCGAGGTCCAGGAGGGCGACAGCGTCGCCGAGATGGG
>DASSJR010000343.1:0-4704 GCA_035691135.1 Nocardioides sp. | reverse complement strand
GGGTCGGCGAGCCGGGTGGTGGTCACCGGCAAAGGCTATCCGCCGGAATCACCGCAGCTGAGCGGCCGCCAGCTTGGCCTCGCGCCGGGCGGTGGCCCGCAGGTGCCGCGCCTCGCGGCGTACGTCGCGTGCGGTCCGGCGCGTGCGCCAGGCGACTCCAGGCTTGCCCTCGGTGTCGACCGCGGCGAGCAGGACGCCACCCAGCATCGAGACGTTCTTGAAGAAGTGCACCCGGTGGTTGGCCTTCTGGGCAGGGTCGGACTCGTTCCAGAACTGGTGGCCGGCCAGCGTCGTCGGCACGAGGGTGGCGGCCAGGGCCGTCGCCGCCAAGCGCGGGAAGTGGCCTGTCGCCAATGCGACTCCTGCGCCCACATGGATGGCGCCGTTGATCCGCACCAGGGTCACCGGGTCCTCGGGGATGGGCGCCTCGGGCGCCACCCGCTTGGCCAAGGGGATCAGCCGGTCGGTGACCACCTTGGCCTTCTCTGCGTAGGCGGGCGCGTTGCGGAGCGCGTTGACGCCGCCGACCACGAACATCGACGCGATCATCGGCCGGGCGATCCTTCTGCTGACGGTCATGTCTCCGTTCTACACGATTCCGGGCCGGAGGGAAGTCCCGCTCAGGAGCCGAGCCTCACCGTCGCCCGGTTGTTGGACCCGTCGGCGTCGGTGGTTCCACCGTCCGGGGAGACCGTGAACACGAGCGACGCGCCGGACCCGGGGGCCGACACCGCGTTGAACTCGAACGTGGCGGTTGCGCTCGCTACCCGGCAGGTCTGGGGGTGAGGGGAGTTGCACCGGTCGTCGTGGGTCAGCACGACCGTGACGCCGCGCCCGGCCACCGACAGCGTGGCCGCGCCGGCTGGCGGCAGCCCGGACACGACCACGACCACGCGGTGAAGTGCCCCTGCCTCGCTGCTGGCGGAAGCCGTCACCCTCAGATCCGCCTGACGCGGCGACTCGGTCGGCGGCTGGTGCTGCGGCCCTCCGGATTGCTGGTCCTGACCCCCCGTCTGGTCCGGGCCGGGGGCCTGCTGCTGTGGACCGGTGCCGCTGTCGGATCCGATCGGGCCGCCGGCGGCGGGCGGCGCGGCGGTGGCGGTGGAGGTGTCAGCAGGAGAGGTGGCCACCACCGGGCCTGCTTCGGAACCGTTCGTACGCCGCGGCGCGGCTCGCCGTTCCCGGCCGGATTCCTGCGCCCGGTCGGGGTGGTGCGATCCGTGTCGGTCGGGGCGGGCGGCGGTCGGCGGAGAGGTTGCCGGCTGGGTGTCGCCGT
Source organism: Nocardioides sp. (assembly GCA_035691135.1). Lineage (GTDB taxonomy): Bacteria > Actinomycetota > Actinomycetes > Propionibacteriales > Nocardioidaceae > Nocardioides. The sequence continues at coordinate 3,428 of DASSJR010000343.1, read as the reverse complement.
CGATGAACAGGTAGGCCGATCCGCCGATGGCCACCGCGGCGGCGGCGACCCCCACCGCTGCGGACGCCGGCGCATGTGCCGCGACGAGGTCCTTCGCCCGGTCCAGCAGCACGAGTACGCCGCCCTTCACCGCAGCGATGCCCGCCGCCAGTCCACCCGCGGAGCCGACATACGCTGCCGCGGCCCCGCCCAGCAGGAGTGGGGCGAGCAGGCCGGCGAGATTGGAATTGACCTCGGTCAGCTCCAGGTAGAGGGCGGTGCAGCGTCGGCACTCGGTGAGGTGCTGCTCGACCTTGGCGGCGTCGCGGCGGGAGATGCCGTTGCGGACATAGGCGCCGAGATTCTCGTGGGTCCACGCGCAGGCGTCGTCCTCGAGCTCCTGCAGGTGCATGGTCAGGAACGCCTGCCGCAGGCCCTCGCGGGCCCGGTAGGCCAGTGCCGACACCGAGTTGGCGCTCATGCCGAGCAGCACCGCCACCTCCGCCGGCTTCTGACCCTCGACCTCGGTGTGCCACAGCACGGCCTGCCAGCGCTCCGGCAGGGACGCGAAGGCCTTGGCGGCGGCGGCGTTCTCGAATCCCTCGACGGCGGTGTCCCGGAACGGCACGCCCGGGTCGAACGGCTCGAGGTCCTCGGTCGGCTGCACCCGCGCGTTCGCCCGGATCCGGTCGACGTGCAGGCGGCGGATGGCGGTGAGCAGGTAGGCGCGGAACGCCAGGTCGGGACCGGAGCCGCGCTGCAGCAGGGAGAACACCTTCGCGAACGCCTCCGAGACCAGATCCTCGGCGTCGGCGGGCGGCATCAGCTGCCGTGCCAGGCGCCGGGCGGCGGTCACGTGCCGTTCGAAGAGCTCGCCGTAGGCGTCGGCGTCTCCACCCCGGACGGCCGAGATCAGCTCGGCGTCCGCGGCCCCGTCGGCGCGCTGCAGGACGGCGTCCACAAGTGCCCAACGAGCCAGTTCGAAAAAGATCACGGGTTTCGCGTCATGACCCTCGGATGGCCTCGTCTCAAGCATGTACGAGGGGGAGGAGGAGCCGATGGGGATCTTCGCGCCACGCGCGGGAGCGGCTTCCTCCACCCGACCCGAGGCAAGGGCAGCGGAACTGACCCAGACTCAACTGGCGGCACTGCCGCCGGAGTTCGAGGCGGTGGGGGAGGCCCTTGCTTCGGGATCGGGGGAGGCCGAGACATACGCCGTCCTCGGACATCGACTCGCCTCGGACGGGGTGTCGCTCGAGGAGGCACTCTCGGGTCTCGAGACCACGTGTCGCGTGGTGCTGGGGAGGGCCCCGTCCTTCGACGACACCCGCGCCCTCTCGGTGGCGTGGAGCGAGTCCATCCTCGGCTACCTGCACCGTCTGAGCTGCGAGGACCCGGTCTCCGGGCTCGCCACCGTGGCCCACCTGCAGAGCCGGCTGAACGAGCTCTATCGCGGGGAGGCCGTGACCGGGCCCGTCGGGGACACCCATGCCCTGGTCGTCCTCGATGTCGGGCCACCCGGTGCCGAGGAGGAGACCGGAGTCGGGGTACTCGCCGAGGACCTGCACACAGCCCGGGCCGCCGAGGCGGTCCGCAGCGCGTTCGCCGGCCCGGAGACGGTGGCCCGGCTCGCCCGACACCGGCTGGCGGTCCTGACGGCGCGCGACGACCGGCTCGGACGTCGGGTCGCGCTCGTCCACCGCCTCCTCGAGCACGCGGAGCCGCCGGGCGCCCGGGTCTGGATCGAGGGCCTCCCAGGCACCCGCGAGGCCGCCGCCGCGACGCTCGCCGAGCTCGCCCGGCTCTGACCGAACCCGTCGGCGCTTCGTCGTAGGGTGGCCGCATGTGCGGCCGCTACGCCTCCAGCAGGCGCCCGAGTGACCTCATCGAGGAGTTCGAGGTGGTCACCGACCGGACGACAGCCACGCTCGAGCCCGACTTCAACGTCGCCCCCACCAAGGAGGTCTACGCCGTCCTCGAGCGGCCGCCGCGCGCGGCCGACGGGTCGAAGAGCGGCGAACCACCCGAGCGCCAGCTGCGGGTCCTGAAGTGGGGGCTGGTCCCGTCGTGGGCCAAGGACCCGGCGATCGGCAACCGGATGATCAACGCCCGGATGGAGACGGTCGCGGAGAAGCCGGCGTACCGCCGGGCGTTCGCCTCGCGCCGCTGCCTGCTCCCTGCCGACGGCTACTTCGAGTGGTACCCCACCGAGGAGAAGACGAAGTCGGGCAAGCCGCGCAAGCAACCGTTCTTCATCCGCCCCAAGGACGGTGGCGTGCTGGCGATGGCCGGGCTCTACGAGATCTGGAAGGATCCCACCCTCGACGAGGACGACCCCGGCGCGTTCCGCTGGACCTGCACGGTCCTGACGACCGAGGCCGAGGACACCCTGGGCCGGATCCACGACCGGATGCCGCTGATGGTCGAGCCGGAGCGCTGGGGGAGCTGGCTGGACGCCAGCCACTCGGGCAAGGACGACCTGCTGTCGCTGCTGGTGCCGGCTGCCCCCGGACGGCTGGAGGCGTTCCCGGTCTCGCGGGCTGTCGGCAACGTCAAGAACAACGGGCCCGAGCTCGTCGAGCCCATCCCGCTCGAGGACGCCGTGGGCACCCCATGAACACCCCCCAAGAGCGCAGTGTTGCCACCGATCACGGCGAGGGTCGGCTGGTCACCCACCGGGCGCGGCATCCCGTCGCGACCCTGCTGCTCAGCCACGGGGCGGGCAACGGGATCGAAGCGCGCGACCTGAGTGCATTGGCCGAGGACCTGCCGCGTCAGGGGATCACGGTGGTGCTCTTCGAGCAGCCGTGGCGGGTCGCCGGGCGCAAGGTGGCGACTCCACCCCCCACCCTCGACGCGGGGCTGACGGCGGCCGCGGGGGCGCTCCGGAGCAAGGCGCCACTGGTGGTGGGTGGGCGGTCCGCGGGTGCCCGCTCGGCCGCCCGCTGCGCCGGTGCGCTGGGGGCGATCGGCTGCCTGGCCCTCGCGTTTCCGCTGCATCCGCCCGGGAAGCCTGAGAAGTCCCGGCTCCACGAGCTGCAGGGCGCGGGGGTACCGACCCTGGTGATCCAGGGCGAACGCGACACCATGGGCCGGCCGGAGGCGTTCCCGGACGACCTGGACCTCGCCGTCGTGCCCGGCGCCGACCACGGCTTCAAGGTGCCGGCCAAGGGGCCGGTCACCCAGGAAGAGGCGATGGGGATCGTCGTCGAGGCGACCCTGGAGTGGATCATTCGCGAGTTGACCGGGAATCAGCAGCCTCACTGAGGTGTTCTGCCGACGTGCTTGCCGTGATGGAACGACCCCGATCAGGGGGGTCTGGGGCCCCGCTAGTCTGGAAGGCGATGACTGATCCCCTGGCCAGAGACGAAGTGACCGCCGTAGAGGCGGCCGCCCCCGAGACCGACGTGGCGACCGAGACCGACGACGAACGGTCCGCCCGGTTCGAG
>DASSJR010000342.1:0-5813 GCA_035691135.1 Nocardioides sp. | reverse complement strand
GTGAAGGTGACGTCGTTGGTCGCCTTCCACGGCTTCAGGAACGAGAGCTTGACCCCGATCTGCTCCGGCGTCGAGGACACGATCTCCATCGAGCCCTGGCCCGCCTTGCGGTTGCCCTGCCAGGCGTAGTGCGCGCCGACGCCTTCGTCGGGACCGGTGTAGATCCGCTGCAGGTTGGGGTCGACGTCCTCCCACGGAGACCAGGCGGTCCACTCGTGGAAGTCGTTGATACGACCGTGGACGCTGGCCTGGTCCGCCGCGATGTTGGTGGAACGAGAGACCTCGAAAGTGCTCATGGACGCGACCCTAGTCAGATCGAGGCGGCTCGGACCACCATCACGTCGGGCAGGTCGCTGACGATCTGCCGCCAGGTGTCGCCCTCGTCGGCCGAGGCCCAGACGCTGCCGTTGCGGGCTCCGAAGTAGACGCCCGCCGGGTCGTGGTCGTCGACGCACATGGCGTCGCGCATGACCGCGACGTAGAAGGAGTCGGGCAGGCCCTTGCCCAGCTCCTCCCACGACTCCCCTGCGTCGCGGGACCGCCACACCCGGGCCTTGGCGTCCGGCGGGTAGCGCCGGTCGCCGCCGCCGATCGGGAAGACGTAGATCGTGTCGGGCTGGTGGGGGTGCACGACGATCGCGAAGCCGAACGTCGACGGGAGCCCGTCGGCGATGGACTCCCAGGACTCTCCGTGGTTGTCGGAGCGGTAGACCCCGCCGTGGTTCTGAAGGAACATTCGCTCGGGCCGGGAGGGGTGCCGGGTGACCTTGTGGACGCACTGGCCGAACTCGGGGTACTGCTGTCCCTCGGGAAGGAACTCGGCGCGGATGCCCTGGTTCCGCGGCTCCCAGGAGGCACCCCCGTCATTGGTCTGGTAGACGCCCCCCGTCGACAGGGCGGCGGTGACAGACTGCGGGTCGCTCGGGTGGGGAAGGATCGTGTGGAATGCCTGGCCTCCGAACCCGGCGTTCCATTCCGGCCGGTGCGGGTGGTCCCACAGCGCCTCCTCCAGGGTGAAGGTCTCGCCACGGTCGGTGGACCTCCAGACCGCCCCCGGCTCGGACCCGGCGTAGACCACGCCGTCCTCGGCACCCGTGACCAGCTGCCAGATCCGCTCGACCTTGGCATCGGTGCCCTCCGGGAAGCGCACGGCCCCGTTGGGGGTCTCGTCCCAGGAGGCGCCGAGATCGTCGGAACGGCGGACCTGCGGGCCCAGCCACATCGACGACGCCCCGGCGAGGAGGCGAGGGCGTTCGCCTCTCTTGTCGATCAGGCAGGAGTAGACCTCCTCCATGTCGAAGTGCGGCCCCGAGAACTCCCAGTCGTGCCGCTCGTCGTCGGCAGTGCCGACCCACAGCCCCTTGCGCGTACCCACCATCAGGATCGTGCTCATCGTCTCCCTCTCTCGGCGTTCGATCATCTCACCATGACGGGCCGGTGACCGGCCACGACCTGGTGCCTCCCTAGATTGACCGGGTGACTGCCCGATTCTCACCGGTGCGCTTCTCACCGGTCTGGTTGGTGCTGGGCGGGATCCTCTCGGTCCAGTTCGGGGCGGGGATCGCGAAGGACCTCTTCGACGAGGTGACCCCCACCGCCATGGTGTGGCTGCGGCTGGTGACCAGCGCGGTGGTCCTGGGGTTGGTCGCCCGACCGGGCCTGCGGGGCCGCAAGCGCGACGACTGGGTGGTTGCCCTCGGCTTCGGGGTGAGCCTGGGCGTCATGAACTGGGCGATCTACCAGGCGTTCGCCCGCATCCCCCTGGGGCTGGCGGTCACGATCGAGTTCGTCGGCCCGCTCACCCTGGCCATCCTCGGGTCACGCCGGGCCCAGGACCTGGTCTGGGCCGTGCTGGCCGGTCTGGGGGTCGTCCTGCTCGGGTTCGAACCGGGCGACCTGGACCTCGCGGGCGTGGCGTTCGCGCTGGTCGCCGGCGCAGCCTGGGCCGCGTACATCTTGCTGAGCGCGCAGACCGGACGGCGCTGGCCCGGTCTGGACGGGTTGGCGGTCGCCAGCGTCGTCGCGACCCTCCTGCTCGCTCCGTTCGCGATCGCCTCCGGTGGCTCGGAACTGCTCGACCCCCGGATCCTGGCCCTCGGTGCGGCGGTGGGGATGCTGAGCTCCGTCATCCCCTACAGCCTCGAGATCACCGCGCTCCGCACCATCCGGCCCGCCCTGTTCAGCGTGCTGATGAGCCTGGAACCAGCCGCCGCGGCCCTGGCCGGCGTCGTTGTGCTGCAGGAGTTCCTGACGCCGCTCCAGCTGCTGGCGATGGCGTGCGTCGTGGTGGCGAGCGTCGGAGCCACGCGCAGCCAGCGCGTGATTCGAGAGCCCGCGCCGGACTGAAATCGGTCCACACCGGTCTGGACAGATCGCGGGAGGGAGTTAACGCCGATTTCACGGCGCGTTGATCCGGTCTGCCGGTGAGCCCTCTAGCGTCGTACCTGTCCAAAGCTGCGCGGGGGGAGACGCGATGTACCAGCTGATCCACCACCTGAGCCCGATCGCGCGATGGGCGATCGGCTCGCAGCAACGGTCCCGGCGCAACGCGATGCTCGCATCCACCACGCTCACGCAGCGGCGGTCGGAGCGAATCGAGGTCGAGGACTTCCTCGCCTCGATCAGGGGCCGCACCGCGAGTCCGGCAAGCCGGCCGGTGACCGCACGAGGTTGAGTGCCGGCGGACCCAACTCGCCGCCGGCACTCGACCCACCTCCCACGGCCACCGTGGGCGCTCGGGCAGAATCGAGGCATGCCCGCCTCGAAAGCACGCTCCACGACCACGGACGTCGAGATCGTCTTCCACGAGGTGCTCTCGGACGATGGGACCCAGCTCCGGGCGTGGACCAACGACCCCGACGGCGAGATCGACGGGCCGACGATCGTCCTGTGCAACGGCCTCGGCACCAACGCCTGGTCCTGGCCGGCGCTGCTCAAGCCCGACTGCGGAGTCAGGGTGGTGTCCTGGAACCACCGGGGAACCGGCGGCTCGGCGCGGCCCGCGGACCCGGACCGGGTCGGCATCGACGACTTCGTCGAGGACGCACTGTCGGTGATGGACCACTTCGGCATCGAGCGTGCGGTGCTGATGGGCTGGTCGATGGGCGTCAACACCATGTTCGAGCTGGCCGTGGACCATCCCGAGCGGGTCACCGGGCTGTTCGCCGTCGCCGGCGTACCGGGTGACACGTTCTCCACCATGCTCGGCCCGCTCCGCGTGCCCCGGGCCATCGCTCGCGCCTACGCCGTCAACGTCGCCCGCGTCCTGAAGTACGGAGGCCGCGCGCTGACACCGATCACGACCCGGGTGCCGGTCGGCCCACGCCTGGTCTCGTTGATCTCGCACAGCGGGTTCATGATGCCGGTGGCCGATCCGGAGCTGGCCGCCGTGACGATCCGGGAGTTCCTGTCGACTCCCGTCGAGTGGTACTGCCACCTCGCCCTCCGGACCTCGGAGCACCCGAGGGTCTCGCTGAGCCAGCTCGGCTTCCCGGCCGAGTTCGTCGGAGCGACCTGGGACCTGCTCACCTCGGCGCGGCAGATGCGGTCGGCGGCCGAGCGGATGTCCGACGGGACCTATGTCGAGCTCACGGGCACCCACTTCATCCAGATGGAGAAGCCGGACGAGGTCCACGACCTGCTGCTCGCCTTCCTCGACCGGGTGGGTTGACGTGCGGGGGCGGCGGCTGGTCGGAGCGACGACGCTGGCCCTGGTCGCCCTGGTCGCCCTGATCGCGGGTTGCTCCGACGAGGACGACTCCCTCCAGCCGCCCACCGTGACAGCGACGCCGTCCGACGAGGAGCCGGCCGACCAGGAGCCGGCGCCGTCGACCAAGAAGCCCGGGTCCCCGTCACCGACACGGAACGCCCCTGCCGGGCCCCCGCGGGTCATCGACACCGTGGCCCGCCACCTGTCGGTGCCCTGGGGGGTCGGCTTCCTGCCCGACGGCACCGCGATCGTGACCGAACGAGACACGCGCCGGGTGCTCACCATCGACCAGCGCGGGAAGGTGACCGAGGTCGGGTCGGTGCAGGAAGCAGCACCCCAGGGCGAGGCCGGCCTGCTCGGGGTCGCGGTCTCCCCCGACTTCCGTGACGACCGAATGGTCTTCCTCTACGTGACGACGCCGACGGACAACCGGATCATGCGGGGTGAGCTGCGGGGCGGCAGGCTGGGGCCACTGAAGGTCCTTCTGTCCGGCATCCCCAACGGCTTCATCCACGACGGCGGTCGCTTGCAGTTCGGACCCGACGGCTACCTCTACGCCTCCACCGGCGAGACCGGCAATCCCGAGCTCGCGCCCGACCGCGACTCCCTCGGCGGCAAGATCCTCCGGATCACCCAGGACGGCGACCCGGCGCCCGGCAACCCCGACCCCTCCTCCCCCATCTGGACGCTGGGCCATCGCAACGTCCAGGGCCTCGCGTTCGACGACCAGGACAACCTGTGGGCGTCCGAGTTCGGCGACTCCACCTTCGACGAGCTCAACCTGATCCGGAAGGGCGGCAACTACGGCTGGCCGACGTTCGAGGGCCGCGGTGACGACCCCGACTTCGTCAACCCCCAGGTGGTGTGGGACACCTCCGAGGCCTCGCCCTCCGGCCTCGCCTACCTCGACGGCCAGCTGTGGCTCGGGGCCCTGCAGGGTGAGCGGCTCTGGCGGGTCGACGTGGCCAACGGCCGCGCCACCAAGCCGACCGACTTCTTCGTCGGGAAGTACGGCCGGTTGCGCACCGTGGTCGTGGCTCCCGACGGCAACCTGTGGGTGACCACCTCCAACCGGGACGGCCGGGCAACCCCGGGCCCCGACGACGACCAGATCATCGTGGTCGATCCCGGCTAGACCGCGGGCAGCAGGCCGACCTCGGCGACCAGGAAGCCAACCAGCGCGAGCTCGACGCACGCCCCGAGCACGTCGCCGGTCACTCCTCCGAGCCGACGCCAGGCGCACCACAGCACGGCGCCGGTGGCGATGACCGCGAGGGCGACCCCCGCAAGACCGGGTACGCCGTCGACCAGCCACGCCAGGCCGGCGGCTCCGATCAGGACCGCCACCGTGACCGGCCATGGCACCGAACCCGCCACCGCGCTCCCGAGACCGTCGGCTCGAGCGCCGGGGATCCCGTGCGTGCAGGCCACGGTGACGGCGGTCCGACTGATGACGACGGCCAGGCCCGCCGTGACCGCGGCGCCGGAGGCATCGAGCCGTGCGACGACGTCCGCGAGGGCCGACGCCTGGGCCAGCAGGACCAGCACCAGCGTCGCCGCGCCCACGGGCCCCACGTCACCGGTGCGCATCACTACGAGCCGTCGCTCCCGGTCACCGGGTACGGCGAGCCCGTCGGCGGTGTCGGCCAGTCCGTCCCAGTGCAGTCCGCCGGAGCCAAGCGCCAGCACGGCCAGCGCGATCGCCGCCGTGAGCAACGGAGGGAGCGCCTGGCCCGCCAACCACACGGTGAGGCCACACGCAGCGGCCACCGGCAGCGCGGCGAGGGGCGCCAGCGTCATCGCGAGCCCGCCGACCGATCGGTCGACCCGTCCCGGCGGCCGGACCGGCAGCACCGTCAGCGTGCCCAGCGCGAGCCTCGCGCCGTCGGCGGACCGGCTCACGGGTCGGAGCTCACTGGTTCAGATGTCACTGGTTCAGATGTCACTGGAGGATCGTCGCCTCCTCGGTGACGGACTCGAGCGTGGCCATCTCCGACAGCACCACGGCCGCGGTCCGCAGCAGCGGGAGCGCCGTCAGCGCGCCGCTGGCCTCACCCAGCCGCAGCTCGAGGTCCAGCAGCGGCGCCAGGTCGAGCGCGTCGAG
>DASSJR010000341.1:0-7237 GCA_035691135.1 Nocardioides sp. | reverse complement strand
GTTCAGCGTCTTCTTCAAGCTGAAGTACGACAAGCTCTACGACCAGATGCTCGCCACCCCGCTCACCACCCGCGACATCGCCCGCGGCGAGATCGCCTGGGGTCAGCTGCGCGGCGCCAGCTACTCCGCGATGTTCCTGCTCGTCATGCTCGCCATGGGTCTGGTCGACTCCTGGTGGGCCATCCTGGCCCTGCCGGCGACGCTGCTGATCGGGTTCGCGTTCAGTGCGGTCTGCATGTCCCTCACGACCTTCATGAAGTCCTGGCAGGACTTCGACAAGATCACCCTCGTCCAGATCCCGATGTTCCTGTTCTCGGCGACGTTCTTTCCGGTCACGGCCTTCGACGGCGTGCTGCGCTGGGTGGTGGAGGCGACGCCCCTCTACCGCGGCGTCGTCCTCTGTCGAGAGCTGACGACCGGCGCCCTGTCGTGGGAGTCGGCCGTGTCGGTGGTCTACCTCGTGGTGATGGGGCTGATCGGGCTCGCCGTGGTGCGCCGTCGACTCGACAAGCTGCTGCTGACGTAGCTTTCGTCCTACTGGGTTTCGTGGCGCCGGCTGAGCTCACACTGCAGCCACAACACGTCGATCCAACGGTCGAACTTCCGCCCCACCTCCCGCATCACGCCGACCTCCTCGAAGCCGCACGCCCGGTGCAGCGACAGGCTCGCCGGGTTGGGCAACGCGACCGCCGCCACCACGGTCCGGATCCCGTCGGCCCGGAGCCAGCCGAGCAGGTCGTCGTACATCTGCCGGCCCAGGCCCTGCCCCCGCGCCTCCGGCGCCAGGTAGATCGACGTCTCCCGGGTCCCGGCGTAGCAGGGCTTGGGACGGTACGCCGACGACTGGGCATAGCCGAGGATCGCTTCGTCCTCGGTCGCCACCAGCAGGTGGTCGCCCTGAGCGGTGCTCTCCAGGCGGTCGCGCCACTCGTCGATGGACCGCGGTTCGGTGTCGAAGGTGGAGATGCCAGAACGCGCCTCGTGGCCGTAGATCGCGGCGATGCCGGTGAGGTCGGACTCCGTGGCCGCCCGGATGGTCATGCTGACAGGATGTCAGTGTGATTGAGCCCGACACCAAGGACTGGACCTGGGTCCTCGAGCGAACCTGTCCCGAGTGCGGGTTCGACGCCCCCGAGCTGGCTCGCGAGCGGGTCCCCGACGCGATCCGCGACAACGCCACCCTCTGGGAGGTGGTGCTCGGTACCGACGACGCCGCGGTCCGGCCGGCCCCCCACCTGTGGTCCCCGCTCGAGTACGCCTGCCACGTTCGTGACGTCAACCAGATCTTCGACGAGCGCGCCCGTCTGATGCTTTCCGAGGACGGCCCCGTCTTCGAGGACTGGGACCAGGACGCCGCCGCGGTCGAGCAGGACTACGGCAGCCAGGACGCCGCGAAGGTGGCCGAGGAGGTGAGCTCCGCGGCCGAGGCGGTGGCAGCCACCTACGAGTCGGTCCCCGATGACGGGTGGGAGCGCACCGGCACCCGCAGCAACGGCGACCAGTTCACCGTCGACACCCTGGCCCGGTACCACCTCCACGACCTGGTCCACCACGCTCACGACGTCTCCTACGTCACCAAGCGGGTCACCGTTGCGTCCTACGAGACGTTCGCGGAGGACTACCGCGCCGGGACGCAGGAGATGCCCGACGAGGTTCGCGCTGCCATCGAGCAGTTCGTTTCCGCGCTCGACGCGGGGGCGCGGGTGCTGGAGATCGGCAGCGGTCCCGGACGTGACGCCCTCGCGCTCGAAGAGGCCGGCCTGTCCGTACGCCGTACCGACATCACCCCGGCCTTCGTCCGGATGCTGCGTGCCGACGGATTCACCGCCGACGTGCTCGACCCGCTCTCCGACGACCTCGACGACCCCGAGCGCGACGCGCCGTACGACGGCGTGTGGGCCTCGGCGTCGCTCGTCCACGCCCGGCGCGAGGACCTCCCGATCGCGCTCGCCGCGCTGGCGCGGGCGACCCGGCCCGGGGGAGCGCTCCACCTCGCGCTGAAGGAGGGCGACGGCGCCCGGTTCTCCACCCATGGTCACGTCGGCGGGCCGCGCCACTTCACGTTCTGGCGCGAGGAGTCGCTGCGGGCGGTGCTCGAGGACGCCGGCTGGGTGGTCGACGATGTGCGCCGCGCCCCGGGACTGCGCAACGAGACCTGGCTCGACGTCCAGGCGAGCCGCCGGTGAGGGGGGAGCGATGAGGCACACCGAGTTCTGGGCCCGGATGGAGGAGGCCCTCGGGGCGTCGTACGCCCGGCACTGGGCCGGCTACTACGTGATCCGGGACCTCGATGGCCGGACTGCCGACGAGGCCCTCGCGGCCGGTGTCCCCCCGAAGGAGGTCTGGCGCGCCGTGTGGGCCGCACTCGAGCTCCCCGCCCGCGACCGATGACCACCCTCGACGCCCGGATCGACGTCGCGGCGGTCCAGCGTCGGACGATCGGCACGCTGGTCGCTGCCCAGGCCGTCGGTGCGGTCGGCATCACCATCGGCATCGCGACGGCGTCCCTGCTCGCCGAGCAGGTGTCGGGATCGGAGCGGCAGGCCGGTTTGGCCCAGACCTTCCAGGTCCTCGGCGCAGCCGTGATGGCGTTCGTCCTGGCCCGGGTGATGGCCCGCCGCGGCCGACGAGTCGGCCTGGTCGGCGGCTACCTCACCGGCTCGGCCGGGGCGGTGGTGGTCGTGCTGGCCGGCGTCGCCGAGTCCATGCCGCTGCTGCTGCTGGGTGCGGCGATGCTCGGCTCGAGCACGGCCGCCAACAGCGCAGCCCGCTACGCGGCCACCGATCTCGCACCGGCACCGACCCGGGCGCGGGCGCTGTCGCTGGTCGTGTGGGCCACCACCATCGGCGCCGTGGCGGGTCCCAACCTCACCGGGCTCTCGGCCGAGGTAGCCCGGCGACTGGCCATCCCCGAGCTGACCGGACCGTTCGCGCTGGCTGCGGTCGGCATGCTGGCGGCAGCCGTGGTGATCGGACTGCTGCTGCGTCCCGACCCCCTGCTGACGGCCCGGCTGGTGGCCGCCGAGCAACTCCCGCCGGCTGCGCCGGCAACTAGCCAGGTTGGCACCCGGGTCGAGCCCCACGGGTCGTGGCGCCGGGTGGCCGCGGCCGTCCGCGAACGTCCTGTGCTCGCGGCGGCTGCCGGCGGCCTCGCTGGCGCGCACGCGGTGATGGTGTCGGTGATGGTGATGACCCCGCTGCACATGCAGCACGGTGGCGCCGAGCTGCGCGTGATCGGGATCGTGATCAGCGTCCACGTGCTCGGGATGTTCGCCTTCTCGCCGGTGGTCGGGTGGCTGGCCGACAAGGTCGGCCGAGCCGCCGCGCTCTTCGCCGGGGGAGTCGTCCTGCTGGTCTCACTGGTGCTCTGCGGTCGCGCACCCGAGGGCAGCTCCTGGCAGATCTTCGCCGGCCTGTTCCTGCTCGGCCTCGGCTGGTCGTTCGCGACCGTGGCGGCCTCCACGATGATCGCCGACCAGGCGCCGCTCGAGGTGAGGACGGAGGTCCAGGGCGCAGCCGACCTGGTCATGGGCCTCACCGCCGCCGGCGCAGGGGGTGTGGCCGGGGTCATCGTCGGCGTCTGGGGCTATCCGACGCTCGCGGCCACGACCGCGGTGCTCGCGGTCGGCGTACTTCTGGCCGCCATGTACGCCGGCCGGCACGGGTCCGAGGGGGAAGAAGGGGTGCCGTCATGAGCGAGATCGTGGATGTCGCCGTCATCGGCGGTTCGGGCTTCTACACCTTCCTCGACGACCCCGAGCAGCATCAGGTCGAGACGCCGTACGGCGCTCCATCGGCTCCGGTGTCGGTCGGCACCGTGGCGGGAAGACGCGTCGCGTTCCTGCCCCGGCACGGCCTGCACCACGAGTACCCACCACACCTCATCAACTACCGCGCCAACGCCTGGGCGCTGCGGTCGCTCGGCGTGCGCCAGGTGCTCGCCCCGTGTGCGGTCGGGAGCCTGCGCCCGGAGGTCGGGCCCGGGGCGGTGGTGGTGCCCGACCAGCTGGTCGATCGCACCACTGGCCGGATCCAGACGTTCGTGGAACGCGGTGCCGTGCACGCACCGTTCGCCGACCCCTACTGCGGCCGCCTGTCCGCCGCGGTCGCGTCGATCGACGAGACGGTCCGGACCGGCGGCGCGATGGTCGTCATCGAGGGCCCGCGGTTCTCGACGCGCGCGGAGTCGCAGCACTACGCCGCCCAGGGCTGGTCGCTGATCAACATGACCGGCCATCCCGAGGCGATCCTCGCCCGGGAGATGCGGCAGTGCTACACGGCGATCGCGCTGGTCACCGACCTCGACGCCGGCGTCGAGGCGGGGTCCGGGGTGAGCCAGGACGAGGTGTTCGCGATCTTCGCCCAGAACCTCGGCCGCCTTCGCGGACTGCTCGCCGACGCCATCGCCGCGCTGCCCGATCCGGGCGGCTGCTCGTGCGAGACCTGGGCCGATGGGATCGACCTGACCTACGTCATCCCGTCCTGACGCACTGCCCGTGGGCCTTGTCCCGACACGCCGCACCAGGTCCCGTCTCGAACACGTGTTCGGGCTAGGTTGTGTCCACAGGTACGACGCAGCACGAGGTTGTCCACAGGCGTCGGCATCGCTGATCAGGCATGTCGGTGGCTCGTCCTAGCGTCGCCGACGTACCTGAATTCGACGAGACAGATGGGACGTAGACATGGCTGGTGGAGACCGCGAGAAGGCCCTGGATGCCGCGCTCGCCAACATCGAGCGGCAGTTCGGCAAGGGCTCGGTCATGCGGCTGGGCGACGAGACCCGGGCGCCGCTGGAGGTGATCCCGACCGGGGCCATCGCGCTCGACGTCGCGCTGGGCCTGGGCGGCCTGCCGCGCGGCCGGGTGGTCGAGATCTATGGCCCGGAGTCCTCCGGAAAGACCACGGTGGCCCTCCACGCGGTGGCCAGCGCGCAGAAGAGTGGGGGCATCGTCGCCTTCGTCGACGCCGAGCACGCCCTCGACCCGGAGTACGCCAAGAACCTCGGCGTCGACACCGACGCCCTGCTGGTCTCCCAGCCCGACTCCGGCGAGCAGGCGCTGGAGATCGCCGACATGCTGATCCGCTCCGGCGCCCTCGACCTGATCGTGATCGACTCCGTGGCTGCGCTGGTGCCGCGGGCCGAGATCGAGGGCGAGATGGGCGACAGCCACGTCGGCCTCCAGGCTCGGCTGATGAGCCAGGCGCTGCGCAAGATGACCGGCGCCCTCAACAACTCCAAGACCACCGCGATCTTCATCAACCAGCTCCGGGAGAAGATCGGCGTCATGTTCGGGTCCCCCGAGACCACCACCGGCGGCCGGGCCCTGAAGTTCTACTCCTCGGTGCGACTCGACGTCCGCCGGATCGAGACGCTCAAGGACGGCACCGACATGGTCGGCAACCGCACCCGCGTCAAGGTCGTCAAGAACAAAGTGGCCCCCCCGTTCAAGCAGGCCGAGTTCGACATCATGTACGGCAAGGGCATCTCCCGCGAGGGTGGCCTGATCGACGTGGGCGTCGAGGCGGGTCTCGTCCGCAAGGCCGGCGCCTGGTACACCTACGAGGGCGACCAGCTCGGCCAGGGCAAGGAGAACGCCCGGGCCTTCCTCAAGGACAACCCCGACCTGGCCAACGAGCTGGAGAAGCGGATCCTGGAGAAGCTCGGCGTGGGTCCCACGCTCGACGACGAGGCGGAGGCTCCGGCCGACCCAACTGGCATCGATGACTTCTAGGACGGCCACGTCAGCGGACGTCCTGATGGTGGTTGAGCGAGCCGTCATCGCCTGAGCCTGCGAAGGCGGTGAACCGGCGTGTCGAAACCCGGTGAGGCGGAAAGCGGCCTCGCCCGCCGGGTCGAGGAGAAGCGATGGAGCGAGAAGATCGACAGGCTCGATCACTGGGCCAGGAGTCTGACTTCTGGACCGGTGACGTCGGGCTGGGGGTTCGTGCGTGGGTCGGCGAGACGCCCCCGGCCCCTCCGGACCTTGTCTCGGACGGACCGGACGCCGACCCGGAGGCGGTGGCGCGCAAGATCCTCCTCGACCAGCTGACCGGTCAGGCGCGCAGTCGCAGCGAGCTGGCCGGCAAGCTGGCCGCGAAGGGTGTGCCCGACGAGCTCGCCGCCCGCCTCCTCGATCGGTTCGAGGAGGTCGGGCTGGTCGACGACGAGGCCTTTGCGCGGGCCTGGGTCTCCAGCCGCGGGCCTGGCAAGGGCCTGGCCAGGCGAGCGCTCGCACAGGAGCTCCGGCGCAAGGGCGTGGCTGACGAGGTGGCGCGGGAGGCACTCGACGAGATCGACCCGGGCGAGGAGGAGAAGACGGCGCGGGCGCTGGTCCGCAAACGGATGCGCTCGATGCAGGGCGTCGACGGCGACAAGGCGACCCGCCGGCTGGTCGGGCTGCTGGCGCGCAAGGGCTACTCGCCGGGGCTCGCCTTCCGCGTGGTCAAGGACGAGCTCGCTTCAGCAGGTCGTCCAGGTCCGTCGTGATCGCGGCGGGGCTCTCGCGGACGTCGAGAGCGCCGGCCTCCCGGAGCTCGGCGTGAGACACCCCGCCGGTGAGCACGCCGACGCAGGGGAAGTCGCACTTGTTGGCCGACTCGACGTCCCAGACGGTGTCCCCGATCACGAGGGCCGCGTTGCCTGAGACCTTCTCGATGGCCAGCTGCAGCAGGTCCGAGTCTGGCTTGGAGCTCTCGGCCTGATCTCCCGACACCCACGCATGCAGGTGTTCGGCGGCCCCCAGCACAGAAAGCAGTCGTTCGGTGACCTCGCGCTCGCCCGAACTGGCGACCACCACGTTCAGGTCGCGGCCGCGCAGGGCCTCGAGGAGGTCTGGTGCGCCCGCGGTCGGCGTCACGTGCGGAAGCTGGTCCTCGAAGCGCATCCCGTGCAGCTTCCGTACGTCGTCACCGACCGCGTTCTCGACCGCCGGGCCCGCCAGCTGCTCCACCAGCTTGTCGCCCCCCACCCCGATCGCCCGGTGGATCCGCCAGGACGGGATGTCCACGCCGACGCTGAGGAACGCGGATCGCCACGCCAGGACGTGCTGGTAGACCGTGTCCACGAGGGTGCCGTCCAGATCGAGGATCACGGTGTCGAGCGTGGCTTCGTTCGTGGCGGCGTTCATTGACATCAGGTGCCCGAAGACCGCGGCCTCAAACGGGCGCGCCCGGCTGGCCTCGGGTCTCGTGGCTGGCTCACTGACCCATCTCACCGTGCTCGACGGCGGTCGAGAGC
>DASSJR010000340.1:0-23871 GCA_035691135.1 Nocardioides sp. | reverse complement strand
GCGTGATGATCCAGCCGAGCGGGTTCCGGATCTGACCCTCCACGATGTGCGCCGCGGGCCTGGACTCGAGCACCCTGACGTCGACCGATCCCTCGGCGTCCGCCTCCTGGAAGACCTCCCGCTCGACCTGCGCGCTCCACGGCAGCTGCTGGGGATCGATGTCCTCCGAGAAACGGAACACCAACCAGTAGTTGGGGTCGGCCTCGTCGCCGAGCACGCGCGTGTCCACGACCTGCGCGACGGTGTCCGTCCCGTTGCGCTGCACCTGCCATCGGGTCCAGGTGCTGTGCAGGACCGGGAGGTTGATGAAGGCGACGAGCACGACGACCATGAGGATCCGGTTCGTCCGCCTGCTCATGGCACCAGTATCCCCGGCCGCCCTGCGAGACTGACCCACATGTCCGTCCGCATCCACAACATCACCTTCGACTGCGCCGACGCCCGTGGGCTGGCCGGCTTCTGGTCGACCCTCACCGGCTGGAACGTCTACTACGACGACGACCCCGAGGTGGTGCTCGCACCGAGCTTTCCGTACGACGGCACCGGCATGCTGTTCATCCCGGTACCTGAGGCGAAGACCGCCAAGAACCGGATCCACCTCGACATCTCCCCGCACCAGGGCACCCGGGACGAGATGGTCGAGACGGCGGTGGCCGCCGGGGCGACCATCGTCGGAGATCACCGTGGCGCCGACGGCAAGGGCTGGGTGACCCTCACCGACCCGGAGGGCAACGAGTTCTGCATCGAGCGGAGCGAGTCCGAGCGAGGATCCCCCCAGCCGCGGAGCTTCCGGGTCGGCACCTGAGCCTTCGGCCGCTGCCGCCCGACTCACCTGCCGGTGCCGATCGGCGGAAAGCGGTGACAGGTCCGCCCCGCGTCGCCACACTCTGAGCGTGGTGTCGGTGGTCTTCGTGATCGTGGTGGCGGTCCGCCTGCTGCTGCCGCTGCTGATCCCGCGATACCCGCTGCCGGCGATCCTGGCCTCGCTGGTCGTCGATGCCGCGGACCAGACGATCTTCCAGGCCTTCGGGTTCGACCCGCCCGGCTACCAGGGCTACGACAAGGCGATGGACGTCTACTACCTGGCGATCGCCTACCTCGCGACCCTGCGCAACTGGACCAGCACCGACGCGTTCGAGGTCAGCCGCTTCCTCTACTTCTACCGGCTGGTCGGGGTCGTGGCCTTCGAGCTCTCCCAGGTAAGGGCGCTGTTGCTGGTCTTCCCGAACACCTTCGAGTACTTCTTCATCGCCTACGAGGGCGTGCGAACTCGGTGGAACCCGCTCCGGTTCGCCCTGCGCTGGTGGATCTGGGCCGCAGCGCTGATCTGGATCTTCGTCAAGCTCCCGCAGGAGTGGTGGATCCACGTGGCACAGCTCGACGTGACCGACTTCCTGGCCGAGAACACCTGGGCGTGGGGGGTGCTCGCCGTCGCCGCCGTCGCACTCGCCCTGCTGCTCTGGTACGTCGTCCGCCCGCGGCTGCGAGCGGCCGACTGGCCGTTCCGGATCGCCACCGAGCCGCTGCCCGACGGCATGGACACCCCCGAGGAGCAGGCCGCCTGGCGCGCGAGCACGCGTCTCTTCACCTGGGTCACGCTCGAGAAGGTGGTCCTGGTCGGGCTGCTCTCGGTGCTGTTCGCCCAGATTCTGCCCGGCATCCGCTCCACGGAGGTGCAGCTGTTCGTCGGGACGACGGTCCTCGTGGTCGTCAACGCCGCGATCGTGCTGCTCGCCGCCCGGCGGGCCGTCACCACCGGGTCGTTGGTCGTGGCCTTCGTCTTCCGGGTGGTGGTGAACAGCGCTTTGGCGCTGCTGGCCGAGTGGTCCCTGTCGTCGGCGCCGGGCGACATCAAGCTCGGCAACGCGCTCTTCTTCCTGTTCCTGCTCAGCCTGCTGACCACGCTCCACGATCACTACCAGCCGGTGCACGCCTACCGCGTGCGTCACCCCGAGCCGCTGCCCGTGTGAGCCGGCCGCTGGGCTAGAACCCGATCGGCAGCCCGGCGTAGTTCTCGGCGAGACCGGTCGCACCGGCCTCGCTGGACGTCACCCACCGCAGCTGGGAGAGCTGGAGCTCCCGTTCGAACGGGTCGCCGCTCTGGTGGAGCATCGTCGTCATCCACCACGAGAAGTGGGTGCAGCGCCACACCCGCCGCAACGCGGTGTCGGAGTAGGCCTCGGCCAGGCGTGCGTCGCCCTTGA
Organism: Nocardioides sp.; assembly: GCA_035691135.1. Lineage (GTDB taxonomy): Bacteria > Actinomycetota > Actinomycetes > Propionibacteriales > Nocardioidaceae > Nocardioides. Next base: position 21,667 of record DASSJR010000340.1, on the reverse strand, counting down.
GCAGGAGCTCGGTGAGCGCCGGAGCGAGCAGGCCCACGTCGGCCACCGCGAGGTTGAGACCCTTCGCTCCCGTCGGCGGGACGATGTGGGCGGCGTCGCCGGCCAGGAAGAGCCGGCCGTGCCGCATCGGGCTCTGCACGAACGAGTGCATCGGCAGTACCGACTTCTCGGTGATCGGCCCCGGCGTCAGGGTCCAGCCGTCCTGTCCGTGTCCCAGGCGTGTGGCCAGCGCCTCCCAGATCCGGTCGTCGGCCCACTCCTTGATGGGAGTGTCGTTGGGCACCTGCAGGTAGAGGCGGGACACCGACTCCGAGCGCATCGAGTGCAAGGCGAAGCCGTCGGGGTGCCACGCGTAGATCAGCTCGTCGGTGGACGGCGCCACGTCCGCGAGGACTCCCAGCCAGGAGTAGGGATAGACCTTCTCCCACGTGCTCCGCACGCCCTCCGGTACGGCGACCCGGGACGGCCCGAACGACCCGTCGCACCCGGCGACGGCCTCCGCGACGATCCGTCGCTCGGCACCCGAGGCGTCGGTGAAGGTGACCGACGGGGAGTCGGTCTCGAGGTCGTGCAGCGCGGTGCCCTCGATCTCGTAGTGGACCTGCTGGCCGGCCGCTGATCGCGCCGCGACGAGGTCCTTCTGGACCTCGGTCTGTCCGTAGACCCATACCGAGCGCCCGGTCAGGTCGACGAAGTCGAGGTGGTGGCGCTGGCCGGGCCACTGCAGGTAGATCCCGCGGTGCCGGTCGCCCTCACGCTCCAGTCGCTCGCCCAGTCCCGACGCGTGCAGCAGGTCGACGGTCGACTGCTCGAGGATGCCGGCACGGATCCGGGAGGCGACGTACTCCTCCGAACGGGACTCGACCACGACCGTCTCGACACCGTCGGCGGCGAGCAGGTGGGACAGCAGCATGCCGGCGGGGCCCGCACCGATGATCGCGACCTGGGTGCGCACCTCCTCCATGGCGTCAGTCAATCCGGCCGCAGGCGAGGGCGGCCATCAAATGCTTTCGCTGGACGGAAGGGCAAGCCCCCGTCCGATGCCACGAGCGGCCACCTGAAGGGCGGCCACGAGTCGCGCCTTGTCCCGCTTGAGGCTCGGCACGACGATTCCCAGCGCTGCGACCACGGCGTCATGCTGCCGGATCGGCACCCCGACCGAGCAAGCACCGAGGCTCATCTCCTCCGAGGTCGTGGCGTAGTCGTCGCGCAGCACCTGCCGCAGCTGGCGCCGGAGCCGCCCCGGCTGGGTGATGGTGTACGGCGTGATCCGGGGCAGGTCGGTCAGTACCGCCTCCTGGACCTCGCCCGGGGCGTGCGCGAGCAGCACCTTGCCGACCCCGGTCGCGTGCAGCGGCAGCCTCGAGCCGACCGTGCTCACCACCGGCACCGACACGCTGCCGCTCAGCCGGTCCAGATAGAGCACCTCGGTGCCGTCACGCACCGCAAGGTGCACGGTCGCCAGGGTGGCGCCGTACAGGTCGTGGAGGTACGGCGAGGCCAGCTCGACCAGCCCCGCCTGGACGGGAGCGAGCAGCCCGATGTCCCACAGCCGCCGGCCGATGACGAACTCCCCATCTCGGGTCCGCGCCAGCGCGCCCCAGGCGACGAGCTCGGCGGCGAGCCGGTGCGCGGTCGGCACCGGGACCCCGGCGCGACCCGCGAGCTCGGTCAGGGTCAGTCGCCGGTGGTCCTCGTCGAACGCAGCGACCAGTGCCAGCGCGCGGCTGGTGACCGAGGTACCTGGGGCGGAGGAGTTGCCGGCCACCCGGCCAGTGTGGCACTCCCGGTGGTCACCCCTCCGGTTCCAGGTGCGCCGGCACCGTCGACAGTGCGAGGACGGCGAGCAGGGCGGCAGCCGCGAACACGTAGAAGCCCCACGGGTAGGCGATCCCGGCCGTCAGCAGTGCGCCCCCGATCGCGGGACCGACGATCGCGCCCACGCGGCCGACCCCGGCGGCCATGCCGAGGGCGGTGCCGCGGATCTCCGGCGGGTAGAGGTGACCGACGAATGCGTAGACCAGCACCTGGGCGCTGAACACGAAGATGCCCGCGAGGGTCACCGCGGCGTACACGAGGAAGGTGCTGTCCATCTTGATGGAGAGCAGCGCCAGGAAGAAAGCGGCGAGTCCGAACCACAGCAACACGGTCGGCTTGTTCCCCCGGACGTCGGAGATGCTGCCCGCGACCAGCAGGCCGATCACCGCCCCGAGGTTGAGCACGAGCAACAGGCCGACACCGGCGTTGATGGAGTAGCCGGCCTCTCCCATGATCGTGGGCAGCCAGGTGTTGAGTCCGTAGACCAGCAGCAGCCCCATGAAGGACGCAACGCAGAGGCCGATGCTGACGGCCAGGTAGCGGCCCTTGACCACGTCGGTGCTGCGGACCTTCGCGGGCGTGCCGGTCTCTCGTCGACCGACGGCGGTGAGGTAGGCCTCGGACTCCGGAAGCTTCACCCACAGCAGCGGGACGGTGGCCAGACCGGCGAGGCCGCCGACCACGAACATCGACTGCCAGCCGAGCGGCTCGATCAGGACGAGCGCGAGGATAGCGGTGAGGACGGCGCCCACGTGGTAGCCGGTCATCATCCGGGTCACGGCCGAGCCACGGCGTCCGGCGGCCGCATGCTCGGTCATGTAGGCCAAGGCCGTCGGCAGGCAGGCACCCAGCCCGAGGCCGGCCAGGAACCGCAGCGTCGTGAACTGGGTGACACTCTGCGCCAGCGGGACGGCGAGGGTGAGGAGGGAGAAGAGCGTGACGCAGGAGATCAGGCTGAGTCGCCGTCCGAAGCGGTCGGTCAACGGGCCGATCGCGACCGCGCCGATCCCGACTCCGACCAGCCCGATCGTGGCAGCGGTGGTGGCGGCGGCAGGTGTGAACCCCAGGTCGCCGGACTCCAGGAGGACCGGGATCACCGCACCGATCACGACCAGGTCGAAACCGTCCAGTGCGACCGCGACCCAGCAGAGGACGACCGGCCACAGACTGGCCGCCGCCCGTGGGGTGATTCCGGTCGTCGGGCCGGTGGTGCGCAGAGAGGGGGACATGGGAACTCCTTGCCGGGATGGCGCTTCGGTCCACCCACCGTCTCCGTCGTCCCGACCCACTGGCCAGCCGGGGCTTCCACTCAGTGGAAGTCAGATGTGACAGCGGGCGGCTCCCACGCCCTACCGTCGGAGCGTGACCGACCTGCTGGCCTCCTCCGACACGGCCCACTCGACCCAGGCCGAGGTCGATGCCGAAATGGCCGCGGCCGCCGCCACCGCGGTGGACGGTGAGCCCCAGCCGCGCCTGGACTACCCGCCGTACCGCTCCAGCCTGTTGCGGCACCCCACCAAGGCCCAGCACCCCGCGGATCCCGAAGGAATCGAGCTGTCGAGCCCGGTCTTCGGTGACCACGAGATCGACGCGGTCGAGGCCGACCTCACGGTGCAGCACTCCGGCGAGCCCCTCGGCGAGCGGATGAAGGTGACCGGGCGGGTGCTCGACGGCGACGGCCGGCCGGTGCGCCACCAACTGGTCGAGATCTGGCAGGCCAACGCCGCGGGCCGCTACCTCCACCAGAGGGACCAGCACCCGGCGCCGATCGACCCGAACTTCTCCGGCCTCGGGCGCTGCCTGACCGACGCCGAGGGGGGGTACGCGTTCACGACGATCAAGCCCGGCCCGTATCCGTGGCGCAACCACCGCAACGCCTGGCGACCGGCGCACATCCACTTCTCGCTGTTCGGCCACGACTTCACGCAGCGGCTGGTGACCCAGATGTACTTCCCGGGAGACCCGCTGTTCGCCCTCGACCCGATCTACCAGTCGATCCTCGACCCCCGGACGCGTGAGCGGCTGGTGGCGTCGTACGACCACGACGTGACCGAGCCAGAGTGGTGCACCGGCTACCGGTGGGACATCGTGCTCACCGGCGGCCACCGCACGCCCCGCGAGGAGGAGTCATGAGCCTCGCGCCCACCCCCGGCCAGACGGTCGGCCCCTTCTTCTCGTTCGCGCTCGCCCGCGAGGGGTACGCCGACCTCGTCTCCCCCGGGCACCCGGACGCGATCACCCTTCGCGGACAGGTCCTCGACGGCGCCGGCGAGCCGGTGCCGGACGCGCTGGTCGAGCTCACCCGCGGCAACGGCGGCTGGGGCCGTGCGGCGACCGACGACGAAGGTCGCTACACCTTCACGACGCTGGCGCCGATCGGGCCGTTCTTCGCGATCACCGTGTTCGCGCGCGGCCTGCTGGACCGGCTGTTCACGCGCGCCTACCTGCCGGACGCGGCCGACCACCCGTTCCTGCAAGCCCTCCCACAGGACCGCCGGGCGACCCTCGTCGCCACGGCCGACGAGCGCGGCTACCTGTTCGACATCCGGTTGCAGGGGGACGACGAGACCGTCTTCCTCGCCTTTCCGCGAGACTGACCGCATGAGCGACCTCTTGTGGCCCGGCGACGCACGGGGCGGCGACCACCTCACGGACCGGTCGTTCCTCCGGGCGATGCTCATGGTCGAGGAAGCCTGGCTGGACGTGCTCGGCATCGCCCACGGGCCGCTGCCCGACGTCGACCCGGCGTCGGTCCCCTCCGAGGGTGCTGGCAACCCGGTGATCGGGCTCGTGGCGATCCTGCGCGAACGTCTCGACGGCGACGCGGCGCGTTGGGTGCACCGGGGCCTCACCAGCCAGGACGTCGTCGACTCCGCGCTGATGGTGCTGCTGCGGGACGCAGTGTCCGCGGTCCGCCGCGACCTGCGTCAGCAGGTCACCATGCTGGCCGACCTCGCCGAGACCCACCGGACCATCCCGATGGTCGGGCGAACCCTGACCCAGCACGCAGTACCGACCACATTCGGACTCAAGGCCTCGGGCTGGCTGACGGGGGTCCTCGACGCCGAGGCGTGCCTGGCCCCGCTCTCGTTCCCCGTGCAGCTCGGCGGGGCCGCCGGCACCCTGTCCGCGGTCGTCGAGCTCGGACTCGACCCGACCACGGCGCGAGACCAGCTGGCCGGCGCCCTCGGTCTCGCGCCCGCGATTCCCTGGCACGCCTCACGCGCGCCGGTCACCCGGATCGGAGACGCGGCGGTCGGCTGCACCGACGCCTGGGGACGCATCGCCCACGACGTGCTCACCCTGTCCCGGCCCGAGATCGGCGAGCTGGCGGAGGGCGAGGGGGGCGGCTCGTCGACGATGCCGCACAAGCACAACCCGGTGCTGTCCGCCCTGATCCGTCGTGCCGCACTCGCCGCGCCGCAGCTCGCGGCCACCCTGCACGTCGCGGCCGCGAACTCGGTCGACGAGCGAGCCGCCGGTCCGTGGCACCTCGAGTGGACGACGGTCGCGACGCTGGTACGGCGTACCGTCGTCGCCGGCGCGCAGACGACCGACCTCCTGGCCGGACTCCAGGTGCGGACCGACCGGATGGCGGCCACCCTGGGGGCTGCCGACATCGGCTCCGAGCAGAGCGCGATCGCCGAGCTGGCAGGTCACTCGCCCTCGACGGACTACCTCGGTGCCAGTGACGAGATCATCGACACCGTCCTGGGCCGGGCACGCCGGTCACTGAAGAGCGAGGAGGCCACGTGATCCCCGCCATCACCGCAGTACGGCTGACCGGCGCCCGCCACCGCGGCGAGCTGCCCCTGCTGGTGCTCGGCCCGTCCCTCGGGACCTCGGCAACCACACTGTGGAGCGCCTGCGCGGCCAAGCTCACCGACGCCTTCGACGTGGTCGCCTGGGACCTGCCCGGCCACGGTCACAACCGGTCCGTCCCCGACGAGGCGTACACCATGGAGCAGCTGGCCGCGGGGGTGCTCGAGGTCGTCGACACCCTGCTCGCCCAGCGCGGCGAGCCCGGCGGCAGGTTCGCCTACGCCGGCGACTCGGTCGGCGGAGCGGTCGGACTCCAGCTGATGCTCGACGCGCCCGACCGGGTCGGCGCGGCGGTCCTGCTGTGCACCGGCGCCCGGATCGGCGACCCCGGGATGTGGTCCGACCGGATCGGTCAGGTCACCAGCTCCGGGACGTCGGTCATGGTGTCCCCCTCGGTCGGCCGCTGGTTCGGGCCCGGGTTCCTCGACCGCGAGCCCGAGCGCGGCTCTGCCCTGCTTCACGCCCTGCAGGAGGCGGACGACAGGGGCTACTGCCTGGTGTGCGGTGTCCTCTCGGACTTCGACGTCCGTGATCGGCTCGCCGAGATCGGTGCCCCCGTGCTCGCCGTCGCCGGCGCGGCCGACGTCACCACCCCCACCGAGGGGCTCCGCGAGATCGCCGCGGGCGTCAAGGACGGCCGGCTGGTGGAGCTCGAGGGGGTGGCACACCTCGCTCCGGCCGAGGCGCCCGACGTCGTCGCCCGGTTGATCCGGCAGCATGTGCTCGGCGAGGAGCAGCCCCACACGACGTACGACGCGGGCATGGCTGTACGCCGCGAGGTACTCGGCGACGACCACGTCGACCGGGCCGACGCGTCGACCACCGAGTTCACCCGGGAGTTCCAGGAGCTCATCACCACCTACGCGTGGGGCACGATCTGGACCCGACCGGGGCTCGACCGGCGCAGCCGGTCCCTGATCACGCTCACCGCGCTCGTCGCGGGCGGCCACCACGAGGAGCTGGCGATGCACCTGCGCGCCGCTCGCACCAACGGGCTGACCGTCGACGAGATCAAGGAGCTCCTGCTCCAGACCGCGATCTACAGCGGTGTTCCGGCCGCCAACACGGCGTTCCGGATCGCCCAGCAGGTCCTCGCAGAGGAAGACGAATGAGCACCTCCTTCGTGTACGCGGCCACCCGCACCCCGTTCGGTCGGTTCGGCGGCGCCCTGGCCGAGGTACGTCCGGACGACCTCGCCGCGACCGCGCTGACCGGGCTGCTCGGCACGGCGCCCGACCTCGACCCCGCGTCGATCGGCGACGTGGTGTGGGGCAACGCCAACGGAGCGGGTGAGGACAACCGCAACGTGGGCCGGATGGCCGTGCTGCTGGCGGGGTTGCCGACCTCGGTCACGGCGACCACCGTCAACCGACTGTGCGGATCGAGCCTCGACGCGGCGATGATCGCCTCGCGCACGGTGGAGACCGGGGACGCCGACGTGGTGGTCGCGGGCGGTGTGGAGTCGATGACCCGCGCGCCGTGGGTGTTCCCGAAGCCGTCACGGGCCTTCCCCGCCGGCCATGTGACGGCGGTGTCCACCACCCTCGGGTGGCGGCTGGTCAACGAAAGGATGCCCGCCGAGTGGACGGTCTCGTTGGGTGAGGCCAACGAGCTCATCGCCGACAAGTACGGCATCGGGCGCGACCGGCAGGACGCCTTTGCGGCCCGCTCCCACAACCTCGCCCACGCAGCGTGGGAGGCGGGGTTCTACGACGAAATCGTGACGCCGGTCGACGGCGTGGAGCTGTCCCGCGACGAGGGAATCCGGCCCGGCTCCACTCCCGAGAAGCTGGCCGGGCTGTCGCCGTCGTTCCGTCCTGACGGCACGATCACGCCGGGCAACGCATCTCCGCTCAACGACGGAGCGTCGGCGGTGCTGATCGGCTCCGAGGCCGCGGCGGACCGTATTGGCACCAGTCCGCTGGCCCGGATCGCGGGTCGCGGCGCCTCCGCGACCGAGCCCCAGTGGTTCGGGACCGCGCCCGTCGAGGCCGCCGACCGGGCGCTCGCCCGGGCCGGCATCGGGTGGACCGACGTCCGCCACGTCGAGCTCAACGAGGCCTTCGCGGTCCAGTCCCTGGCCTGCGTCGACCTGTGGGGGATCGAGCCGGAGATCGTCAACACGAAGGGTGGGGCGATCGCGATCGGCCACCCGCTCGGTGCTTCGGGTGGCCGGATCCTGGGCACCCTCGCCGCCCGCCTGCGCGAGTCGGGAGACCGGTGGGGTGTGGCGGCGATCTGCATCGGTGTCGGCCAGGCGCTGGCGGTGGTGCTGGAGAACGTCTCATGACCCTGGTCTGCGAGACCACGGACGAGGCAGTGGCCGGTGTCGAGGACGGATCGACCGTGCTGGTCGGCGGGTTCGGCATGGCGGGGATGCCGGTCGACCTGATCGAGGCGCTGATCCGTCAGGGCGCGACCGACCTCACCGTCGTCTCCAACAACGCCGGCAACGGCGACACGGGGCTGGCCGCACTGCTGGCCAAGGGCCGGGTGCGCCGGATGGTGTGCTCGTTCCCGCGCCAGGCTGACTCCTGGGTGTTCGACGGGCTCTACCGCGCGGGGAAGATCGAGCTCGAGGTGGTGCCGCAGGGCAACCTGGCCGAGCGCATGCGGGCCGCCGGCGCGGGGATCGGGGCGTTCTTCTCGCCCACGGGGGTCGGCACGCCACTGGCCGAGGGCAAGGAGGTCCGCGAGATCGACGGGCGCAACTACGTCCTCGAATACCCGATCAAGGGCGACGTCGCGCTCATCGGGGCGCACCGGGCCGACCGCGCCGGCAACCTCGTCTACCGCAAGACCGCACGGAACTTCGGCCCGGTGATGGCCACCGCGGCCAACACGGTGGTCGCCCAGGTCCACGAGGTCGTCGAGATCGGCGGAATCGACCCCGAGGTCGTCGTCACGCCGGGCATCTACGTCGACCGGGTGGTGAACCTCGGATGAGCCTCACCCGAGCCGAGATGGCCGCCCGGGTCGCGGCCGACATTCCGGCCGGTTCATTCGTCAACCTCGGCATCGGCCAGCCGACCATGGTCGCCGACCACCTGACCCCTGATGCGGGAGTGGTGCTCCACACCGAGAACGGCATGCTCGGCATGGGTCCGGCCGCAGTCGGCGACGAAGTCGATCCCGACCTGATCAATGCCGGCAAGATCCCCGTCACGGAGCTGCCGGGAGCGTCGTACTTCCACCATGCCGACTCCTTCGCCATGATGCGCGGCGGCCATCTCGACGTCTGCGTGCTCGGCGCCTTCCAGGTCTCCCACCACGGTGACCTCGCCAACTGGCACACCGGCGCCGCCGACGCCATCCCGGCTGTCGGGGGCGCCATGGACCTCGCGATCGGCGCCAAGAGGGTGTTCGTGATGATGACCCTCCTCGCCAAGGACGAGACCCCCAAGCTCGTGCCCGAGTGCACCTACCCGCTCACCGGGGTCGGCTGCGTCGACCGCGTCTACACCGACCTCGCCGTCTTCGACATCGGTCCCGAAGGGGTCAGCCTCGCCGAGACCTTCGGCGTCACGGCCGCGGAGCTGGCGGACCGGCTCGAGGTCCCCTTCGTCGACGCGTGACCATCCCTGGCTCCAGCGCCCTGACGTGTTGGTCAGTGGTGGAAGCTGGCCGCCCCACCGTTGGGCGCGGAGTCGAAGGCGTAGTCGGTGCCGAGCACACCCGACCTCAACCAGCTCGACTCCAGGGTCCACTGGAGGCGCGGCGCACCGCGCAGCTCGGCGAGCGGCAGCCTGAGCACGACGCGTCCGCCGTCGATGGCCGGCCGGCCGAGCTGGCGCTCACCATCGCCGCGGCTCAGGTAGGTCGCCCAGCCCCAAGGGCTCGCCTGCGCGTGGATGTAGAGCGTGGAACCCGAGGGAGCCGTCAGCTCGAAGCCATAGGAAAGCTGGGTGTTCTGGTCGGGCATCCGGGTGGGGACCGTGCCGGCGCTGCTGGCTGCGAGCAGGAGCTGCGAACCGTCGGCTCTCAGACAGCCGCTGCTGAGGTCGGCGTACGTCGGGGCGGAGCCGGAAGAGTCCGTGTCGCCTGAGGTGTCGTCGGTGCAGGACGGGGTCCAGACCGGTTGGGACGGCGCAGCTGCGTTGCCCTGGATCGCCCCAGTGGGGCCGCTCGCGCTCGTCGCACCGGCGCCTGCCTGACCGGTGCCGGCCGAATCGCCGTCGCCGCGGCGGATCGCCGCGTTCGCGTGCCCGGGCTTGGCGGCGCCGTGCTGGGGACCGGACTTCCGGTCCGCACGCTTCTGGTGGGCCGCCTTGCCCTGTCCCTCCCTCTTGCCGGACGCCGGAGGCTCAGCGTCGGCGGCACAGGACACGAGGGCACCCGCGACGACCAGCGCCGCGAGAACCCTCGTGATCCTGTGGTCGAACATCTGCGACTAGCCGCGGTCCCGGACCTGCGCGTTGCCGCGAGCGAGACCGGTCGGGTCGTCGTCCTCGCGGTCCTCGGCACAGTCGGTCAGGTTGGGCGTGAGCGCGATCATGTCGCTCCCGTCCCCTTCACCGTTGTCCTGCACGTACAGGCCGAAGGTTCCGCCGTCGCGCCACTCACCCGCGATCCGCGCCACGTTGCCCTGGACGTCGATGCAGGTGACGGTGCCGTGCATGACGGTCTGTCCCTGGCCGGTGCCGCCCTCGCGGTCGACGTACTGGACCTGGCCCCGGGCGGCCTCCGCCGTTCCCTGGGCGGTGAACGCGACCGTGTCGCCCGCGCCCTTGTCGCCGACCAGGATCTGACCGCCGCCGGTGGCGGCGTCCTCCTGTCCGGCAAACGCGTTCGCCCCCGACAGCGCGAGCGCGGCACCGGCCACGCCCACCCCGACGAGGGCGATCGTCCTTCTCTTCTTCACTTGTGCCTCCAGAAAAGTAAGGCCCGGCCCGCGGCCGGGCTGCTTCTCAAAACGACCCGGTGCCGCCCAGGTCACGAGGAAGGCGCAAGCGGCTCACAAAGTGAGACGACCCGATCAGCGGTGCAACCGGATCGTGCGCGGCGCCAGCCACTTCTCGTGGTACTCGCCGTCGTCCCACGTCAGTCGGGACCGCACCGTGAACCTCCCCGGCCGCGTCGACTGCGAGCAGAAGTGGAAGCGACCGCGGCCGCGGTTCGGGTCGTGCCCGTTGAACTCGTAACCCGTGGAGATCTGCTTGCCACGGGGGCCGATCAGGAACAGCTCCAGCGACCAGTCGCTGCCGCCGGGCCGCACCCGGTAGCGGTAGCCGTGGCTCTGGCAGCCCCTCTGGAAGATCCCGTCTCCGGAGTGGACCGAGCCGGTCGCGCGCACGTGCTGGAGCGAGTGCAGCTCCTGCCCGGGATCGGACACCGCGTTCGCCGGTGCCATGACCGCCAGGAAAGCTGCGACCAGGACGGCGGCAGCAGCACGAAGCGTGCCCTGCGCCATGCGGTACTGCTTCATGATTCCCCCTTCCACCGGGAGACCCCGGGTCTGATTCATACTCACAGTATGTAACGCAGGGGATCACAGCAAGTCACGGCGGCGCGATGTGACGTGCGACGCGCCCGTCCTTCCCCGGGCTGAGCCGAGATCAGGTGCCGGCAGCCTCCGTCGCACTGAGCCGGTGGTCCGCCCGCCGAGCCAGCTCGCCTTCCCACCAGCGGCGGCAGCGTTCGGCCAGCTCGGCAATCTCGGCCGACACGAGGTCCACGCTCAGCTCGTAGCCCAGCTCCGAGAGCAGGTCGCCCGCCAATGCCTCGAACAGCTCGCGATCTCGCGCCGGCATGTCTGCCTGCCAGTTCCTGAGTCCGGCGGTGGGAGGTAGCCAGGCCTTCTTCGCCGACAACCCGGGGCGTCGAATCGTCCGACCGGCGTGGAAGTTCGCCATCTCCGGAGAGGTCGGGAGGCCGAGAAACTCAGCCAGGCCCGCCAGCGTCGCCTCCGGATGGTCGACCAGCTCCTCATAGCGGGTCTCCCGGTAGCGATCCGGGCCGAGAGTCCGGCCGTCGTGGCGGCCGGTCGTGACCAGCCACCTCCACCACATCGCGCAGACGGCCACCGGCTCGTCGTTCCACAGCGCAAGCTTGCTCGGGCCCTTGTCGTCGTGCGCCCACTCCAGCACCGACAGGGCGACCTCCCGGCCGTCCCGAACGATGTGGATGGTCCGCACGTCGGGGAACAGGGCGTGCAGCCGCGGCAGGTGCCGGACGTAGTCGGGCGTCTTCTCGCCGCCCAGCTCCTTGCCGTGGTTGCGTGCATAGATGGAGTAGAGGGCGCCCACGAACCCGGCGTAGCTGCTGGCCACGGAGGCGGCCTCGCGTACGTCGTCGTCGTCGAGCCCGAGCCGGTAGAAGCGTCGGTAGGTGCGCACCCACTCGACCAGCTCGGGGGTGAGCTCGGGATCGACACCGAGGGGCACGCCCTCGACGGCCCTCGGGATGAAGTGCGAGTCGTTGGCCACCGCCAGCATCGGGTGGTTGTCCAGCATCCTCTGCAGCAGGGTGGTGCCCGACCTGGGGCACCCGACCGCGAAGACGTAGGGGTTGGGGCCGGCGCTCGTCCGCGACCTCACGTCGGGCATCTCAGGCCCCGCCCAGGAGACGAGGCGACAGATCGGGCCCGACGATCCGGCCCGCCTCGAGGTGGATGATCTGGTCAGCCCGCGAGACCTGGCGCAGGTCGTGGGTGACCAGGAACGTCGTGCACCGCCCGGCCAGCCGATCCAGCGCCTCGGTCACCTGCTGGGCGTTCTCGTCGTCGAGGCCGGTGGTCGGCTCGTCCAGAACCAGGATGGCGGCGCGGCGCAGGGCCGCGCGAGCAATCGCGATCCGCTGGCGCTCACCACCCGAGATCGTCACTCCGCGCTCGCCGACCACGGTGTCGTAACCCTCGGGCATGGCCATGATGAAGTCGTGGGCGTTGGCCATGCGGGCGGCGACCTCCACCTCGTCTCGCGAGGCCTCGGCATTCCCGTAGGCGATGTTGTCGCCGATGCTGGCCGCGAACAGCACCGTCTCCTGGAGAACGACACCGATCTGCGTCCGAAGGGAGGCGAGCGTGTACTCCCGGACATCGCGTCCGTCGACGATGACTCGACCGGACACGGGGTCGTAGAGCCGGAGCAGCAGGTTCAGCAGCGTCGACTTCCCGCTGCCCGAGGGCCCCACCAGTGCCACGCGTTCACCGGGTTCGGCCGTGATGCTCACGGCGTTCACGACCGGGTATCCCGGCTTGTAGCCGAAGGTGACGTCGTCGAAGCACACCCGGCCCTGCAGCCGCGGGGCCGCGACCGCGCCCGGAAGGTCCCGGACCTCCGGCTCGAGATCGAACACCTCGAGGATCCGCTCACCCGCAGCAGTCGCCTTGGCCAGCCGGCCGGTGTACTTGGCGGAGTCCCGCATCGGCCTCATCGCCGTCTTGAGGTAGGAGATGAAGACGACCAGCGCACCCGGGGTCATCTGGCCGCTGAGGACGAAGGTCGCACCGAAGTACAGGACGATGCCGGTCGAGGTGGCCACGAGCAGGTCGATGGTGCGGCCGAGGCGTGCGGAGAGCCGGGCTCCCTTGACCCCTTGCTTGAGGCTGCGCTGGTTCTCGTTGGCGAAGGCGTTGCCGAACTGCGCCTCGAGCGACATGGCCTTCACGATGTGGATGGCGCCCAGCGATTCCGCGGCTGCGGACGCCATGGTTCCTTCGCGGGTGCGCTGCTCCCGCGAGACCTTGTGGATCTTGTCGGTCAGCCGCAGGGTCGTGAGCAGGAACAGCGGGACCGTGACCATCGCCAGCGCCGCAAGCTGCCAGTGGAGCCAGAACAGCACGACGACCATCCCGACGAGGACCATGCCGTTCCCGAGCATGGGCAGAGCCGCGGTGATGAGGACGTCACGCAGCATGCCGACGTCGCCGATGACCCGTACGGTGAGGTCACCCCGGCGCGCCGTCGTGTGGAACGACATCGACAGCTCGTGCAGGTGACGGTAGAGATCGGCCCGGACCTGCGACAGCACCCGGTTGCCGACCAGGGCAAAGCCCACGGTGCTGAGGTAGACGGTCAGGGAACGCAGACCGACGATCAGGACCAGGCCGACCGAGGCCACGACGAGAAGGGTCGTGGGTGCCATCTCGCCGACGAGCGGCAGTTTGGGCGGCGCACCCGACTGCTGGATGATCACGTGGTCCAGGACGAGCGCCAGCATCCACGGCTCGAGCAGACGGAAGAACACCTCGGCCATGAGCGCCAGCAACGAGCCGGTCATCAACAGGCGGTAGTTGCGCGTGTAGGGCCAGAAGCGTCTGAGAATGTGCCCCAGGCGCGGGGTGAGCTCCTTGACGTTCTTGGGGCGGGTCATCTAGCCGTCCGTCCCCGACCGGCCTACCCCGACGTACGACCAGCCCGCCGACCGCCACCGGTCCGCATCGAGGGCGTTGCGGCCGTCGACGATGCAGGGTTCGCAGACCAGGGGCAGGAGCTCGGCCGGATCAGCCTCGAGGAACTCCGGCCACTCGGTGAGGTGCAGGACCAGGTCTGCGTCGCGGACCGCCTCCTCCATCGCGTCGACGTACTCGAGCGCGGGCTGGACGGAGGCGGCGTTTGCATTGGCCTGAGGGTCATACACCGACACGTGCGCACCTCGCGCCCGGAGCTGTACGGCCACGTCCAGGGCGGGCGAGTCCCGGACGTCGTCGGTGCCGGGCTTGAACGCGGCGCCGAGGACGCCGACCCGGCGGGCCCGGAGGCTCCCTCCGCAATGCTGCACGGCCACGTCGACCAGACGAGCACGGCAGTGCTGGTTGACCGAGTCGACCTCCCGCAACAGGGCCGAGGTGGTGGAGGCGCCGAGCTCGTCGGCGTTGGCGACCGTGGCCCGGAGATCCTTGGGCAGGCACCCGCCTCCGAACCCCAGGCCGGCCCGCAGGAATCGGGGTCCGATCCTGGCGTCGAGCCCGAGCGCCTCGGCCAGCGTCACCACGTCGCCGCCCGCGGCTTCGCACAAATCGGCGATCGCGTTGACGAAGGAGATCTTCGTGGCGAGGAACGCATTCGCCGACAGCTTCGTCAGCTCGGCCGTGACCACGTCGGACACCACGAGGGGTACGCCGTCGTCCAGCAACAGGCGGTAGACGTCGCGCAGGACTTTCTCCGCCTCTGCCGACGAGACCCCCACCACGATGCGGTCCGGTCTGAGCGTGTCCTGCACCGCGTGTCCCTCCCGGAGGAACTCCGGGTTCCACGCCACCTCGACGTCGACGCCCGGACGGGTCAGGCCGGCCGCCCTCTCGGCGATCGCATGTCCCGTCCCGGCCGGGACGGTCGACTTGCCGACGACCAGGGCCGGTCGCTCGAGATGAGGGACGAGCTGATCGACCGCAGCCATGAGGAAGTGGGTGTCCGCGGCCGGGCCATCAGGACTCTGCGGCGTGCCGACGCACAGGAAGTGGATGTCGGCGAACGCTGCCGCCTCCTCCGGGTCCGTCGAGAAGCGAAGCCGACCGCTCGTGGTGTGCCGCTCCAGCAGCTCGGCGACACCGGGCTCGTAGAACGTCGGCCGACCAGTGGCCAACCTGGCCACCTTGCCCGGGTCGGCGTCGATCCCGATCACCTCATGGCCGAGCTCGGCCAGACAGGCCGCGTGCGTGACCCCGAGGTAGCCAGTCCCGATGACGCTGATGTGGTGGATCATGCGAACACCTCCTGCTGCCTGAGCGGTCCGGGGGCCCGGGCCAGGAGCAACGGTCCGAGCCAGGCGCTGCCCGGTCGGAAGGAATAGACGGCGGCCAGCCGAAGCTGCGTCGCGAGCGCGTAGCCGGGGACCCGCCGCCACACGCTGGGGTCGGGGGCGTACCCGTCCACCAGCGACTCCGCGCAGGTTCGACTGGTCTCGGCCGGGCAGAGGCCCTGGAGGGCACGGAGCTCCAGGTGCACGAGCAGGTTGGCCAGGTCGAGTGCGGCCTCGCCGGTCGTGGCGAGGTCGAAGTCGAGGATGCCGACCGCGTCCCCACCCCCGACCAGCACCTGCTTGTCATGCAGGTCCCGGTGGATCAGAGTCGGGCTGGATCCGCGCTCGGCAGCGAACGCGCGCAACCGCTCCAGGTGGGCGGGGACGGTCGTCTCGGAGCCCATCAGCGCGGCGTCCAGCAATCCGTACGTCGCGGCGTGGTCCCACCAGCCCTGGGTGACCTCGAGCTCGGCGGAGGCGTCGTGCCAGCCGAGGTCATCGGGCGGGAGGGTGCGATGCAGCCGCGCCAGCGCTTCCCCCACGGCGCGCGCCACGCAACCGAGGCGGCGGGACGAGACCGCAGGATCAGCCAGCAGGGCGTGCAGGCGGACACCTGGTAGCTGCTCGCAGGTCACCGTGCCCCGGCGGACATCACTGGCCGTGACCGGCGGCACGGCGACGCCGTCGACGGCCAGGCGGGCCCGGGCAAGCGTCGCCGCCGTGCGGCTCGGGCGCAGGACCTTGGTGTAGGTCGCAGTACCGTCGCGCTCGACGCCGCGGACCACGCCGCGCCGCTCTGCCCGATGGGTGACCAGGGTGGCGCCCGGCGATGCGACGAGACGATGCAGGGCGGGAAGCCTCCGGTCCACGCCTTCGCGCTGCACAAGAACTGCCTCGTCGAGCACCGGCACAGGGACCGATCCCCGCGCTTCGGTCTGGGCAGCCACGACGGACGCCCGCTCCTGATCGGCGAACCACTGCCCTGCCACCGGCGATCCGTCGACGTCCGCGATCTGGAGGCTCAGCCACCCCTGCCCACGCGGGTGGCTCGTGGTGAGTGTCAGGCCACGCCGCGCCAGCGTCTCGGCGATCCGATCGAGCACGCCGGTCATCGCACGCCCTCCATGAAGCTCGCGGAGGTCACGACCTGACGGGCCCGGGTCAAGAGCTCCCCGACGGCTTCGGGCCAGTCGGCCGTCTGGCGCAGGCGGAAGGGCTCCACCGCACGCCGCAGCAGGTGAGCGGCCGTGTGCACGGCCAGCCGCTCCTCGGCGGGCGGGGCGAGCACGTCGGCGTACCCCTCGCGCAGGGCCTCGAGCCAGGACGTGGCGAGGTCAGCCGACACGCTGCCCAGGACCGCGTCGCGCGCCAGGGCCGCGGCCACGCACGCGAGGTCCGACGCTGGGTCGCCCAGATGCGCCTCGTCGAGGTCGATCAACCTGGCGACGCCCGTCTCGTCGACGACCACCTGGTCCAGCGAGAAGTCACCATGGACCGGCAGCCGGACCTCTGCGGTGTTGAGGAGCCGCCCGGCCACTTTCGCGGACAGGGCACGGACGTCGTCGGTCTGGTCCGGCAGCAGAGCAACGAGCTGATCCGCGGCCAGCAGGACGGCATCCGCGTCCGCATTGCCCCGGCCGTGGAGTGCGACGTTGCGCGCACTGTGCAGCCGGGCCAGGGCGCTGCCTGCGCTCCGTACGGCGGCCAGGTCAGGCCCCCCGGCGCCGGAGACGCGTGACAGTGCGGCGCCCTGGACGTGCTCGATTGCTGCGACCCCACGGGACTCGTCGGCACCGATCAGTGCTGGTGTCCCGCAGCCGACGGAACACGCTCGGATCGCCTCGACCGCCCGCCGGGCTGCGGCCGGTCGGTAGACGCGGAGCACCATCGTGGGGCCGTGCCGGAGCCGGACGACGCCGACCCATCGGCGCTGGGGCTTGTAGCGCAGGGTGCGGAGGTCTGCGTCACGTACCCCGGATCGGTCTCCGACGAGGCCGCGCAGGAGACGCCGCGTGCGACGTGCGTCATCGAGCAGGGCGAGCCCGGGCAGGTCGCGGTCGGCCGGTGGTGTCGCCACGACCAGGCCACGGGCGGGATCGGTGCCCAGCACCGAACCGGCGGGGGCGCGGCGCAGGCTCTTGGTCACCTTCTCGAGTGCGTCGCTGGCGTGCGCGGAGGCGAAGCAGTGCCGGGTCCCCTCGGGCGTCTCGAGGTCGCCGGCGATGACACAGCTGGTGCCCTGCTTGTAGCGCAGGTACCGGGTGCTCCAGCGAACGGGAACGCCGTGCTGGTCCGCCAACCACGCGCCGAGACCTTCCTCGTCGAGCAGGAGGGCCAGTGCCGGCAGGTCCTGGTCGCGGAGCACGAGAGCTTGGTCAGCAGGCAGCAGCATCGCGCTCACCCAGCTCGGTCGGCTCCCCGCGCGGTCTCGTCGGCGCGCCCACGGCGGCGTGCGTCAGGGCAGTGTCGACAACCTGGCCCCAGTCATGGTTCTCGACCGCGTGGCGCCGGCCCGCACTGCGCATCCGTTCGCGTCGTCCGCGGTCGGCCCGGAGCGAAGCGATGGCCTGTGCCAGGGCCGCGGGGTCCCCGGGCTCGGTCAGGACACCGAGTCGACCGCCGTCGAGCACCGTGGACAGGTCGCCGACGTCGCTGGCCACGACAGGCAGTCCCGCGGCGAGGTACTCATAGACCTTCAGCGGCGAGAAGTAGAAGTCGTCGATCGGGGGGTACGGCGCCACGGCCAGGTCCATCCGCCGGAGGAGGTCGGGCACCCGGTCCGGCCGCACGGCACCGGTGAGCTCGACGTGGGAGCTGAGTCCGGACGTGTCCACGCGCGACCGGAGCTCCCCGGCGAGCGGACCGTCTCCGACGACCAGCAGACGGTACGTCGCGTCGGTCGCCACCAGCGCGGCGAAGGCGTCCGCCAACACCGGCATCCCGTGCCACGGCCGAAGCGTGCCGACGAAGCCGATGGTGAACGGTGTGCCCGCTGCGGGTGCCACCGGACGGTCGGTCGGGGTCACCCGGCGGGTGTCGACGCCGTTCGCGAGGACGTGGATCCGGTCGCTCGTGCCCACCCGGCTCGTGACCCAGGAGGCGACACCGTGGCTGACGCAGAGCACCGCTCCAGCGTTCGACAGTGCCCGGAGCGCCGCGTTCTCTGCTCCACGTCGGTCGACCAGCACCCGGTGGGAGGCCTGTTCCTGCACCAGTGGCGCGTTGACCTCGAGCAGGCTGGCCACCCCGGTGGTCGCGGCCCACTCCATCGCCGCGCCGCCCCAGAGCGAGTACCGCTCGTAGACCAGGTCGATCCCGAGGGCGGCGTGCAGCCGAGCCAGCGCGTCCGCCGCCCCGGCGTCGGCCTCGCGCACTCGGCGTTCCCTCTGGGCGGCGTCCCTGGTCGCGGACAGGGGAAGGTGGTGCAGGTGCACGCCGGCCAGGCCGTTCGGTGGCCGGCCGCGGCCGGCGACGGTCACCAGGTGGACCTCGTCCCCGCGCCGGAGCAGGGCCTCCAGGACCGCCTGCACGTGGACCGACGCGCCCTTGCACCCGAAGGCAGGGACTCCGGGGTCGGTGCAGACGTAGGCAACCCGCATCAGAGGACCTCCGCAGGCACCGGTCTGCGGGCCGCGGCGCCCAGGACATCCCTGAGCTGACCGCTGGTCCGTCCCACGTCGAACTCCCTCTCGATCAGCGTCCGGGCCTGCGCTGCCAGCGCCACCCGGAGCCGGCTGTCGTCGAGGAGCCGGCCAAGTGCTGTGGCCAGCCCAGGGACATCGCCCGGGGGCACCGACAACCCGGTCCGGTCGGGCCGCACGACCTCGGGGATGCCCGTCACGGGCGTGGCCACGCAGGGAGTGCCGAGCGCCATCGCCTCGAGCAGGACCGTCGGCAGGCCGTCACGGTTGCCATCGGTCCCGACGACGCATGGAGCGGCGAGCACCGCGGCCTGCTGGACGACCTCGCGGACCTGCTGCTGTGGGAGCCCTCCCAGGAACCGCACCACGCCGTCCAGTCCCAGCGCACCGACCTGCGCTCGTAGCGCGACTTCCTCGGCGCCGTCGCCGACCAGGTCGAGCCGCACGTTCCGCCCGTCCCGGACCAGTTGGGCGACCGCGTCGACCAGGTGGGTGAAGCCCTTCTTCTCGACCAGGCGGCCCACGCCCACCACCACCGGGGGCCGCGTCTCCGGTGAGGCGAAGGGGAACCGGTCCAGATCGAGTCCGTTGTAGATCCGGACGACCCGGTCCGCGGCATCGCCGTACGTCGTCTGGAGGTAGCGGAGGTTGTAGTCGCTCACGGTGACCACGGCGGATGCGTCGCTGAGCTTCTCGCGAAGCGCCACCGGATCGACCGAGCTGTGGAAGATGTCCTTCGCGTGCGCGGTGAAGCTGTAGCTGATCCCGGCAAGCCGGGCTGACACCCGGGCGACCTCGGTCGCGATGGACCCGAAGTGGGCGTGCAGGTGGTCGATGCCGCGTCGGCGGACCTCGATCGCGAGCTGTACCGCGCCGGTTGCGTCGCGGTGGGGCAAGGCGAGGACGTCGGCCAGGTGTTCCCTCATGCTGGGCAGCTCGGCCAGACCCTCCCGGAGAAGCTGCCAGGCGTCCTCGGCCCTGGTGTTGGTCCGCAAGTAGGTCACCGGCGCGCGCACCTCGGCCAGCGACCCGTGGAAACGCCCGTCCACCGGGGACCGCAGCGAGAAGAGGTCGAGGCACTCGCCGGCCGCCTCGAGCGCGAGGACCTCGTTGACGATGAAGGTCTCCGAGAAGCGCGGATACATCTTGAGGACGTACCCGACCCGGGGGCGACCGCGCTCAGACTGCGACATCGCGGACCTCCCCAGGCACCTGATTGCCCAGCAGCTCCTCCGCCAGTCGGGGGACGCGCTCCAGTCCTCCGCGGTCGAGGTCGCCGCGCGGCCTGGAGGGGCTCCTGAGCGCCTCCGACAACCATCGGCCCAGCCGTTCGGGTGTCGCCTCGGCCGGGGCGATCGTGTCCACCCAGCCGGCCCGGGCCAGCCGCTCCGCACGCACCGCCTGCTCCGCACGCGGCGTCACACGGGGCACGAGAAGTGCGGGGGTACCCGCAGCCAGGAGCTCGCAGACCGAGTTGTAGCCACCCATCGACACCGCGGCGCTCGCGTGACGGATGAAGTCGTCGGCCCCCGGGACGAAGTCGTGGACGGTCATGTCGTGCCGCCGACAGGCCACGAGCATGACGGCGTCCCGTTCGCTCGCCGGCATGTGACCGCCGGTGATCAGCACCCCCTGGTGGCCCCGGGGGTACGCCGCCTCGGCGAACGCCCGGGCCAGGCGATGGCCGTCCTGGCCGCCGCCCACCAGGCACAGCACGAACGGCTGCTCGGGCGGCGTCGGCACCGCGACGTGGTGGGCCCGCACCGAGGGAGGGCGTGGCCCGGCGAGGTAGCCGGTGTAGCTGATCATGCCGGCGACCTCGAGGGGAAGGTGGTACTCGAGCACCGGGTCGTAGATGTCGGGGTCGCCGTAGAGCCACACGGCGTCGTACAGCTCCCGGAGCGTCTCCGTCGTGCGGGACTGCTCCCACTCCTCTCGCGCCACCGCCGGAACGTCCAGCACGTCCCGGAGCCCGAGCACCACGCGGGTGCGTCCGCGATCCCGCAGAGCCGTCAGCGCGGCGTCGAGCTCACCCTCGACGCCGCGGGCCACCTTGTCGACGATGACCAGATCCGGGTCGAAGGCCGACAACGCACCCTCGATCATCGCCGAGCGGGTGCGCAACAGGTCCTCGAGGGAGCACGACAACGAGCGCGGTGAGTAATGCCCGTCCTCGTGCTTGCGCAGGGCCGGCAGGGTCACCACGTCCGTGGAGGGTGGAAGCGGCAGCCCGGTCGCTTCGGGAGCCCCGGTGAGCAGGAGTACGTCGGTCGCCGGGTTGTCGGCCACCAGTGCGGCCGCGATCAGGATGTTGCGCCGGGTGTGCCCCAGTCCCATCGTGTCGTGGGAGTAGAGAGCGATCCTGCGGCGTCGCGCGGGCAGGGGGGACCCGAGATGCACGGTTCGACCTCCTGGTCTCGTCCGCCCCCTGGAGTGCGCCCCTGCGGACATTGTCACCGAAGTAAAAGAATTTCGGAACATTCATGAGAGGACTCTCATCTAGCCCCGTGATGACCATCAGTTCAGGGCAGCACCGTGCGTGCGGGGCGGGGAGTCGTGGCGTCGAGAACCGGGTGCGCGAGGGGGGAGTTGAACCCCCACGTCCGTTAGGACACACGGACCTGAACCGTGCGCGTCTGCCTATTCCGCCACTCGCGCGAGAAGCGGGGCAAGGCTATCCCAGCGCCGAGATCTTCCCCAAACCG